>JALGVQ010000312.1 GCA_025774615.1 bacterium
GACCAGTGGTACCACACCTCGGGTGACCGGATCGACAAGTCCGACCCGACCCAGATGAAACGCGTTGCTGTTATCGGCGCGGCCGGCGCATACACGGTCGCCAGCGCCGATGATGACATGGCCATCAGGATCGCCAGCGAGACCGCCAGCAATGCCACACGCCGGCTCGGCCACCAGTTCGTCATTGGGCAGGAGAGGCTGAACGGGGCGACTGCGAGCGATCTCGCTGAGATGTACGCCTGGGCGCGCGCCCACGTCGAGGGTACGGTGCTTGCCGAGAAGGCGACCCTGCAGTCAATCCTCGAACTGGCTCCGGGGAGCGATCTTGTCGGGGATCACGTTGAGCAGATGATCGCATCAGTAGAAGCGATCGGTGAGGCCCACATCGAGGCGCTTCAGGCGCACATGACTGCAACGGCCACCCGATTGGGGACGCAGCCGTTACGGATTCAGCTGACCGACCTCGAGCGCCGCGCCGCCCGGATGATCCCCTCCCAGACCTCGCGCGTGAAGGAGAACGGTTACAACGGATATAGCGTGTTCATGGGCGAGGTAACCGAGGAACAGCGGACACAGTTCCCATACTCCCGGCAGAGTATCGCCAACACCGGTGAGATCAACCTGCTCATCAATGGTGAGTTCAGTGTCCTCGACATCAAGAAGATGCTCGACGCCCAGAACCGGACGACCTCCGACCTTCAGGCGATCATCAACTACATCGAGATCCTGAAGCTGGCCGGACTGGTCGATATGTAGATCGGTTTCTGACAGGGATCGCAGGGATCGGAGCAGGAAAGGGCGGGGTAACCCGCCCTTTTCATCTGGAGAATCTTCTTCACCTGGTGACCGGTGCGCTGCGCTTCCCGTTCCTGTATCGCTCCAACAGCGCTGACAGCCGCTCAACCACATCCGGCTGCTCCAGATACAGATTTCTCTTTTCTTCGAGATCAGCCGTCATGTCGTACAGTTGACCGGCAGCCGGATCATCTTCTCCTCCTCCGGTCCAGCCGCCTGAACCGCGTCCCTCGATCATTTTCCACCGGCCGGCCCGGATTGCGAACATGCCTTCGATCGAATGGTGGATGGTCGCTTCCCTGATCGGTGACTGTCCGGTCGAACGTCTCAAGGCGGGCAGCATGTCATAGCTGTCCTCACCGGCATCTTCCGGCAGGGTCGCATCCGTGATCGCCGCGCAGGTCGCCAGCAGATCGGTGAGGCAGATGGTTTCATAACTATCTGTTCCGGCCTCGATGATCTCCGGCCAGCGTGCCACGAACGGGATCCGGTGTCCCCCATCCCAGACATCCGATTTCCTCCCCCGGAGACGGTCGTTGGGAAGGTGGTCGAAATCTGTCATCGGCGTCATCGTGGAGCCGTTGTCGCTCGTGAAGATGATCAGCGTGTCCTTCGCGACACCATGCCGATCGAGGACTTCCATGATCTTTCCTACCGTTCCATCGACCTGGGCGACGAAATCACCGTAGTCACCGGCTTCGCTCGATCTGGAGTATTCATTCACGGGCAGAACGGGTGTATGAGGCGCCGGGAGAGGGAAATAGAGGAAGAAGGGTTGGCGGGGATGGGCTTCCAGGTGTTGGTCGATGTATGTAGTCGCCTTCTCTGTCAGCAGAGGAAGGGTCTGCTCATGGTCGAATCCGGGCGCAGCGGGACCGGCACGGTAGAAGGCCAGTCCTCCCCGGCCTTCGATCCGTTCAGTCGGGGGATCCAATACCCGGTCGTTCTCGATGTAGACATAGGGGACCATGTCGAGCGATGCCGGAATCCCGTAGAAGTAATCGAATCCGTGATCACACGGCCCGTCTGTCACCGGTCTGCTGTAATCGACCGTCTCCCCGGTCTCATCCGACCGGTCACTGAACCGGTAACCGTCGGATGTCTCCCATCCGAGTCCCAGGTGCCATTTACCCACACACGCTGTCGCATACCCCCGTTCCTGCAGCAGCGAGGCCACGGTCATCCGGCCCGGTTCGATCAGAGGAGGGGAGTAACCCCAGAGCACATGCCCGGTGAGTCGGGTCCGCCAGCAGTAACGGCCGGTAAGGACCCCGTACCGGGTGGGAGTGCATACGGCCGATCCGCTGTGAGCGTCAGTGAATCTCATGCCCTCCCGGGCCAGACGGTCGATATTGGGGGTGGGGATCTTTGAGTCGGGGTTGTTGCATCCCGGATCGCCGTATCCCAGATCGTCGGCCATGATGAAGATGATATTCGGTCGTTGCCGCGATCGTGACCGGTCGGTATTCCCGCACCCATGCAGGAGAGCCGGCAAGATCCCGGCAGTGGCTGCCCCCAGTCCGGCAGTTTTCAGGAAATCACGTCGGTTCCGTTCCGGCATTGAACTCCTTCCGTCAGGGCACTCGATGCAGCAAAGCAGATTGTAGCATGGAGGACGTTCATCCGTCAGGTAATGCCGGTCGGCATTTGACTGTGATGCATTGTGGGATAAGATGAAACACGATCGATGAAACCCCCTGACCGGAGGTACCGATGTCCCGCTTTCGCACTCTCTTCTCATGTGGAATGGTATCCATCCTCGTTCTCACCATGGCGGCGTGTTCAGGCGGAGCCGGCCGGTTCGAGACCGACAAAGACGACAAAGACCGTCGTATGGAATGGTGGCGGGAGGCCCGCTTCGGGCTCTTCATCCACTGGGGGCTCTACTCCATTCCGGCCGGTGAGTGGAAGGATGATACCCACCATGCCGAGTGGATCATGACTACCGCCCAGATCCCGGTCGAGGAGTACGAGCAGTTCCTCGGTGAGTTCAACCCGGTCGAGTTCGATGCCGATGCATGGGTGAGGATGGCGAAGGCCGCGGGGATGAAATACATCGTCATCACCTCGAAACACCATGACGGGTTCGCTCTCTTCGACTCCGAAGTCAGTGACTACGATGTCATGGAGACGCCGTTCAAAAGGGATATCATGGCCGAACTGGCCGAGGCGTGCCGCCGTCACGACATGAAGATGTGCTGGTACCATTCGATCATGGACTGGCACCATCCCGATTACCTGCCGCGACGCGGCTGGGAGACGAGATCGGCCGAGGGGGCCGATTTCGACCGCTATGTGGAGTATCTCCGTGGCCAGGTCACCGAACTCCTCACCAACTATGGTGATATCGGGATCATGTGGTTTGATGGGGAGTGGGAGAGCACCTGGAGCCATGACTACGGCCAGCCCCTCTTTGACCTCTGTCTCGAACTGCAGCCCGACGTGATCGTGAACAATCGGGTAGATGTGAACCGCGGCGGCATGGAGGGGATCTCCACCGATGACCGATCGGCCGGTGACTACGGGACCCCGGAGCAGCAGATACCCGCCACTGGGCTGCCGGGTGTCGACTGGGAGACCTGCATGACCATGAACCGGTACTGGGGGTACAACCGGGCTGAGACCCAGTACAAGTCCACCCGTGAACTGATCCGCATGCTTGTCGATATTGCCTCGAAGGGAGGTAACTACCTCCTCAACGTCGGTCCCACACCGGAAGGCACCTTCCCGCAGGAGAGCATCGAGCGTCTGGCAGAGATCGGGGCGTGGATGGACGTGAACGGTGAGTCGATATACGGGACTACGGCAAGTCCGTTCGGGGCGGTCCCCTGGGGTCGGATCACCATGGAACCACAGGGGCGGAAGACCAGGTTCTACCTGCATGTGTTCGACTGGCCCACTGATGGTCAACTCATTCTGCCCGGGATCGGCAACAGACCGGGCCGGGCCTGGCTGCTGTCCGACAGGGGTGAGCGGATCCCCGTCGAGCGGGTCGATTCCGACCTGCACCTGTCGTTGCCCGCCGGGATGCCTGATGAGGACTGTTCGGTGGTGGTGCTCGAAGTGAAGGGTGAGCCGATCGTGTACGAGGCCCCGACTATTGAAGCAGCCGCGACGATCCTGGTGAACCCGATATCAGTCTCGCTCACTTCCCGGTCGACCGGGCTTGAATCGCGCTACACCCTCGACGGGTCCGATCCCGATGCCCGATCGACCCTCTACGAAGACCCCTTCACTGTTTCTGCATCGACAACAGTGAAGGCGCGTTCCTTTCATGAAGGTGTACCGGTGAGCGCGGTGACGGAGAAGAGTTTTACGCGGGTGGAGCCCGCACCGGCGGTGGAGGTATCCGGCCTGCGCGATGGTCTTACGATCGAGGAATACCATGGCAACTGGGACCTGCTTCCCGACTTCGATCGCCAGCGGAGGGTATCATCCGGGAGTATCGCGGATGTGTCTCTGCCGGATGCTCCCGACCGGGTCGAGTATGTCGGTTACCGGTATTCCGGGTATATCGGCATCCCGCGGGACGATATCTACATCTTCACCCTGGTCTCTGATGATGGCTCCCGGCTCTTGATAGATGGCAACGTCGTGGTCGACAATGACGGTCTGCATGGATCGCAGGGCCTGGAGGGTACCGTTCCTCTGGCTGCGGGTGCACACGAGATTGTGGTCGAATGGTTCAACAAGACCGGCGGCGCCGATCTCGACCTGCTCTTTGCGCCGGCGGGTGAGCGGGCCGCGCGGGTGCCTGCTTCCTTTTTCAAACGCCGTTGACTGAAGTATTCCTGATCAGTGTGCTCTGCGTGGGCAGGGCGGGAGGTCAGCCTCTTCCCGGTAGTCGATCGCTCAGCATTCCAGACAGACCACCGGAT
>JALGVQ010000313.1 GCA_025774615.1 bacterium
TCCTGGGGACTCCGGTCACCTTCGTGGAAGACATCATCGGGGAATCCGCTGTGGCTGCAGCGGGGGCTCTGGGTGATGGAGAGGTCATGCTCCTTGAGAACCTCCGTTTCGACTCCGGTGAAGAGGCGAACGACCCCGAATTCTCCAGGGCACTGGCAGATCTCGGGGACGTGTATGTGAACGACGCCTTCGGATCGGCACATAGAGCGCACGCGTCAACAGCTGGAGTCACTGCTCACTTCGACCAGTGCGCCGCGGGGTATCTGATGGCCCGGGAGCTCGAGTATCTCGGCAACGCCCTTGATGATCCGTCCCGGCCATTCGTGGCGATCCTTGGTGGCCAAAGATCAGCGGAAAGATCGATGTGATCGAGTCGCTCCGGTGGAAGGTTGACCACGTGCTCATTGGGGGTGGTATGGCATTCACCTTCCTGGCAGCACGAGACGCGAAGATCGGGAAAAGCATGGTGGATGAGGAGCGTATCGAAATGGCGGGCAATCTTCTTGATGCCTCTGCCCGGGGTGAAGGCGCGCCACTCCACCTGCCGATCGACGTGGTTGTGGCGGCGAAGCTGGAACCGGGGCAGGATCACAGAACGGTCCCTTCAGATGCCATTCCAGGTGATATGGCCGGCTACGATATCGGCCGGAAAACAGTCGAGAAGTGGCAGACAGTGATCTCCGGAGCGAAGACGATCGTATGGAATGGTCCGGTAGGAGTCTTCGAAGTGCCTCCATTCGATGAGGGCACGACAGCGGTCGCCACGATGATGGCCGTGGAGACAGAGCAGGGGGCCGTCAGCATCATCGGTGGTGGGGACTCAGCCGCGGCGGTGGCCAGGATCGGGATGTTTGATCGGTTCAGTCACGTATCTACGGGTGGGGGAGCAAGTCTTGAGTATCTGGAGGGCAAGGAACTGCCAGGAGTAGTGTTTTTGACTGATAAGCAGTGATAGTAATCAACAAGGACTGATAATGCGTAAATATATCATCGCTGGAAACTGGAAGATGTTCACCCTGAGGGATGAGGCAGCAGCTCTGGCCCACTCACTCGTACCGCTTGTCGCTGGTATCGAGAACGCAGACGTTCTGCTGTGTCCGCCCTTTACCGGGCTCGACAGAATGGAAAAGGTGCTCGAGGGGACCGGTATCTTCCTCGGGGCTCAGAATATGTACCATGAGGACGAGGGGGCGTATACCGGCGAGATCTCACCGGCCATGCTCAAGGACCTTGGCGTAAGTCACGTTATTGTTGGCCATTCCGAACGACGGCAGTATTTTAATGAGTCTGGCTCTTTTCTCAATCTGAAGGTCAAGGCTGCGGTTGAAGCCGGATTGATCCCCATTCTGTGTGTTGGGGAGACCCTTGAAGAGCGTGAGTCGGGCGCGACCGAATCGGTTATCGCCGGCCAGCTCGAGGATGGGCTCGAAGGAGTCGAGATCGCCCGTGGTGAGGACCTCGTCCTCGCGTATGAACCGATCTGGGCGATCGGTACCGGGAAAACGGCATCCCCGGAACAGGCTCAGGAAGTGCACGCCTTTATCCGGGCCAAGCTGACTCAGGCTTTCGGGGCCGATCTTGCCGGAACCATACGGATACAGTATGGAGGAAGTGTAAAACCTGACAACGCTGCAGAACTGATGGGGCAGCCGGACATTGATGGTGCGCTCGTCGGTGGAGCGAGTCTCAATGCTGAATCATTCGCTGCCATCGTGAGATCAGTCTGACAGATTGTTGCTCGTCACAGGAGATACAGGTAACAGACGATGTACTCGATTCTATTATTCATATTCGTACTCGATGCGGCGCTGTTGATGATCGTAGTACTGCTCCAGGACTCAAAGGGGCAGGGACTCGGCGGCGCTTTCGGAGGTGGTGGACAGATGGGTACCGCCATATTCGGCGGCAGGGGAGCAGCCGATTTTCTCAGCAAGGCAACAACCTGGCTGGGAACCGGATTCCTGGTTCTGGCTGTGGTTATGACACTGGTCGGACAGCAGAGGACCACCGCTTCCAGCCTGCTCATGGATGATGCCACCCGCGATGCGCAGCAGCAGATGGCGATACCGCAGACAGGTCTGCCACTTCTGCCCGGAACCTCACCGGTCGCGCCTGATCCGGGAAGCGCTACACTGCCCGATACGAGTGGTGTGAACTAGCGTGTGAACTGGATCGAAGGAGACCCGACCCGCAACATCTTGCCCGAGTGGTGGAATTGGTAGACACGCTGTCTTGAGGGGGCAGTGGGAGAAATCCCGTGCCGGTTCAACTCCGGCCTCGGGCACCATTATATAATAGGCCTCGCTGGTAATTACCGGTGAGGCCTTTTATCATGCCTTCCCGGAAGGGGAAGAGCCATGATATTGAATCCATCCCGACGAGAATTCATCAAACAGACCGGTAGCGGTGTTCTTGCACTTCCCGCTCTGCTTTCTGCACTCTCCCTGGATGACCAATTTCACATGCCCATCGGTGTCTGTACGTCGATCGACAATGCGGCGATCGCCTTGGAGGCGGGTTGCAGTTATCTCGAGGAGGGTGTGCGCCGGCTGCTTCTGCCCGATCAGCCCGATGACGAGTTCCGGCAGAAGAAAGAAGCAGCTGATGCCTGTGGTCTTCCGGTGAGGGCGTGCAACTCGTTCCTGCCCGGATCACTCAAGAGCACCGGGCCGGAAGCCGACCACGAAGGTGTGCTCCGCTTTGCTGAAACTGCCTTCCGGCGCGCAGCCGAGATCGGCATCGAGTTCATCGTTTTCGGCTCCAGCGGGTCGCGGAGGATCCCTGAAGGATTCGACAGAGAGCAGGCCCGGGAACAGTTCCTCTCACTGC
>JALGVQ010000002.1 GCA_025774615.1 bacterium
TGGCTTTTACCGATGCCGATCTTGAGAAACTATATATCCTTGCCCGACTCCTCTGGCGTGCCCTGCCGGCCCGACGGGAGGAACTGCCGGCAGAGATCCAGCAGCAGGTCGACATGGAATCATACACTATGAAGAAGGAGTTCGAAGGTGCGATAGAGCTGGAACGCGGTACTGTTGAGATTCCACCACGTCGGGACGAGGGGGCGCATCAACCGTCGCCAGAAGACATCGAGCCGCTTTCAGAGATCATCCGGGAACTCAACGAACGGTTCGGAACCGATTTCTCCGAAGATGACCGGGTCTTTATCCGCCAGCTCGAAGAAACCCTGGCTGGAGACGAAGCGCTGACAACCAGCGTGAGGGTGAACACGCCCGAGAATGCCCGGCTGACCTTCGATCACATCGTGGGCGACCGTCTGCAGGACATGATCGAATCAAATTTCGAGTTCTACAAGCGGGTCACTGACGATCGTGATTTCGCCGGATTCTTCCTGGAATGGCTGTTCGACCGGTTCCAGAGAACAATCGCTGAATGATGTTTATATGGTGCACAGAGCTGTTTGAGCGTGTCCTGTAGGACAGGAACAGTTAGTGGGTAAGGTACAAAATGATGCACCGACTTTATTATTGAGGAGGTGGGAAGATGGTTCGCTTCATCCATACATCTGATTGGCACCTGGGGATGACCCTGCACTTCCTCGCCGGTGAAGCACAAGAGCGATTCACTCAGGATCGCATTGACAGTGTCCGGGAAATAGGCCGTCTGGCTGAAGAACAACAAGCTGCTTTCATTGTGGTTTGCGGTGATGTCTTCGACTCCAATCAGGTAAAGCGCAGTACAGTGCGGCGTGCGCTTGGGGCAATCAGTGAAGTGCCGGTACCGGTCTATATCCTGCCGGCAAATCACGATACATTTGATCCTTCTTCAGTCTATCGATCAAAAACCTTTATTGAGACCTGTCCGGATAACCTGACAGTGATCTCCGATTCTGCTCCGTTTCAGGTGCCAGGTATTGAGGGGGTTACTCTGGTAGGAGTTCCCTGGTACAGCAAGAAACCACTTGAAGATCTGATTGATTCAGCGCTGGAACAACTTGAGTCAATCGACGGTCTGGTTATTTGCATCGGTCACGGACCGGTCGATACGCTCACTCCCGATCTCGACAATCCGGAAATGGTTCGCGTTCAGGCACTCGAGAAACGAATCGCCGATGGTCAAGTGCACTATGTGGCGCTGGGCGATCGACACTCGGCCACAAGCGTCGGGACGTCAGGGGCAATCTGGTACAGCGGTTCACACGAGCCCACGTTTTTCAATGAAGTCAATTCTGGCAAGACACTGGTTGTGGACCTTCCTGATGATTTGCCGCCTGTGGTGAAAGAGCATGCAGTCAGCAAGTGGCGGTTTGAAGAGATGCACTTTGAACTCAACACAGATGAGGATATGGCTCTCTTTGAGAATACTGTCGAGGAGAACACCAACAAGGAACGAATGGCGGTGAGAGCTGCCTTTAAGGGAACGCTCACCCTGGCTCTTAGGGCACGCTTTGAAGACCTGATCGCTCGGTTCCAGGAGCAGTTTGCAACCTTCAATATTTGGGAGCGAAATACCAGTCTTGCGGTCATGCCCGATGCCGTTGACGCGGAGGCTGTCGGGTTGTCGGGATATGCCCACAAAGCGTGGGAGGAACTCTCAGCCCGGGCCGAATCCGGCGGTGAGGAGGGTGCTGCTGCAACCCGGGCACTATCGTTGTTCTACCGTCTTGTCGAGGAGATGGAACAATGATAATCAGGCGCATTGAACTCACCCATTATCGCGGTGTGACGAAACAGAAGGTAGACCTCACCAGTGGTATAACAGTTATCGAGGGCCCCAATGAAGTGGGCAAGACGTCCCTGGTTCAAGCGCTCGATCTGCTCTTCGAATTTAAAGACTCCAGTAGAAATCAAAGGGTAAGAGATACATTTCCGGTCGACCGGGACGAAGGGCCATGCGTGGAGGCTGAGATTGAAACGGGGCCGTACCATTTCACCTATCGGAAGCGATTCAAGAAGAAACCCGAGACACAGTTGACCGTCCTTGCACCAACTCCCGAGTCGCTTACCGGTGAAGAAGCCCACGAGCGGGCCAAGTCTATTCTGGCGGAAACGCTCGATATAGACCTCTGGAGGGCTCTTCAGGTAATCCAGGGAGTCGCGTTAGATCAGGCTTCGCTCTCTGACAGCCAGGCTCTTGCCACTGCTCTTGATGCCGCTTCCGGTTCATCTGGCAGTGGGGCTGAGTACAGTGTCTTGTTCGATCGAGCCAGAGAAGAGTATCAGCGCTATTTCACCGGGACCGGCAAGGAATCGAAAGATCTGAAAGCGCACAGCGAAAATGTGGATACGCTGAGCCAGCGTCTGGATGATGTGAAGAGCCGTTTGGAGGACTTGAAAAAGGATACTGATCGTTCCGCCCAGCTTAGCGAGCGTATTCGCGCGTTGGATGAGAATATTCCGCAGCTTGAGACAGACGCTAGAGCTGATCGTAGTAAATGGGACGAAGTGTCGAAACTGGTCGAACAGGCGAAGACAGCCAATGCAGAAGCTGAAACGGCCACGCTAAGGGCAACACAGGCTAGAGATAAGGTCGCGGCCAGAGAGAAGCTGAAGAATGACCTCGCGGCATTAGAAACGGAACTGAGCGACCTCGAGTCTTCATCACGGGATGATATGGATGCCTGGAAGGAGGCTGGCTCAGAACTGAAGAAGGTGGAAGAAGAGGTAAACAGATGTGAATCAGATCTCGATGAAGCTTCAGGAAAGAAAGAACAATGTCAGGCGGATCTGGATTTCCGTCAGGATGAGTCGGAAGTGGAGCGATTTCACGATCGTATAAGACTGATCACTGAGGCCGAGGAGACGAAGCGTACAGCACTCGAAGTAATTGAAAGTACCGACCTTTCTGATGAGGCATATAAAGAGCTTCAGAACCTTGAACGTGAGGTCGAGGTGACTGGCAGCCAGCTCGCTGCCGGGGGCCCCACCGTCAATCTATCAGCAGGTATCGAATTGGATGTTGAGGTTGATGGAGAAATCACTCGGATTGAAAAGGGTAGTGAAAAGGAGTTATCGATAGATAAGAGCACGACCATCCATGTACCGAATGTCCTTACCGAATGTCCTTGAAGCAAGAGTCGAGCCCGGATCAAGTATATTCGATCTGAACAAGGCAGCAGAACAGGCCAGAGAGAATCTGGTCAACAGCCTGCGGGAATACAAAGTTGAATCAGTCGCTCAAGCCTTCGATGTGCTGCGAGAGATTGAATCTGCAAGTGGGGATGTCAGGCGTGCGGACGAACAGATCAAGGATAGTCTGCGGGACCTGGCCCGGGATGAAATCGTTGCCAAATCGATGAGTCTGGAAAATCGGATCACCGATTATGCTGAGACAAGAGAGAGTGAAGAACCGCTTCCACCAGACATTGAGTCAGCCGAAACAGCGCTCACCAGTGCGGCAGAAGCTTATAGTACTGTAAACGACAAATGGGGAGAAATTCGTGCGACTGAGTTGCAGGCTCGTGAACGACTGGAAAGTCTGCGGATTGCTACTGAACATATTCGAGTGACTCTGGAAACAAAGAAACATGAAATAGAGCGTCTTGGAGAGGAATTGAACGATGCTGAGAAGACGGTGGCACTCGAAAAGCTTCGAAGTGACCACGAACGTCTGAACAAACTTGCCGAAGATGCCGGCTCTGCACTTGATAAGTTGGAGACTGAGCTGGAACAGCATGATCCAGACAGGGTCAAGGCTCTCTGTGAAAGTTCTGAAGCCGCGCTCGAAAATGGGCGCAAGAGTCGACAGGATCTGATAACTGAACGTTCAGGCGTTGAAGGACGTCTCGAGGCAAACCGCGAACAGGGGCTTGCTGAAGAACAGGGTCTTCTGGAGGCGGAGTTATCAAGTGCCCAGGCGGAGCGAAAACGTAATATTGAATCGGCCGAGGCAGCCCGTCTTCTCTACGAAACACTCGAACGTCACCGGGATGAAGCACGGCGTGCATATGTGGCACCACTGAAGTCGCGGATTGACAAACTTGGCAAGGTGGTTTTCGGCCCTGATTTCGAGGTCACTCTTAGTAATGAACTGACTATTGAATCGCGAACCTTGCAGGGGATTACCATACCATACAGTGGCTTCAGCGGTGGCGCGAAGGAACAGATGGGGCTGCTCGTGCGTATCGCGGCTGCCATGACAGTCTCTGAGGAGTCCGGGGTGCCTCTGATTCTTGATGACACACTCGGGTACTCCGATCCGGATCGGATCAAGACGATGTGCGCAATGCTCACTCAGGCGGGTCGTAATTGCCAGATTATTATCCTCACCTGTACTCCGGATCGGTTTAGAGGGATTGGTGGTGCAGAGTTTCTCCGGATGGCCTGAGCACAAGAGATCAGACAAAATAATGCCCGCCAGTGCGTCGCTTGATCCTTCCGGTCACTCGGCCGGTGAGGTCGCTCCCTCGATGGTGAATTCAGGCGCCTCGGCTATCCCTTCCCGGCGTTCGGTGGCCCGGTTCTCCTTCGGCAGGAGACCGACCGGTTTCTGATGCCGTCGTTTGCCAAGTTTAACGAGGTCCCAGACCAGTTCGCGCTTCATCAGCTGGATAGCGCGGGCGGGATCCACACCTTTCGGACAGACCGCAGAGCACTCACCAGCGTAGTGGCAGCGCCAGGGGCCGATCTCACTCGAGAGCAGTTTCGCCCGTTCCCTGAAGGCACCGTCACGGGTATCGATCAGGTAGCGATATCCCTGCGTCAGCGGCATCGGTCCGGAGTAGACGTCATCGGTCGCCAGCGTGGGACAGGCTGCCATACAGCACCCGCACTTGATGCAATAAGCGAACTGCAGGTAGGCAGTGAGGTCCTCGGGATCCTGCCAGTACTGGTCTGTCGGTTCGAGTACTTCCTCAATATCCTCGCGGATGATGCGGGTGTTCAATTTCCGGTGTTTCTCCAGCATCGGGGCAAGGTCGGGTACGAGGTCGCGGACGATGTTGAAATTGGGCAGGGGAGCTACCAGCAGGATGTCCTTTGAGATATCCCTGACCTGCGTGTGACACGCGAGGTGGGGCTTGCCGTTCAACAGCATGCCGCAGGAGCCGCACACACCCATCCTGCATGAGGAGCGCCAGGACAGGGTCGGATCGAGATGTTCCTTGATGTACCAGAGCCCATCCAGAACCACCATGCCCGGTCCGCAGGGAACTACGAAGTCCTCGTAGTAGGGCTCGGAGTCCTTCCCGGGATCGAACCGCCTGACCCGGAAGATGAAGTTCTGAAGCTTCTCGTTCTCGTTGCTCATCATCCGCCTCCTACAAGGCCGCCAGGGCAGTGCTGCGGGCAGCGATCGCCGCCCAGGTTCCAAATGCAAAGAGGATGACACCGGCGATCAGGATCCCCCGGCTGATGAACTTCGCCATCCCCTCCGAGGGATTCAATTCAAGGAGGATGTTCCGGAGCCCGTACAGTCCATGGTAGAGGGCGAATCCCAGGAAGAGGATGTAGAAGACCACCTGACCGATGGCTTGCGCCCGGGCTGCCACGTTCGCCCAGTCGATCGGGCTGCCCCCCTCGGGATTGAGCGACTCGAGATGGAACAGATCGTTCAGGTGCATGCCGAACATGTGCAGCCCCAGCAGAACGACAAGTATGAGACCGGCCAGAACGTGCCATGTCCACAATCTGGTGTTATTGCTGCTCACGATTCATCACCCCCTCAATGCCCGGTAGCGATGAAGAAATCGTACCCGCCGGCCAGAACAACGGCCGCGGCCAGGATCATCATCACTACCATGTAGGGACGCTGGACGTTCAATGAACTCTTGTATGGATAGATCGGCTCCTCGGCGGGGCCGGTCAGCACACCCAGTTCGATGAGGGCGAGCCGGAGTCCATTCAGGGCGTGGAAGGCGAAGGCGACGAAGACCAGGTACTCGCCTACCAGGAAGAACGTACCGCTGACTCCCGCCATCGTTCGTTCCCACAGCTCCTGACTGATCGATCTTGTCGCCGTCACGAAGATGTGCATCACGAAGTAGAGCAGGATTCCCAGACCGGTTACCCGATGCAGGGTGTAGAGGTAACGCTCCGGTCCCCACTTCCCGCCGACTACCCACCCCTTCAGGCCCAGCTTGTTGGGATACTGTTTGATCTCAGGCATCGTTGTCTCCTGATGTCATGGCACTAATATTTCCGCTCAACCGGTTTCCAGTGGGAAATGGTCACCGGCTTGTAGTCGAGTTCCGGTCCATCGCTTCGATTCCATGCCAGAGTATGCTTCAACCACTTCTCATCATCGCGCTCGGTGAAGTCCCTCCGGGAATGAGCTCCCCGGGATTCCTCCCTGGCCAGACCACCGGTGAGCATCACCTCGCCGAGATCGAGGAGGTTCTCCAGTTCGAGCACGTGGAAGAGGTTGGTGTTATAGAAACGACCCGGATCCTTGAGATGGATGTTCGCGAAACGGGCTTTGAGTTCCGCTACCTTGTCGAGCCCCTTCTGCATGAGCTCGCCGGTGCGGAACACACCCATGCAATCGGTCATGACCGTTCGCAGCTCGCGGCGGATTTCGTACGGATTCTCGCTGCCCCTTCGCTTCATGAGATCTTCGAATATCCGCGCCTCTTCGGCCTTCACCTGGTCGGCAGACACCGGGGAAAGGTCAGCTCCACCCTGTACATAGTCGAGCGCTTCCTTGCCGGTGAAACCTCCCCAGACGAGGCATTCGGCTGTGGAGTTGGTTCCCAGGCGGTTGGCTCCGTGCAGGGAGTGACAGGCCGCCTCTCCGGCAGCCCAGATGTTCTCCACCCTGGTCCGTCCGTTGATGTCAGCCTCGATGCCGCCCATCGAGTAGTGGGCCACTGCCCGTACCGGGATCATGTCGTGAATCGGGTCGATCCCGAGGAAGCCCATGCAGACTTCCCGAATGAGCGGGAGCCGACTGTTGATCCTGTCGGCGCCCAGGTGTGTGAGGTCGAGCCAGACATGGTCGAGCCCGTTCGGCTCATCGATGCCGCGGCCTTCGATGATCTCGGTCATCTCCGATCGGGAGATGATATCACGCGGGGCGAGTTCCATCATTCCGGAGGCGTACTGCTCCATGAACCGATCGCCATCGGCGTTCCGCAGGTACCCTCCTTCACCCCGGCATCCTTCGGTCATCAGGATACCTGATGGTACCAGTCCCGTGGGATGGAACTGGATGAACTCCATGTCCTCGAGCGGGATCACGCCGGTGCGGTAAGCGTGGACGAGACCATCTCCTGTGACGGTGTGTGAATAGGTCGTGAAGGCGTAGATGGCGCCTGCTCCGCCGCTGGCGATGATGAGCGCCTTGCCCCGGATCACCACCATTTCTCCCGTGAAAGCGTTGATGGCGGTCAGGCCGGCGAACCGCCCCTCCTCCATGATGATGCCGGTGACGAACACCTCGTCGTAGCGGGTGTAGTTCGGCCACTTGTTCAGGGTGTCGTAGAGGCACTGCATCTCCATGAAGCCGGTCTTGTCGGCCGCCATGGTTGCCCGCGGGTAGGAGTGGCCGCCAAAGGGCCGCTGGAGGATCTTGCCCTGCTCATCCCTCGACCAGGGGATTCCCCAGTGATCGAGCAGCATGATCTCCTCGGGGCTCTGCTGGACGAACTTGTAGATCACGTCCTGATCAGCCAGGAAGTCAGATCCCTTTACCGTGTCCCATGCGTGCAGGTCAAAGGAATCCCCTTCCTCGGGATAGAGAACTCCCGCAGTGCCGCCCTCGGCGCATCCCGAATGGGCGCGCATGAGCTGCACTTTGGAGACCAGTCCCATATTCACCGAGCCCTCGCTCTTACGGGCGATCTCGACTGCTGCGCGCAGTCCCGCGAGACCGGTACCGTAAACGATGACGTCGTGGGTTCGTTCAACTGCCATCGATTCTGTCTCCTTTGTATCAACCCTCTGTCGGCCGGGTGGGGTAGGCCGCGTCGGCACAGCCCTGCGGCAGCAGGGCTTCTTCTATATATCACAGGACAATCGTATCCGAAACTCTCAAACTGCGCTCAGCGCTCCAGATATGCCAGACGGACAAAACGGGAGAATCAGAGTATGGGTTACGGGCAGGAGGGTGGGATGATTCCCGACGGGAGTCTGTCGGTGATGCTCTTCAGCCGCGCTTCGAGTTCGGTACGTGCCTCATCATACTGTGCCTGAAGTTCAGAGAGGCGTCCCTCTATCCCGGAAACGACTGCGGCCACCTCGGCCCGGGCCTGTGACTCATACTCTCTGATCCGCTGATCCACTTCAGATCTCACCCTGGCTTCAGCGCGATCGATCTGCTCTCCCAGCTGTCTCCTGAGGGCGCGTGAGAGTTCCGACGATACATTCGATTCCACGGTGAATCGCTGCTCGCCTGACGTTCCGCTTATTGTGGCAACGACCGACACCTCTCTCATGGATGAGAGAGTCTGCCAGACGAAGGCCTCGATCTCCGACCGCTCACCGGTAGACTCCCACCGCACTTCAGGGCATTCCCATCGCAGCGTGGCATCGAGGCCATCCCCGGTGCGTACCAGCGATATACCAGCCTCACCGATCCCCAGATCGAGGTATCCACCGAGTGAACCGAGCGCGACCTTTCCCATTCCGGCGCCTGTCAGCGATACCTCGATCGAGTCCCGGGATGGGGAGGATGTGTGATCGAGTACTCCCGAGGCGTTGATCACGCGGTCTCCAGCACCGCCGCTTGTGCGTTCGAATGTGAAACCGGTCGGTCGGCCATATACCTCTGGGTCGGAGTTCAGACCATTGATGGTGAGGAGGTATTCCTCAGGACGGTTCTCTTCGCCGAGGATCAGGGTGAACTCACCATACGCCAGCAGGAATCGGGGGTGTGACTCCCGACGCGGGTATTCTGCCGAACTCCCGGCCATGCGGAGCCGTTTCGGGCCCGGCTTGCGCTTCGGGTCAAGCCCGGGTGGAGCATACTTCTCGATCGTGTCGAGGATGTTGAGGGCCGGCTGGATCCGTTCACGGGCCATCTCTCCGAAGAGTGCCGGTCCGATATCGGGAGCCTCGATGGATGGGATGCGCAGGAGTCCCCGAGCGTAATCCTGGTCGATGCCGCGGGTATCATCGAGACTCACCACCCTCTGGCGAAGATCTCCGATACCGGTCTCGATGCTCCCCCGAAGATCGCCGAGATCCTCTCCCTTCCGCTGAAGCGTTCTCATGAAACCATTCGCGGAGGAGAGGGTGTTCTTTATTTCGTTGATCCGGCGAAGGTTCAGCCCCCGCAGGTTGATCCCCTGGAGTCGCCCGGCAAGGGCTCGGGCGGTATCGATCTCAGATCTCACGTTGAGCGCCTGCACCTGCGCTGTCCAACCTTCACGGAATGAATCAGCAGCCGCGATGATGCCGCGGGCGGCGATGACGGTCGCCAGACTGTCGGTCTCAAGTGAAGAGATGTCGACGGTTTCAGAGAGTCCCTCGAAACTGAACTCGGGGATCGGCAGGTCCCTGATCCACGCGGCCACACGTCGCGCAGGCTCGCCGGTGCTCTGTTCCTTGCGCGACAGTGCGCCCGATTCGGTGCGAGGGGTGCCGAACCGGACTCCGCGGATCACCATGGTGTCCACTACCACCTTCTTCTGCAGCAGGGGTGCGAGGCGCAGATCGGCGACAAGCTCCTCTATCTCGACCATGTTCGTCATCAGCTCGTTGGGATTGGCGGCCTGGAGGCCGCGGATGACGATCCGTCCCGAGAGAGGACGCGCCTCCACCGCTTCGATATCCACCCTGGCGCCGGTGATCTGTGACCCGATGAATTCGATCCCGAGGCGTACGATTCCGTCCAGAAGCAGCAGGTAGACGAGACCCGAGAACACCAGGAGAAGAGAGAGGGGGATGATCGCTTTCAGGCGGAAGACCTTCATCGATCAACTCATATCCGGCTTGAAGAGGCGGTAGACTTTGTACAGCTTCGATGCCTTCAGTGCCTTGATGAACTTCATGTTTGCGACCCGGTCATAGAGGTGCGTCCGATATTGTTCGACACCCACTCGTGAGAGGAAGTAGACCGGCAGAAAGAGCACGAGCCAGACCAGGAAACTGCCCAGCACGACCGTGTTGTTGAAATTGGTGAGGGCCACGACCGGCGTGTTGTACCACTTCTCCCACAGGGATGTGAGCGCAGAGGTCTCGAAGAGAAGCCGTTCTCCGATTCCGTGGAAGAGAGGGTCGAGCAGAAATCCAGCCGGGATGAAGAGCATCCAGCCAAGAAACACCCCGGAGAGGGAGACACGCGTGATGAGCGCGATCCCGAGGAGTATCAGGTTGTGCAGATTGTTGATCGGCGTGAGTCCGAGAACAGCGCCGATGGCGATACCCGCCGCGACCTGCCCCGGTGTTCCGTCAGAGTTGAGGGTTTTCAGGAGCTTCCTGATCAGCGCGAGAATCGGCAACTCAGTTCTCCGTCATCCGCACGATTCGGCGAACAGTCCGGCAGATCATCGATAGCGCCACGAGGAGATATCGGCACCGGGTGGAGCATACTCCTCGATTTGCCGGGTCATCTTTCTCAACAGTTCCACTCCTCCCGGTCCCCAGCAATGCGGGGCGAGTGGCTGGAATACGACCTCACCCCGGTAGTAGGGCGTCGTCGTCGATTCGAGGAAGTCGTGAAGCTTGTGAGCCGCGTTATTGAGGTAATAGGAGTCCATATCTCCGGTGTAGACATGAATCTTACCGACCATTTTCGGTCCCAGTTCTGCCCAGTCCCGTTCGAGGATATACCGGAGGTCGTAGTATTCGCGCCAGAACCCGGCGACCTCATGATCGATCTCACCAGTGTGCTTGTCCCATATCCGCATCGGATACCCGTCGGGTCCGACGGGACCGTAGGTGGCCTCCCAGATGTCCCACTGACCGCCCGACCGCGAATTGTCACCCACTGCCAGCTCGTACCGGTTCTCATCCTTCATCATGGAGCGGATGTTGCCGTCGGGGGAGCGGCGGTTGGGACGATCCACCTTCATCCAGCCATTCTCGATCCAGTAGGCGTTCTCATCCTCGTAGATGTTCACGATCTGATGCCCCTGAAAATCGACTCCGTCAGGACAGCTTGCCCAGACACCGCCATAGAAATCGGGATAGAACACCTGATGAGCCAGGGCGATCCAGCCGCCGGTAGAACCGCCGGAGAGTTTGCGGGCCCACGGCTCCTTGATGATCCTGAACCGCTCCTCCACCGCGGGGATCAGTTCCTGCATGATGGCATCCCCATACGGGCCGTTGTTCTCGGAGTTCACACCGTAGGAGTCATCATAGTAGGGAGAAGGGTGCTGCAGAGTGACGGTGATGAACCGGGGGATGTTCCCATCAGGCCACTCGACCGCGAGGGTCTCCTCGGATTGTGTCCGCGAAGGTCGGGTCGAAAAATGTCCCTGACGGTAGTTGACCGGATAAAAAACGTCGGGGTGGTCATGGTACCCTGTCGGCAGGGTGACGGTCGCTCCGATATATATCGGATGACCCCACCACTGGGAGAGGATCCGGCTCTCGATCTTGATGATCTTCGTCTGTTCGGTCTCCTCCGGTTCCGGGATCGGTGGGATCACCTGGTCGCACACGAGGTGGATGGTACCTCCCGCGTCGGGATCCAGGATGACCTTCTGTGGCTCGCTGAAGAGGTTTCCCGGTGACCGCCTCCAGTTCTGTCCCTCCCACTGATCCATGTGGAGCCAGACGGTGTGGCCGTCGGCCCGCTCGAACCTGGTATAGACGTTGAAGAATGCCTGCACCCAGTACTCCCCCGGTGGGATCTCCTCGAAGGCGGCAAGCGGGTAGCCATATACCTCGTCGTCGAACCCGATCGGTCGGTCGGGTCGGAGATCATCGACGTTCCGGCCGAACAGCGGCACTCCGGTCTCGCCCGCCTGCCATATCGGTCCCCGGGCGTTCCCTCGGCCGCGTCCTGCCTCCTCATGGCTGATGGCGATGTACACCCGGCCGGTCAACCGCTCAGACCGCGCGCTGCCGGCAAAGGAGACTGAGAAAACGAGTCCCGCCTGTGTGGTGCCGGCCGTGGAGAGGTATCCACCTCCGCCAGTGGTCGCCTGAGATGTCTCCTGCGCCGTAGCAGCGTTGTCCGGTGAGGCGGCCACCAGCGTGAAAGCGGCGAAGGCCGCGATCGCTGTCACTGTCTTTGAGAAGAAACGGTTTGTATCCACGAATCAGTCCATCCCTGATCGAAGGTGTACTGGATCAGACCTGCTCGATATCAATCCTGATCACTCGGCTCCGGTTCCTCCTGGATCTCAGGCTTCTCTGCCTCTGATGGCGGTCCTCCCGGATCCTCGGCCAGCGTTGTGACGGTCGGTTTCGGAGGGCGCAGGAGTATAAGAGCCCCGACAATGATCAGCACCACCGGCCACCAGCGCCATACCCAATCATTGGAGCTGAGGAACATGATGCTGATGGCCAGCATGATACCGCCGGGAATCAGCAGGCCCGGTTCCTGTTCACCCAGGAGATACATGAGAATGAAACCGATACCGGGCGCCATGACGAAGACCGGCCATAGATCTCTCATCTGATACCAGCCGTAATACTGGCAGTAGAGGAAGAGAAGACCGACGATGATCATGACCGAAGCGGGCATCAGCAGGCCGTAGTTCTCCCGATCACTGATCCATTGGATAAAGAAGAGAACACCGGCAAAAATGACAAGGAGCGGCCAGAAATCGAACAGTGAGAAGTATCCCAGGTTCCCCACGAGGAGGATGATACCCAGGAGGATGAGGATGAACCCCGGTCCCCGGTTACGGGATTTCATGATGTGATCCTTCCAGAAAGAAAGCGGCTGATACAATACACTCTAGAAGGGACCGGGAAGGGCGTCAACCGGCCGGGTCGGGAGCTGTCTCTCCGGCCTTCAACGACTTCATTGTAGAGTTCCTTATGATCATCGCTCAGAAAACTTCGATCGATCAGCATCGTCCAATCAGGCAGAACGGATGTGAATCCTGTCAGGATACCATCAATGACTTTGTCGTTGAGTCCCAGGCGATCTCGCCCCAGGTAATGGATCCACTCTTTGTCGGAAAGTTTCTTCTTCCGGCCCCTGAGGGGAAGTGTGGTTTCCTCATTTTCCTTTGTTGCTCTGCCGATAGCCCTACAGGCGACCGTCGAGTTGAGATAAGCATAGGCCGGTGAGAGGGTAACCTTATTTCCACGGGACCCACTATTGATTACAAGATCACAAGCCTGACAGCATCTGACTATAGTCTGCCTGATCAGATCGCTCCTGGTTGGTCGGGTGTTCATTGATTCAATCACGCTAAATGCAACATGTGTGCGTGATCGGCGTATTGATGTGTGTCAGAATGTACTGCACGTAATCTGCCTGCCCGCCCATCGGACATTGAGGAACATCAACGTGATGTACCGAGAAAAACCCAGGCAGGTGAAGAAGATGTTTGTGATCAGGAGCAGCGGTTTCGTTGTGCTCGCGCTCACTCTCGTTTTCACGACGATCGGTGACAGCGCCGGAGAACCGGAACCTGACCGGTTCAGTGGTGTTCGCAGGTTGATCGCTCAACAGATGGCACAGACAAGGGTGTCATCCGTAGCGGTGGCGGTGGCCACCGATGGCGAGATTCTCTGGGAGGAAGGCTTCGGTTACGCGGACAGGGCACGGCAGATCCGATCCACACCGCATACGATGTATTCCCTGGCATCGGTAACGAAACCTCTGACCGCGACCGCTCTCATGATTCTGGTGGAACGCGATCTCATCGAGCTGAAGAAACCGATCAACGATTACCTCGGCCGGACAAAGGTGCGGGCCTTCGAAGGGGATGCCTCTTCAGCGACGGTCGAGCGGATCCTGCATCACACCGCCGGGCTGCCCATGCATTGGAATTTTTTCTTCGAAGGAGATTCGATCCAGAGGCCCGATGCGGATACCACTATCGGCAGATACGGTATCATCGTGTCACAACCCGGCGAGCACTTCGAGTACTCGAATCTCGGATATGGGCTCCTCGAAACGGTGATCGAACGGGTGTCGGGCCGGAGCTATGGGGAGTTCATGCGTACGGAGGTGTTTGAACCCCTCGGCATGTGGCATTCCCAGGTCGTTACTGAGGAACTCACGGGAGATGACGTCGCCATCAGGTACATGGAGAACAAGGCTACCTCTCCGTTCTACGACCATGATGCGCGGGGTGCCTCGTCGATCTATGCCAGCGCGCACGACCTCGTCACATTCGGCATGCTTCACGTGAAGGTGTACTCCGGTAGTGAGCAGTCAATCATCAGTGACTCAGCCATCGACCTGATGCGGGCACCACCGGATCCGCGAACAGCTGGATCATTCTACGGACTGGGATGGTCGGTCGGTGAAAGTGATGGTTACCGTACAGCGGGGCATGGAGGGGGAATGCCCGGTGTGCGGACCCACCTCCTGCTTGTACCTGAAGAGCGGACGGTGGTTGCCGTTCTTTGCAATGGTCCCTACATCAATCCCGAGATGATTGCCAGGAACATTCTCGCAGTTATCCACGGAAAGAAAGCCAGGGGAGGGAGCGGTGAGACCCGGGATGACTGGGGATCAGAGATGGAGTCGCGGCCTGAGATCACCGGAACGTGGACGGGCGCCATCGAATCCTCTCAGCTGTCGATCCCTGTTCAGATCACCGTCGATAGCAGCGGCATGGCGTCGATGGCAACCCCTGCAGCAGGTCGACCTGCCATGGGATCTCTGCCTGCGGTGGCACAGATCGTTTCCGAAGGGGAGTCTGTGTCCATGAGCTTTGCTGCCGAACTGCCGACCGAGGAGACTCTGCGGTTCCGGCATAAACTCACGCTCAAAATGCGGGTCAAAGAAGATACGCTCAGCGGTTTTATCGCAGCCGAGTCATACCGGGAAGCTTTCTGTCTTCCCTTTTATATCAGACTGGTAAGAACAGAGTCGCAATCGGGAGATGGTCTCCCGGATATATCCGCTGGATCGGAACCGGAATCAGCAACCCCGACCGGGACCCTTCGATCAACGTATACTTCCCTGTCGTGGCTGGATGGCCGACAGATGATTCGCCAGAAGGGATTATTCGACCGGTTCTGGAATCCATCGGGAGACTATGAGAATGAGTTCGAACAGCAATTCGACGGTAGTGATGAGGTCGTCATCGACCGGAGAAGCGGCCTGATGTGGCATCAATCGGGGACGGCGGATTTCGTGACGTTCACCGAAGCCGAACAATGGATAGATGAACTGAACAGTACCGGTTATGCAGGCTGTACCGGTTGGCGCCTGCCGACTCTGGAAGAGGCCGCCTCACTCCTCGAGAGCACGAGGAAGAACCGTGGTATGTTTATAGATCCCCTGTTCTTCCGTGACACCTGGTGCATCTGGACCGGTGACAGAAGACCTGACGGGCGTGCCTGGGTGGTTATTTTCTCAGGCCGGGTCGACTGGTCTGACCGGAACACCAGACTCAACTTCGCTCGCGCCGTGCGCAATTACTGATACCGGGGCGATTTCGCGTGGGTCCACACTGCTCGAATGCCACGGTTGTCGCGTGACAGGGCAGGAGGGTTACATGAACCGGTGATTGACAGGCTGGCAATTATCTGGTCAGGTTACAGTCTGAATCCATGATATGATCAGTAGAGGCGACCAGGAGTGCATATATATCGCTCCCGCTTGTCCGGTTTATAGACTGTCCGTCGAACAGGTCTGATTGGAATACACGTATGACTGATTTAAGGATACCGAAGTTCAAAGAAGCCGTGGTTGCCATGAGCAACGAGGACTTTTCGATCGGAATCCAGGCAGGCAAGCAAGCAAGACGATACAGGAGCCCTCGGCGAAGCACTGCTCGATCTGGGTCGGGTTCTGAAAGAGAAGTCCATGGAGATACGACTGCATGCCCAGCTTATGGCACGCATCAACGAGGGGCTGGAATTCGATGATATCATGGACCTCGTGTTCGATTCTTTCCGGTCACTTATTCCTTTCGATCGAATCAGTGTAGCGCTCCTCGAGAACCAGGGTCGCGATGTTGTCGCCCGCTGGGTGCGGGCCGTCTTGCCGGTCCGGAAGATCCAGCCGGGGTATACGGCCCCACTCGAAGGGAGCAGTCTCCAGAATATCATCGACACGGGAGAGCCGCGCATCATCAACGACCTCGTTGCCTATCTGCGTGAGCATCCCGATTCCAGGTCGACAAAGAACATGGTGGATGAGGGGATAGGCTCCAACCTGACCTGCCCCCTCATTGCTCTGGGCAGGCCGGTGGGATTCGTGTTCTTCAGCAGTATGCAAGCTGACACATTTCGTGATGTCCATGTGAATCTCTTCCTCAATGTAACCAAGCAACTCTCCATCACCGTTGAGAAGGGGCTGCTCTATCAGGAACTCAATGATCGCAGCGAGTTCAAGACACAACTCCTGAGCATGGCAGCCCACGACCTCCGGAATCCACTCAGTATCATTCGTGGTTATCTCGACTGCTGCTGACCGGGACGCCTTCTGTTGTGTCCGATGAAGCCCTCCCGGCCCTGGAGAAGATGAATAAGGTCAGCAAAACGATGGTAGACATGCTCGATGACCTGCTGGATGTCAGTGTCATCGAGTCGGGACGGCTCGATCTGAATCTTGAGATGATCGACCTGGAGAATCTGTTCGCCGACAGGAGAGAGACAGACATCCTGCTTGCGAGTCGGAAATCGATCAAGATCCATCAGAACATCCAGGATGCATTACCATCTGTCCATGCAGATGCCTATCGCGTCGAGCAGGTTCTGGATAACCTGCTCAGCAACGCGATCAAATTTTCTATCCCCGACACAATGATAACGATCAGCGCGGATCGGGTGGATAATACTGTTCAGATTTCTGTCCAGGACGAGGGACAGGGTATCCCGCAGGAGGAACTTGCCATGGTTTTTCAAGAATTTCAGCGGACTACCATCAAACCTACGGCGGGCGAGTCGAGTACAGGTCTGGGGCTGGCTATCGTCAGACATATCATAGATGCCCATGGCGGGCGGATATGGGTGGAGAGTGAGGTTGGCAGAGGTTCGAACTTTACGTTTTCCCTTCCCATCACTCCGGCCATTACTCAGGCGGAGTGAATGACTGACAGGTGATCGGTCGGCAATCTGTGGTCGATCAGTATCATCCACGCTATTCGGAAACAATAAAGTCTGTTGGCCGGAGTGTTTCACCGGCTGATGCCGCATGATTCCCTTGTGTGACAGATTGAAGACAATCACGATGTGAAACAGAATGTGATGTTATTGGTCGGATGGATCAATCCGGGGGACAACCGGGAAGGGCGTCAACCGACCGGGCCGAAGACTACTTCCGGTCGCTGATCTTGACCGCGGTTCCCGAGGCGGTGACCATCAGCATGCTTCCGCTTTGTCCGATCACCTCGTAGTCGAGGTCGATCCCCACCACGGCGTTCGCGCCGACCTGCTCCGCCCGGTGTGAGACCTCATCGAGCGCGATCTTCTGCGCACGGATCAGTTCTTTCTCATAGGTCGCGGATCTCCCGCCAACTATATCACGGACGCCGGCGAAGAGGTCCTTGAAGATGTTGGCCCCCATGATCGCTTCACCCGTTACGATACCCATGTATTCAACGATTGAACGACCTTCTATCTGGGGAGTCGTAGTCAGTATCATCAGGATACTCCTGTAACTGATTGAACGGTTGCTGTTGATTGATGGACCGGTCAGCGAAGAACCGGATTGTTACCTGTACTGGATACGCGATCGGTTCCGGCATGTATCACCGGAATCGTCGTTGATCCCTTGACTGTCTATCAGGCAAATACCTAACCTTCAAGGTTCTTCTGATGTTCTGAGAAAGCGCTACCTGATCGCCTGAGAGGTGATGATTCCGTGATTGTGCGCAAATCAGCGATGTGCCTGACGGCGTGTGTCATCCTGTTGCCGTCGATATCCGTTCGGGCTGAACCTGCCTTGCGGCTGATACCTGCAGGGTTTCAGCAGCAACAGGATCCGCTGCGGTACGCAAGAGGCCTGTATCGTGACGGGCTCTACGACGTGGCTGTCAACGAGCTCAGGCAGCAACTTTCTTCTGGTCTGCCCCTTCAGTATGCCGAGGAAGCGCGCTGGCTTCTTGCTGAAACTCTGGAAGCGGCAGGTCGCACACCTGAAGCGGCTCAGGCATACCACGATTTCACGTCGCGTCACGGATCAGCGGCGCGGGCCCCGGAAGGCTGGTTGAGAACCGGGCGCCTTTTCCTGACAGCAACTGATTACAAAGCCTCGGCTGACGCGTTCAGCAATTTCCTCGATCTTTTTCCTGCCAACGATCAGCGACCGCAGGCTTCAGCGGGTCTGATTGAAGCTCTACTGGCCGACAGGCGATTTGAAGACGCGCTTCCCCGGATAATGGAGGCTTATGGGGCGTATCCTTTCCATCCGCTGAAACCGCGATTTCTGCTGTTGGAAGCGGAGGTCAGGAACGGCCTTGGTGAACCGTGGCTGGCCATCTCGCTGGCCGAGGAGGCGCTCGCGAGCGCCATTACTCCAGATGTGATGGCCGACGCGGCCGCGCTGCGGGTGCAGCTCCTGGTCGAGGATGGCCGGGTTGAGGAGGCGATTGAAGCCGCTCGCACGGCGATCGACGCTCCCGCTCCAGATGAGCGCATACCATATCTCAGGAGTGTTCTGGGACAGGCACTGGTTGCCTCCGGCCGTCATCAGGAGGCCCTCCCGGAACTGCGCGCCGCCATTGCCGGCTCTGCCGGACGGGTCAGGTCCACCTCGGGCCTCTGGCTGGCACGGGCCCACACCGCCACAGGTGAGATCGACAGCGCCATGTCCGCCTGGAATATCGCCCTCACGGGTACCTCGGGGAACAAGACTGCCGGCATCGCTCTCGAAGCGGCCAGGACTGCAGTCGAGCATGGAGAGCGCAATACTGCCCTCACCTGGGCGGACCTCGCGCGCCGGGAAGCGATCACCTCCGACCTGATCGGTGAAGCGGTTGCGCTGTCGGCGGAGATGCTTGTCGGACTCGACCGCGCGCCTGAAGCAATTGAACGGTACCGTGGCTTTTTCGAACGGGAAGGTCTTCCCGATGAGTCCCGAGCCGCTGCCGCGCTGGCGCTCGGCAGGCTCTATGAGCATCAGCTCGGCGATCCCGGAACCGCGGCCGGATGGTACCGGCAGGCAGCTGTATCTGCCGGTTCCGGCGATATCTGGGCTGAAGGTGTATGGGCATCCGCGCATGCCATCGCCTCATCAGGTCAGTACTCCTCCGCCATCATCGAATTGACTCCCCTCACTGGTGCGAGCGGCGATCGGGCCGCTCAGGCCGTCGACCGCATTGACTATTGGCGGAAGTACCGGCTGGTCGATCTGGAGACCGGACTCCGCGTCATGCAGAGCGCTCTGCTCGCGCTTGCCTCCGGGGAGGCAGGCGGGTCGACTGAGGCGCTGCTGGAGATCGCACGCGCGAATGCGGGGGCTCTGAAGGATTTCGAGACGGCTGTGGATGCCTATGACAGGTATCTGGTGAGGGTCCCTGAGGGACCAGAGGCAGCCATTGCGTGGCTGGAGAAGGGAAGGGCTTTCGAAGCACTGGCGATCATCGCGGCCACCGAATCGGGTGAAGAATCGGCGACCGGTTCCCGGGAGAGTGCCGCGCAGGCCTATCGTGAAGCGGTGAATACAGGGGGCACGAGCGAAGCCTCGGAACGGGCCCAGCTCGCCCTGATCGAACTCGATCTGGCCGAGCTCAGGGATGATCCCGTTCTCTATTACCAGGCAATGCGTGACCGGTACCGTTCCTTCCTCGATCTTTTCACCTCTTCCGGTCGTCTCAATGATGTCCTTTTCCGACTCGGGGAGGCGAACGAAGGTCTCGGTCGCCATGCTGATTCCTCCTACTTCGAAGAAGCGTCAACGGTCTTTGCCTTGCTTCTTGACGAGGATAAGCCGCCTGAGGTGCAGCAGCTGGCCCGGGTCAGCATGGCACGGAACCTCTACCTTGCCGGTCAGTATGATGAGGCGCTCGAATTCCTGGAGAGGGCCCTGGCGGATTTTCCTCCTGACGCGGCCCATGATGAGATCCTCTTCATGGCCGGGGACACAAGGTTGATCCTCGGCAGCAACCGGGAAGCAGTGGCTCATTTCAGAGAACTGGAGACGCGGTATCCCGAGAGTACGTGGACGGCTCGTTCGAGCGAGGTGACCGGCGGTCTCCTGCTTGAAGAGGGCCGGGTTGAAGAGGCTGTAACCACCTATCGGCGGTTCCTCGATAACTGCGCCGAGGAAGATCGGGGCAGAGCTTCCTGGCGCCTTGCCACGGCACTTGCTGAGGGTGGTGAGTGGGCGGAGTGTCTTGAATATTGCGCCGAGGCGGCCCGTGATCCGCGGCTCGACAGGGAGATGATGATCGGGGTTCGGACGCTCGAGGCCAGAGCGGCCCGGAACAGCAGTGATACCGAACGGGAAGTAGCTGCTTACCACGCCCTCTGGAACGAAGCTCCTGAGAGTCCGGAGGCGCTCGGGATCGCGGAACGCTTCGGGACGATGCTCACCGATCGAGGTGAACTGAACCAGGCAGATACGGTCTGGAGCGTCATCGCCGCCACGACCGGATCAGACTCACTGCTCGTCAGGGCCGAAGCGGAACTGGTGTATATCGCCTATGCGAGCGGACGGGTCATGACCGCTGCCGATCGGAAACAGGCATTCGAGGAGAAATACCGTCGGGAACGGAACATCCTGCGGCGATACCGACCCTTCTTCTGGTCGATTGAGGGTCAGATGTGGCTGCAGCGTGATGAGTGGGACCGGGCCGAGAGCATCCTCCAGGAGATACTGGACGAGGCACCCGATTCCCCTCATGTGCCGGCCGCGCTCTTTGGTGTCGGTATCGCAGCCCTGCAGCAGGAGGAGCCGGAACAGGCGGTAGCTTCCCTGCAGGAACTGATAGATCGCTTCCCCGACGATCCGCAGGCCAACCGGGCTCGATTCCGTCTGGGTATCCTGGCCCTGGGACTCGCGGAGTATCAACAGGCTGTTCCGCTCTTTCAGGCGGCAGCGACTTCGGATGACCTGACCCTCGCCGAACAGGCGCAGTACAATCTGGTGCTCATTCTGCAGAGGATGCGGATGTGGGAATCCGCCCAACAGGAGGCTCTGACCTATCTGGAGCGCTATCCGAACAATGAGTCGATCTTCGACATGAAGATGATCCTCGGAAACCTCTACGCCCAGGGAGGGCAACTGGGACAGGCGGTCCAGTACTTCCGGAGCATCCAGGGTTCCACGAGCGAGCAGGAGGCGCGCCTGAGGTACCAGCTCGCGGAGGCCCTCTTTCTGCTGGCTGACTACAGAGCAGCAGTAGTGGAATTCATGAGAGTGGCGATCCTGAATGAAGATCAGTTCCTCTTCGCCGTAACGGCGCGCCTGAAAGCCGCCGATTCATACGCTCATCTGGGAGAGCGGGAAACCGCGATCGACCTCTACCAGCAGATTATTCTCAGGTATGGAGCAGACTCTGATTATGGCAGGCTGGCGCAGGCTCATCTTGAAAATGTCCGGGCTGGCCGATCACCGGGCGCCCTGCCGCCGCAGATTCCACCACGCTGATCATTCGACCCACGACAGAACAGGAAGGGAAGCACGCACATCATGGCTCTTGAGGACCGCAGCACGGTGATGGACAAGTTGACGAGTCTCGGCAAGCGGAAGGGATTCATCTTCCGCTCGAGTGAGATATACGGAGGACTCGGATCGACCTGGGATTACGGACCGCTTGGTGTCGAACTGAAACGATCTGTGACCGCCAGCTGGTGGAGCGAGATTGTGTCGAAGCGGGAGGACGTGGTCGGCATGGATGCCGCCATCCTCATGAACCCCGATGTCTGGAAAGCTTCCGGGCATGTCGGTTCGTTCCAGGATCCACTGGTGGAATGCAGCAAGTGCAATCGCCGGTTCCGTCAGGACCATGTCGAAGGTGATGCCTGCCCCGAATGCGGGGGTGAACTCTCCGATCCCCGGATGTTCAATCTGATGTTCAAGACCTTCATCGGACCGGTTGAGGATGAGGGAAGCGTCGCCTGGCTTCGTCCGGAAACCGCTCAGGGAATTTTCGTGAACTTCCGGAACGCCCAGGAGGCGAGCCGGCAGAAGATCCCTTTCGGTATCGCGCAGATCGGCAAGGCGTTCCGCAACGAGATCACCGTGGGAAATTTCATCTTCCGCTCCCGCGAGTTCGAGCAGATGGAACTGGAATGGTTCTGTCATCCCGATGAGGCGGATCAGTGGTTCGAGTACTGGCTGCAGGCCCGCTTCGACTGGTACCTCTCGATGGGAGTGAAGAAGGAGCGGCTCCGGCTCCGGCCCCACACTGATGATGAGCTCGCCCACTATGCCAAGATGTGCCACGACGTCGAATACGAGTTCCCCTTCGGCTGGTCGGAACTCGAGGGTGTCGCGCATCGGGGAACCTATGACCTCGATCAGCACATCGAACACAGCGGAAAAGACATCCGCTATCTTGACCCGCATACCCATGAGAAATATGTGCCGGTGGTGATCGAATCCTCCGGTGGGGTTGACCGGACGGTCCTGACCCTGCTTGCCGACGCCTACGATGAGGATAAGATAGGGGGTGATGAGCGCGTGCTTCTGCGGTTCGCCCCGCATATCGCTCCGATCAAGGCGGCTGTCTTTCCGCTCGTGAAGCGTGAAGGGATGCCCGAGCTCGCCCGTCGTATCGTTGAGGAACTGCGCGGTCGGTCCTGGAACTCGATCTACGACGAGGGCGGGAGCATCGGACGGCGCTACCGACGAATGGACGAAGTAGGAACCCCGTTCTGCATCACGGTGGATGGAGAGAGCGTGGAAGACCAGACAGTCACGGTGCGTGACCGGGATACTCTGGTACAGGTACGGATCGCCATCGACAGTCTGGTCGACTACCTGGCAGAACGGCTCGACCCCAGGGGGCAGAAATCCTGAGAGATCGATCTCTGAAGAGCGTATCTGAACGACAACATCGTCCGATTTCCAGAGCGGGTCGTGTGGTGATGGTGTCGGTCTCCGCCCTGTTCGCGATCGTACTGCTGAATGCACCACTTCCCGCCCGGCAGGTCTCGAAGATCGATTATCGGCTCCAGCGTTCCATCTCGACATCGACCGATTCCCTCACCGTCTGGGTGTTCCTTAAGGATCACGGACTGCAGGGGGGTGAGCTCACACAGGCACTCGCTGATGCCCGGAACCACCTGAGCCCCCGCGCCCTTGAACGACGATTCGTACGGGGAAGGATCAGGGATGTTGTCGAATCGGATCTGCCGGTTTCACCTGAGTACCTGCAGGAACTCGTCGACGCGGGTCTGCGCGTCAGACACACGAGCCGGTGGTTGAATGCCGTCAGTGGTGTCATTGCTTCCCACGATCTGGTCCCTCTCTCGGAATATCATGCTGTCAGGCGGATTACACCGCTGGCATATGGCCGACGTATTGAACCGGAGCTCGGTCCGGATATTGAGTTCGTGAGTGGACCTTCGGGATCAGGATCGGGAATCGTAGGAACCGGACAGTTCGTGCCGACCTTTTACGGGAATTCCTGGGCGCAGAACGAATCGGTGCAGGTCCCCGATCTCCACGAGCGGGGACTCTCCGGAGAGGGGGTGATCGTGGGTATCCTCGACACCGGGTTCCGTCTCACCCATATCGCGCTCAGGGACAGTATGGTGCTGGGGGCATATGATTTTGTGGACGGAGACACCATCACCATTGCCAATCAGGGTGCTTACACATCGTCACAGAGCCATGGAACCAAGGTCTGGGGAGTGACCGCCGGATACCTGCCCGGCACGCTGGTCGGTCCCGCGTACGGGGCGCACCTTCTGCTGGCCCGGACCGAGGATAACGCCAGCGAGACTCCGGTCGAGGAGGACAACTGGATCGCCGCGATCGAATGGATGGAAGCCCGTGGCGTCGATGTCACCAATACCAGCCTCTCCTACCTCGACTGGTACAGTTACCGCGATCTGGATGGCGATACCGCAACGATCACCATCGCCGCCGATGCCGCAGCGGCCAGGGGCGTGATCGTGGTCTCGAGCGCCGGGAACGATGGTGACCTCATACCCTCCGGCCCCGATGAGATCCCGGTCAGGTATTACGCTGCAGCCCCGGCTGACGGGGACAGCGTCATCGCGGTCGGGGCGACGAATCCTGATGGAACGCTTGCCAGCTTCTCAAGCCACGGCCCCACCTTCGACGGTCGCATCAAGCCCGATATCGTGGCCCGTGGAGTGGCGCTCACCACCGTCTATCCCGCCGGTGGAGATTCCACATTCTACTCATCTGCCAATGGTACCAGTTTTTCAAGCCCTCTGGTGGCGGGTGTGGTCGCTCTCCTGCTGGAAGAGCATCCCGAATGGGGACCTCAGCAGGTGAAGGAGGCGCTGCAGGCTACCGCCGACCGCTCTCTGAACAACTCATCGGGCCAGCCCGACAACGATTACGGATGGGGGTATGTGCAAGGGCTCGAAGCTCTTCACTATGGGGATGTCCCTCCCGGAGGTGTGGTCAACTTTTTCAACTATCCCAACCCCTTCACGACACAGACCACCTTCGATTGTACTATTCCATCGGCGGGCAGTGGAGAAATACGCATCTTCACTCTCTCCGGTACACTCGTCCGGACGCTCAGTCTCTTATCCGTTCCGACGCTCAGTCTCCCATCCTCCATGGGGATGGGGGAACGTGTCAGTGTCAGGTGGGATGGAAAGAATGAAGGGGGGCGTGACGTCGCTCCTGCCGCATACCTTGCGGTCCTGGAATTCGAGGGTCACCGATACCGTACCACGGTCCTCCGGGTCCGCTGAGTACACCGCTTCACAATTGCGGTATGGCGTACTAGTCTTTCACCGTCATACATCTTCCTGCACCAGAGGAGTCATTCGATGGGTTACAGATCATTTCATCTGATACGGGCCACGATCATGTCAGCTCTGTTCCTGGCAGTGACGGGTCAGCCTTCGACCCTGGCACAGAACACCGAACGGCCGGTCTACGATACCGCCGACGATACTTTCATCACGGTCGAAACGATGCTCGAACGACTCCACACTACCGATGTCGTCTATGTGGGGGAGAGCCACAACGACTTCGCCCACCATCTCGCGCAGCTCAGGGTGCTCGAGAACATGCACGCCCACAACGGGAGCCTCGTGATGGGCTGGGAGATGTTCCATTCCAGCCAGCAGCCCCTGCTCGATGCCTATACTGGCGGCTGGCTGCCTGAGGTCGAGTGGCTCGACGCCATCTACTGGGAAGAGACGTGGGGACATGCCTACCCCTGGTACAAACCCCTCCTCGATTTCGCCCGGGAAGAGCACGTGCGGATCTTCGGTCTGAACGCGCCGCGTGAGGTGGTCCGGGGGGTGCGGACCGAGGGTGAAGAAGGTATGCCCGATGACCTCGCTTACTGGCTTCCGGCCGGATTCTGGCTGCGGCTCAACATCGAGTCGGAAGAAGCATACAAGGCCTGGTTCATGGAGACGGCCCGACACATGCCCACTGCCACCGATTCGATGATGGAGGGGATGTTCAACAGCCAGACTGCCTGGAATGAGATCATGGGATGGAACGTGGTGAAGGCGTTCAACGTCATTCCCGATCCCGACCTTCAGGTGCTGGTAATCGTCGGAAGCGGACACGCGATCTTCGGCCAGGGCATCCCGACACGGGTGGCTCTCCACCGACCCGATATGGACCAGATCGTCATCATCCCGCACACCTCTGAATCTGTCATGACCCGGAGCGAGATTCGGGAGGAAGACCTCCACCTCGAGGGTGACTATATCTGGTTTGTGACTCACGCTGAGGATCCCCCCGGAGTGGAACGGCCGGAGCCGATGCAGATGCCACCACCGTCGATGCCGCCTCCGGCCTGATCACATTCACCCCGAAGAGGGGCGGAGACAGTTCGGAGCAAGATGAACGCGGCTGACACACCCGACATTCCCGATTCCGGCGATGGATTCGATAGCGTCGGCGCCGAACGGCGAATAACCGTACTCCGTGAAGAGATCCACCAGCACAATCACCGCTACTACATCCTCGATGATCCGCTGATCTCCGATGCCGAATACGACATCCTCTTCCGTGAGCTGCAGCAGCTGGAAGAGGAATGGCCCGATCTGCGGGCCCCCGACAGCCCCACCATGCGCGTCGGCGCTCCTCCGGCGCCTGAATTCGAGTCACACCGTCACGAGTTTCCGATGCTCAGTCTGGCGAACGCGTTCACCTTCGAAGAAATGCAGGAGTGGCAGGGGCGGGTTTATCGACAGCTCAATCTTGTCGGGGAGAGTGTAGAGGAGAACGATCCGTCACTCGAGGATGTCACTTACATGGCCGAACCGAAGTTCGACGGGGCAGCCATCGAATTGATCTATGAGAACGGAATACTGACAGCGGGTGTTACCCGGGGTGATGGTGAGACCGGGGAGAATGTCACGGCAAACGTCCGCACCATCCGGAACGTCCCGCTTCGACTCAGCACCGCTGTTCCCGATGCGCGAGCCATTCCCGATCTGCTCGATGTCAGAGGTGAAGTCATCATGCTCCGCTCGGAATTCGCCGCGATGAACCGGAGGCGGAGCGAAGCGGGAGAGCCTCTCTTCGCCAATCCCCGGAACGCCTCGGCCGGCTCTCTGCGCCAGCTCGACTCCCGCGTGACCGCGACCCGGCCCCTTTCATTCTTCGCCTATGGTGTCGGCAGGGTGGAAGGACTCGAGGGTGATCCCTTCACGCGTCAGAGTGAAGTGCTGGAGACCCTCGCCGGATGGGGTTTCCAGGTGGCCGATCGCTGGCAGCTTGCGGCAGATCTCAACGAGGTGGAACAGTTCTATCATGGTCTCCTCGGGGGGCGGGAAGATATCCCCTACGAGGCGGATGGTCTGGTGGTGAAGGTGGAGTCACTCGATCTGCAGATAGAGCTCGGTCAGGTGAGCCGTTCTCCCCGCTGGGCGATCGCCTGGAAATTTCCCGCTCAGCAGGCCACCACGGTCGTAAAGGATATCGAGATCTCCGTGGGGCGGACGGGGGCGCTCACACCCACCGCCGTGCTGGAACCGGTTGAAGTGGGGGGAGTGATCGTCAGCCGGGCAACACTGCATAATCGGGAGGAGATCCAGAGGAAGGATGTGAGGATCGGTGACACCGTGATCATCCAGCGGGCGGGTGATGTGATACCCGCGGTGGTGAAAGTGGTGACAGGGAAACGGAGATCAGGCGCGCGGAAATTCGTATTCCCGGCTCTCTGTCCTGAATGCGGCTCCGATGCCGTACAGCCGGAGGGAGAGGTGGTCGTCCGTTGTGTGAATCTCTCCTGCCCGGCGCAGATAAAGGAACGCCTCTTCCACTGGGGTTCCCGGGAAGCCATGGATGTAGACGGTCTTGGAGAGAAGCTGGTGGAACAGCTGGTGGATCGTGGGATCGTGACCGATCCGGCCGGCCTCTACGAGCTGATTGCCGACGATCTCTCTCCACTCGACCGGATGGCGGAGAAGTCAGCGAACAATCTGGTAGACGCTCTGGCACAGACAAAGACGGCCACCCTCGATCGTTTCCTGACCGCGCTGGGGATCCGGCAGGTGGGAACGGTCGTGGCCCGGGTGCTCGCGCGGACATTCGGAAGTCTCGAGAAAATCATGGAGGCCGATCGGGAAACACTGGAAGAGATCCACGATATCGGGCCTGAAGTGGCCTCCCAGGTGATCACCTTCTTCTCTATGGCCGAAAATCGCAGATTGATCGATCGGTTGCTTGCCAGCGGTCTTTCACCGCAGTGGCCACCGGAGGGAGAGCTGGCCGGAGTGTCTACCGGTGTCGACCTCTCCGGTCTGATATTCGTGTTCACGGGAGAACTCGTGGAACTCACACGGGGTGAGGCGAAGCGGCTCGTTGAGTCCCTCGGTGGTCGGGTGACCTCCTCGGTGAGCAGCAGGACTGATTATGTCATCGCGGGTCCGGGAGCAGGATCGAAGCGGGCAAAGGCTGAGGAACTCGGTGTCGAAATCCTGGAAGAGACGGCCTTTCTGGCGATGATCGGCCGTTGATGGAGCGGCTCCCCGCCGCGTTGCCGCAATCCTTCTACGGACGCCAGGTGGCGGAAGTGGCGCGCGATCTTCTCGGCTGTGACCTCTGGAGAAGATTGCCGAGCGGCGTGATCTGCGGGGGCCGGATCGTGGAATGCGAGGCGTACGGGGGATCTGATGATCCGGGCAGTCACGCCTTCCGCCGGACCCCGCGTTCTGAGATCATGTACGGTCCGCCCGGTTTCGCGTACGTCTATTTCACGTATGGTATGCACTACTGCGCCAATGCGGTAAGCCATGTGAAAGGTACAGCCGGGGCTGTCCTGATCCGTGCACTGGAGCCCCTGGCTGACCTGGATGGGATGGCCTCGAGGCGGGGAAAGGCCGCCATCGATCCCCACGGGGAGATCAGGCCGCGGGCACTCTGCAGCGGACCGGCGAAGATCACGCAGGCACTGGCGATCGATCGCGGGCTGAACGGAACTCCTCTTACCGGATCCGAGCTCCGGATCTCACCAGGTACCGGTCCTGTTCCTGATCCGGAAGTGAAGATCACGACCCGGATCGGGGTGAACAGCGGCGCCGAACTCCTCGCCAGATTCATTGTGGAACGGAGTAACTTCCTCTCCCGCTGATGGAACCTGTATTCCGGTTTGCCGTATTCTCCTACAGGTTGATAATCGAGGGGATACACCCGTTGCAGTATGTGATGCCCATCCGTTCCCTGGGAGTTGCTCGATGAAAAAGATATCAGCAGTGATCGTGCTCGCGGCGTTGATGATGCCGGCGACCGCATTGGCCCAGACCGAAACTCTCTTCGGCAGAGACCTTGAACATGGTGGTTTCGGTGGACCTACCGTGAAATTCACCCAGATCGCCGGTGAACTGGGCCTCCTGGTCGGAGGAGGTGGCGGCTGGGTCATCGGCAAGACAATCACTATCGGCGGTGCCGGGTATGGACTGGTTACCACTCACCTGGTCAATGACGGCACCTATGACTATGAGATCGGCCTCGGATATGGCGGGCTTCTGATCGAGTACTTGAAACAGCCCGATGATCTCATCCACTGGTATGTCTCCTGCCTGTTCGGACTCGGTGGAGTCAGTTTCAGGGAACCCGGGTCGTATATGGATTTCGATCCGACCAGCGATGACCTGATCTACGTCATCGAGCCGTCGGTGAATATCTGTGTGAATGTAACGAAGAACCTGCGGGTCGCCGCAGGAGCCGGGTATCGCCAGATTACCGGGATCGACCTGGAGAGTATCGCCCTGGGGCTGGAGAAGACAGGTCTGACCGGGGCCTCATTCAATATCTCCTTCAGGTTCGGTTCTTATTGATTGGCGTCGCCGATTCTGACTGACGGCAGGAGAAACGGGTCTTCTCCACGCAGGAGAAACAGGTCTTCTCCATATCGACTCTGTACTGACCCCGGTCGGTGATGACATATTAGAACGCTATGCCTGACGAACTGATCATCAGGGGTGCCCGCGAGCACAACCTCAAGAACATCGACCTCACCATCCCCCGGAATCGCCTGGTGGTGATCTCCGGCCTGTCGGGATCGGGGAAGTCGAGCCTCGCGTTCGACACGATCTATGCCGAGGGACAGCGGCGATACGTCGAGAGCCTCTCGGCGTATGCCCGTCAGTTCCTCGATCTCATGGAGAAACCCGATGTCGACGCGATCGATGGACTCTCCCCGGCCATCTCGATCGAACAGCGCACCGCCGGCCGGAATCCACGATCGACTGTCGGAACCGTCACCGAGATACACGACTACCTGCGCCTGCTCTGGGCCCGTACCGGCAAGGTGCACTGCCATGAGTGCGGCCGGTCGATCCACGCTCAGTCTTCACAGCAGATCGTTGAGACCATTCTTCTGTTTCCCGAAGATGAACGGATACAGATTCTCGCCCCACTCGTGCGCGGCAGGAAGGGTGAGTATCAGGAGCTCTTCCGGAAAGTGCAGAAGGAGGGGTACGTCCGGGTCCGCATCGATGGAGAGATATCGGAAGTGGATCCTGAACTGCGCCTCGACCGACAGAAGAAACACACCATCGAGGTGGTGGTCGACCGGGTCGTGGTGAGACGGGAGGGAAGGGGGCGGATCGCCGATTCGGTGGAGACGGCGCTCGGTCTGGCGGAGGGTCTGACCACGGTGGTCAGGCAGGATGGTTCGGAGGAACTCTTCAGCGAACACTTCGCCTGTCATCATTGCGGTCTCTCCGTCCAGGAACTTGAGCCCCGCAGCTTCTCCTTCAACAGTCCGTATGGCGCCTGTCAGGAGTGTGACGGTCTGGGGACGAAGTTCTATTTCGATCCCGAACTGATCATCCCCGATCCGTCAAAAGGCCTCCAGGAGGGTACGGTGGCGGCATATGGTGCCATGGACAGCTGGCGACAGGTCAATCTGATCCAGTCGGCGCGTGCGCTCCGTATCCCGCTCACGAGGCCGTGGCGCGACCTCACCGATCCGCAGAAGGAAACGATCCTTCAGGGATCCGAAAAATCGATCAAGTTCCACTGGGAGGGGGGCAGGGGGTCATGGGATTACGAGGGAAAGTACCGTGGGATCATCCCCGAGCTGAACCGGCTCTACCGCCAGACGAAAAGCCATAACGTCCGGGAACATCTTGAGCAGTGGATGAGCCAGGTCGACTGTCCGGCCTGCAAAGGGGGACGGCTCCGACCGGAGAGTCAGGCTGTGACGATCAGCGGACTGGGTATCCATGAGGTCAACCGCTTGTCGATCGGGAAGACACTTGAATTCTTCGACGATCTGGAACTTGACGAACGTGATACTGAGATCGCGCGCCCGATTCTGAAGGAAGTACGGGAACGGCTTCGGTTTCTCGTCAACGTCGGGCTCGACTATCTCACGCTCGACCGGCAGGCAGGCACGCTGGCCGGGGGAGAAGCGCAGCGTATCCGCCTGGCCACCCAGATCGGTTCCCAGCTTGTAGGTGTGCTCTACATCCTCGATGAACCGTCGATCGGGCTCCACCAGCGGGACAACCGGCGGTTGTTGGAGACCCTTGAACAGCTGAGGGATCTCGGTAACACGGTGATCGTGGTCGAGCATGATCGGGAGACGATCGAACGGGCTGACTACATCGTCGATCTCGGACCCCGCGCGGGAAGACATGGCGGCGAAGTAGTGGCGACCGGCTCCCCTGCCCAGGTAAGACGGGTCAAGAAAAGTCTCACCGGACAATATCTGGCCGGGAGTCTCACCATTCCGCTTCCGGAGAAACGGCGGGAGGGAAACGGTGGTGTCGTCACTATCCGGGGCGCCCGGGGGAACAACCTCAAGAGCATCGATGCGGCGTTCCCGTTGGGACGTTTCATCTGTGTTACCGGTGTCTCTGGTTCGGGGAAATCGAGTCTGGTGACCGAGACGCTCTGGCCGATGCTCGCGCGTGAACTGCAGAGGGCCCGGATGTTCCCTCTGCCGAACAGCGCTATCGAGGGAGTCGAGCATCTCGACAAGGTGATCGATATCGATCAGAGCCCGATCGGTCGGACACCCCGCAGCAACCCGGCCACCTACACCGGGGTCTTCTCCCCGATCCGGGACCTCTACGCCTCGCTCCCCGAAGCGGAGATACGCGGGTACGGCAAGGGCCGTTTCTCCTTCAACGTGAAGGGGGGACGGTGCGACATGTGCGAGGGGGACGGCATCAAGAAGATCGAGATGCACTTCCTGCCCGACCTCTACGTCACCTGCCAGCAGTGTCGGGGAAAACGATACAACCAGGAGACGCTTGAGGTCCGATTCAAAGGGAAATCGATCGCCGACGTGCTCGACATGACGGTGAACGAGGCGCTGGAGTTCTTCTCAGCTCACCCGAAGATCTCCCGTATCATCCAGACCCTCTCCGATGTGGGGCTCGGGTACATCCATCTCGGCCAGCAGGCGCCGACCCTCTCCGGCGGTGAGGCCCAGCGGGTGAAACTCTCCCGTGAACTGGCGAAGGTCTCGACCGGGAGGACCCTCTATATTCTGGATGAACCGACCACCGGTCTTCATTTTGCCGACATACAGATGCTGCTCGATGTGCTGAACGCGCTGGTGGACCGTGGGAACACTGTCGTTGTGATCGAACACAACCTCGATGTGGTTAAGGTTGCCGACCATATAATCGACCTCGGTCCCGAGGGTGGTGACGATGGCGGCACGATCGTGGCCGAAGGCTCCCCCGAAGAAGTGGCCAAAGTCTCCGCTTCCTATACCGGTCAGTTTCTGAAGGAGATCATCTGATGAAACGGATTATCGTACTCGGTGCCGGACTGGTGGGAGGACCGATGGCCATCGACCTCTCGGGTGATGAAGGATTCGATGTCACGGTCGCTGATGTACATGAGGCAGCGCTGGCCGGACTGATCGCGGCTGATGCAGGAAGCAGCCTGAAGACTCTGAAGGTCGACCTGTCAGACAGGGGGAAGCTCTCTGCGCTGGTCGCAGATTTCGACCTGGTTCTGAACGCCCTGCCCGGTTCCATCGGTTTCGAGACGCTGCGAACCGTCATCGAAGCCGGGAAGGATGTCGTCGATATCGCCTTCTTCCCGGAAGACCCGTTCGAACTGCATGAACTGGCGGTGGAGAAAGGTGTCACGGCAGTGGTCGACTGCGGAGTGGCCCCGGGTATGAGTAACCTGCTGGCAGCACACGCTGTCGGTCGGCTCGATACTCCCGAAAGCATCCTGATATATGTCGGCGGATTACCTGAGAAACGTGAAGGACCATGGGAATACAAGGCGGTATTTTCACCCGCAGACGTGATCGAGGAATACACTCGACCGGCCCGTTTTGTCGAGAATGGCGAGGTTGTGATCCGTCCAGCTCTGAGTGAGCCAGAACTGCTGGAGTTCCCGGATATCGGCATGCTTGAAGCCTTCAACAGTGATGGTCTGCGCACCCTGGCCGACACCCTCGATGTCCCCGACATGAAAGAGAAAACCCTGCGATATCCGGGGCACATCGATAAAGTGGCGGCACTACGGGATACCGGATTCTTCAGCAAGGAACCTGTTGAGGTTGGCGGTGTGACGATCGTTCCACTCGAGTTCACTTCCAGTCTGTTGTTCCACGATTGGGAGATGAAGCCGGGTGACGGCGATATCACGGTGATGAGGGTCGTCACTGAAGGATTGAAAGACGGGGAGGGAATGCGTATCACGTATGACCTGCTCGATCATTACGACCGGGATAATGATGTGCATTCGATGGCCCGGACGACCGGATACACCGCCACGATGATCTGTCGGTTTCTGGCCGGAGGCCTCTATAGCGAGAAGGGGATCGTACCGCCTGAATATCTCGGTCGGCATGAAGAATGTGTCGAGTTCATCCTGAAGGGACTCCAGGATCGTGGCGTGAAGTACGTGGAAACCGTCACTACACCATAAAAAAGGCCTCCCCTGGAGATATCCAGGAGAGGCATGGTCAACGACTGTATGATTTATTGTTGTCAGACCTTGGTGACGTTCTCAGCAGCCGGGCCCTTGTCGCCCTGTACCACGGTGAACTCCACACTGTCACCCTCTCCCAGGCTCTTGAAACCGTCACCCAGGATTGCTGAATGATGAACGAAACAGTCTTTTGAACCGTCCTCAGGTGTGATGAATCCGAAGCCCTTGGAGTCGTTGAACCACTTAACGGTACCTTGTAACATTGTATGTACATTCCTTTGTTCTGAGCTCTCTGGCTCAGTATTGCTGACCGGTCTGATGACCGGTTCTCTATTTCAACGTCAGGCTGTTCCAGGTATTTGACCAAAAAAAGCACCGTGGCAAAAACGTGTGGCCCCGGTGCGAAGTGTTGATAATCCATCCGGCACTGCTCAAACGTCGTGTTGACGGTCTGGAAGGTACCCATCCCGATCCGGAACACAAGAACTATTTTCGATGTTGCTAAAATTTGAAACACTAGTTCACGATGATCTCATCCACGAAGAGCCAGGCTTTTCCGCCGTCTCCGACATGCCAGGAGGGGCATCTGCCGAGGTTCCTGGCGCGCACCCGGACATATCGGGCCCTGACCGGCGTCACCTCGACCACGATCCGGCGTTTCTCTCCCGGCGCATTCCGCACCAGTTCGACCGGCACGCGTCGCTCCTGTTCCCAGACAGAGCCATCGGTCGATACGGCGACAGCCACCTCCGTAGGGAAGAATATCCACGATCCCTGGGCCCTCAGACAGTCAAGGCCGATCCGGCGTATTTCCTTCACTTCACCCAGATCGACTGTTGCCTCCAGGTCAGTGCCCTCGAAGCCGAGCCAGTATCCATCGCTGTGGTCCTGACTGGCCAGTTTCCCGTCTGTCAGCGATACGGTTCCCGCACCCGGATACTGTGAGCTGGGTGGTGTCGTCAGTGTGACAGCGGCACCGGTAGCCAGATGCGCGATGCCCTCGAACGGTGCTGCTTCCCGCCGACCGGGTGGCCGGACCTCCGATCCTTCCCGGTCGGTCAACCGGTCACCGAGGGTTTCACGGGCGATCTCGGCCAGGGCGTCGAGTCGCCTGACGATCTCCGGATGCGTGGCAGAGACATCAGTGGTTTCAGCGATGTCGTTTTCAAGATCGTAGAGGGCCGTCGGAACAGTCGGATGGGCATAGGGGCCGGGAAGACCGTCCATACCAGGCTCCACCCCCACATACGATCGGGTGCGGTGGCTGTAGACCCGTTTCCACCGGCCTTCACGCACACCCCGCAGCTCCCGACCGTAATAGAAGAAGAAGTGATCGCGTGGATTGGCCGTTTCATCACCCTCCAGGAGCGGCAGGATGCTGACACCATCTATCTTCCTCTCGGGGAGCGATGCGCCGGTGATGGCCGAGATAGTGGGCAGGATATCGATCGTCGATCCCATCCGGCCGCAGACCGATCCGGCCGGGATGTGACCGGGCCATCGCATGATCGCCGGTACCCGAGGACCTCCCTCGAACGCTGTTCCCTTCCCCTCCCGCAGACCTCCGGTGGAGCCGGCGTGGTTTCCGAAGTTGAGCCATGGGCCATTATCGCAGGTGAAGATCACCAGGGTGTTCTCGGTCAGAGAATGCCGTTCCAGTTCCCGGAGTATCTCTCCGACCGACCAGTCGATCTCCTCGATTACATCGCCGTACATGCCCTGGTCACTGTGTCCCCGGAATTTGTCGGAGACACCCAGAGGTACATGAGGCATGGAGTGGGGCAGGTAGAGGAAGAAGGGTCGGCGGTGGTTCCTGCGGATGAAATCAACCGCACGCTCGGTGTATCGCGTGGTCAGAGTGTCCTGATCCTCAAGGTCTTCGATGTGCGCGACCGTCTCATTCCCGTCGATGAGGGGCAGCGGCGGGTGATTTGCTTTATTGCCACCGGTAGCAGGGTGGCCACTGTACTCGACCGGCCACATGTCGTTCGAATAGGGCAGACCGAGATACTCATCAAATCCATGCTTCAGCGGCAGGAACTCTTCTCTATGACCGAGGTGCCACTTGCCGAAGATCGCGGTGGCGTATCCCTCGTTCCTGAGCATCTCGGCGATGGTGGTCTCTTCAGGATGCAGACCGATCCGGCTTCCCGGTCCAAGAGCCCCCAGGATCGATACCCGTTCTGAGTAACAGCCGGTCAGCAGGGCAACCCGGGAAGCTGAACAGACAGCCTGGGAAGCGTAGAAATCGGTGAAGCGCATACCATCGGAGGCAAGCTGGTCGAGGTTGGGGGTGGTGAACCCCTGGGCCCCGTAGACGCCGACATCACCGTAGCCCTGATCGTCGGTGAAGATGAGGACGATGTTCGGTGGTGTGGTGGACTGGGCGCAGCCGCTTATCAGGCTGCCCGTCGAGAGGGCCAGACCGGCCACTCCAGCCTCTCTGATGAAGTCACGCCTGGATCGTGGCGACGTTGTCATCCAGCCATCCTCCTGTTGGTTTCCATTCACCAGTCGAGTCCCTCTTCCCGGATGGACTCAACGCATACGGTCGAGCACCATCTGGAACCGGTCACGTATCCGTATCGCATCCTGACCCTGTTCGGATGGAGTCAGGGCCTGCTCCTCCATGGGATCGGCCAGAACGTTATAGAATCTGCCGTCCCCGTAGAGTTTCCACTCGCTGTCCATGACAAAGCGGTCCGGTTGCCATTGACCCCAGCGGGGATCGTAGTGGCAGAAGA
>JALGVQ010000314.1 GCA_025774615.1 bacterium
GTGGCCGATTCCACCAAACCGATCTTCGAGGCGGTTGAGAACGCGACCTTCGCACCGATCCTCGAAGCGTTCGATGTTGCGACGATCCGGATGGACACGACCGCCGCTGGAATCAACGAATACGTGGTGATCGAAGTCTCCGGCCTTGTCACAGGAGATCTTGCTGAATTCAGTCCGAAACGCCGGTTCGAGGCGGGCGGGCTCGACAGTGATCGCTCATTTCTCGACTATATCAAGAGTTTCCCGGAGAACATCGAATACGAACAGGTTCTGACGTACAACGGTTCCGGGGATGGTCCGTCAGTGTCACTCGTGATGCATCACAGCATGGTGCTTCTGCCGGAAGATCCGATGATGCCCAGACTGCATGATGCCCGTCTCGGGTTCTTCAGTGTGGGCAGGACCGATTTCGGCACCTCGGAACAGCGGGCAGCCAGCAGGCCGTACATCGTTCGTTGGCGGCTTGAGAAGAAGAATCCAAACGCCGCCATCTCTGATCCCGTGAAGCCGATCATCTGGTATATCGATCCGGCGACTCCGGAGATCTGGAGACCATACATCAAACAGGGTATCGAAGACTGGCAGGTCGCTTTCGAGGCGGCTGGATTCAGCAATGCGGTCCTCTGTCTCGACCCGCCCGATGATCCCGACTGGGACCCCGAGGACGCGCGTTACTCGGTGATCCGATACCTGCCGTCGACGGTCGAGAACGCTTCGGGACCGCACGTTCATGACCCCAGGACCGGCGAGGTCCTCGAAGCTGACGTCCAGTGGTACCACAACGTGATGAATCTCCTGCGCGACTGGTATTTCGTGCAGGTAGGCAATCTCGACCCGAGGGCAAGCACCCTGCCCCTGCCTGACGAACTGATGGGGCAACTGATACGGTTCGTGGCATGCCATGAGGCAGGACACAGTCTGGGGCTGCAGCACAACATGCGCGCCTCGGGATCGTACACCGTTGATCAGATGCGCAATTCCGACTTCGTCCGCCAGTACGGGCACACCCCGTCGATCATGGATTACGCCCGATTCAACTACGTCGCCCAGCCGGGCGATGATGTGGGTCTGATCCCGATCATCGGCCCGTATGACAAGTACGTCATCGAATGGGGATATCTCCCGATCCCCGGCGCACAGTCACCGGAGGATGAGAAGGAAGCACTCAACCGCATCGCCATCCGCCAGGAAGAGGATGAATACCTGCGGTTCGGACACGCGGACGGGGTTGACCCGAATGCCCAGACCGAGGATCTCTCGAGCGACACGGTCGCGGCCACTGAGCTCGGCCTGCGCAACATCGAAGCGATCGCCGATATGCTCCTGGGAGCAACGACCCGCGATGGAGAGGATTACGCCGATCTGGCAGGAGTCTTCAATCGGCTGGTCGGCCAGCGGAACCAGGAACTGAGACATGTGGTAACGGTGGTGGGCGGTGTCCATCATTTCTACCGCAATGCCGGCACCGAAGGAGCCGTATACGTACCGGTCACCAAGGTCAAGCAGAAGGAAGCTGTCGCATTCCTGAATCAGCATGCCTTCCAGGTCCCCGACTTCCTGCTCGATCGGGAGATCCTCCGCCGGATCGAATCATCGGGAGCGATCGAGCGTGTGCTCGCGGGGCAGCGTCAGATTCTGGCGGGACTCTTCAATGGGGCCCGGGTCGATCGGCTCATCGAACAGCAGGCGCTGCTTGGCCAGAACGCCTACAGCCTCGAGGAACTGATGGCTGATGTGCGCAGTGGTGTCTGGAGCGAACTCACTGCGCGAAGCGTGGACATCAACACCTTCCGCCGGAACCTGCAGCGGGCATATCTCGATATCTTCGATCAGAACCTCAATGGCGAGGATGTGCCCCACACAGACATGAAGGCACTGATCCGGGGTGAACTGAGGGAGCTGGATTCCCAACTGGGGAGAGCTCTCGAACGAGCCGCCGACAGGATCACCAGGCTGCATATCGAAGACATGAGGGTGCGGGTCGGCAGGATCCTCGACCCACCCTCCTGAGTCTCACAGAGGTAGGATCTACTCCAGCCAGGTGGTGGGAACTACTCCTGCCAGGTAGTGAGAATCTTTGCCGCTGTCTGCTCGGGTCCATCCCCGGACCCGAGCGGGATACGGCGGGCTTCAAGGGTTCGGAACCAGGTGAGCTGCCGCTTGGCGTAGTTCCGGTGTTCCTGCCGGATGCTCTCGACAGCCTCTTCATACGGGAGCTCTCCATCCAGATGCCGGTAGAGCTGGTCGTACCCCAGACCGGTCAGACCGGGTGCGTCCACCGCAATCCCGGACGACCGTAACGTCTCTGCTTCCTCGATCCAGCCCGACTCAAGGAGTGACACAACCCTTGCGTTCAGTATCCGGTAGAGATCGTCCCGATCCCGCTCGAGCAGTATCTGTCTCCAGTCGGCCTCGAAGAGCGGCATGCTTCCCCTGCTCTGCTGCAGTTCTGACAGAGGAACGCCATGCAGTTCATGGATTTCCAATCCCCTGATGACCCGCTGACTGTCGGTCTCAGGGATACGCTCGGCCCAGTGGGGATCGATCGAGGCCAGTTCGGTCCAGAG
>JALGVQ010000315.1 GCA_025774615.1 bacterium
ATTGGAAACATGACTGAATGCAAGCACCCGGGTCCGGGCGGTCATCGCGTCGCGGAAGACCTGGTAGAGCTCCTCACCTGATTCAGGCTCGGGCGGAGTGGACACCCGCTTTACCGTGTACCCATGCCGACGCGCACCCACATCCCAGGCCAGACTGCAGGTTGGATGGTTCTGATCCCAGATCACCACCTCGTCACCCGGTCCCAGGGAGAGCCCGCTGATCACCACGTTGTTCCCCTCGGAGGTATTTCTGGTGATCACGATCTCCCCGGATTCAGCTCCCAGGTATCCGGCCAGCAGGTCGCGTGCCTCCTCCCTCAAGCCACCGAACTTGCCCCGGTTCGCGTGGGAGGGATCGGCATCGACGTCCCGGGTCAATCCGAACACTGCTTCCTGGACCTGCCAGGGTGAGGGACAGAGATTTGCGGCATTCATGATCACCAGGTCGTCCCGCAGGGGGAACTGGTCTTTTACCAGCTGCCACCATGCTTCGTCAGCCGGATCACTCCGGAAGAGCGGACCATCTCCGGCCGGGGGCGGAGATACGGATCCAGCTGCTCCGGTGATCGCCATTGTGGGAAGGACCATGGTCGCCGCGGCTCCACCCAGCAGGCGGGAGATGAACTCCCGGCGCGGAGGGAGACAGGCATCCTCAGGGATCTGATCGAAAACCACTTCCGGATGGTTCACCGTCTTATCCTTTCCTTCCTGCAAGTGCTTCCCGGACACGAGTTGGAGTCATAGGCAACTGGAAGAGCCGCACTCCGACGGCATCGAAGATGGCATTGGCGACCAGCGCACCGATGCAGATTATCGCCGGTTCTCCTCCACCCTGCGGGTCCACCAGATCGTTCTTGACCAGGATCGTCTCGATCTCAGGGAGCCGGGAGAACCGGGGGATATCATAGGTGTCGAAGTTCGTGTCGAGGATCTCACCACCCCTGAACCTGATGTCCTCCGAAAGCGTGTACCCCAGTCCCATGGTGATGCACCCCTCCATCTGCATCTTTGCGCCATCGGGGTTCACGACCACACCCATGTCCTGGGCACAGACGATCCGTTTGACCTCCACTTCCCCGGTTCGCTCATCAACCTCTACCTCAGCCATATGGGCCACGTATGTGCCTGCATCCAGACCGCAGGCAAGGCCATGCCCTCTCCCTGTGGGGGCTCCCCCACCCTGCCATCCGAATGCATCTGCGACCGTCTTCAGAACTGAGATCAACCGTTCGTCAGAAGTGTTCTTCAGTCGAAACTCCAGGGGATCGACACCCTGCCTGGCGGCCATGATGTCGATCTGCGATTCCTTTGCGAAGATGTTGGTATTCGCTCCCGGAGCGCGCCACGCCCCCACCGCGAAGGGATGCGGGCTGGAACCCCCTCCCTGCCAACCGCCATACACCGTGATGCTGGAATGAGGAGCATTGTAATGCTGGTCGGCGCCACGCGAGCCAGCGGCATAGACGTGGTAGTCCCAGAGGTGGATCGTGCCAGCCTGGTCGACACCTGACTTGATCTTTACAACTGACGCCGGTCTGAAGGAGTCGTAGAAGAACTCCTCAGCCCGGCTCCATGCCACCTGGACCGGCTGACCGGTGATCATCGCCAGTCTGGCGGCCTCGGTAGTCTGCAGGCCTGATGTCTTCCCCCCGAATCCTCCACCGACATAGGGAGTGATGATCCGGACGTTTTCCTGTGGGAGACCGGTGGCCCGGGCCACCATCTGCTGGTCGGGAAAGGGGGTCTGGGTGGAAGTCCACACTGTCATCCGACCATCCTCGAACTGCGCGGTGGCGGTGTGCGGCTCCATTGGAGCGTGGGCGACATACCCATCCAGATAGGTTTCCTCGAATATGATGGAGGACTCCTGCTCACCCCGGGCGAGGTCACCCCGCACATCTGAGGCCCGACCGCTGGTATACTCACTTGTCAGGTGATCGAAAATGCTCTCCTCATCAAGGTCCGATCCGGGACGGTCATACTCGGCCCTGACGGTCATCAGCGCCTTCCCGGCAGCTTCGGGATCCTCGTGCAGAGCGGCGATTAAACCATCCTCGTTCACTATGGTCACACCGTGCAGAGCTTCAGCCTCAGTGGTGTCGACACTGCGCAGGGTCGCATCATGCGCAGGGGGACGCAGAATCTTTGCATACAGCATTCCGGGCAGTCGGATGTCACCGGTAAAGGCAGCCTCTCCGGTGACCTTCTCGATCGCATCGAGCCGCATGAACGGCTTTCCCATGACGGCGAATTCACCGGCGGCCTTCAGGACCGCTTCCTCTTCCACTACCCGTGTGATCTGCCTGCGCCGGACAAGTTCGGCATAGGTCACACTCCTCGATCGGTCGGCATTGTCGAACACCACACCATCTACCAGCCGCATCTGCCCCTTCGGTGCTTCAAGATGTTCGGAGGCCAGTGTCAGAAGGACCTCTCTCGCTTCGGCGGCAGCGGCCCGGAGCGCTGGCCCGAAGAACCGGGTACTCATCGAACCGAAGGTGCACATATCCCAGGGGCAATGCTCGGTGTCCCCCATCAGCATATCGACGGCATCAAGAGATACGCGC
>JALGVQ010000316.1 GCA_025774615.1 bacterium
GGCCACCTCGGTCTCACTGCCGCCGAGCGTGAGGGGAATCCCCTTTCTCAGGCGGGCGTCGATCTGGAATATTTCTTTCATGCGCGCGTTGTTCGGCTCCACCACAGTGCCTTCTGGCAGGACACCGGTAGCGGAGGGGGCCCAGGTGTAGGGCCGCGCAGAGTTGAACCTCCCGATGATGTCGTATTCGATCCCTCCCAGTTTGCCCATCAATTCGGCCATCAGGGTGTGGCGCTGGTCCCAGGAGAGGAAGTGCGTGCGTCGCGGCGGTTCAAATCCCCACTGCAGGTAGTTGAGACCTGAGAGTTCTGTCTCGGCGTGCCCCCGCGCGGTCATGAGGGTATATGCCACTTTAAGCCCGACTCCGTTCACGATCCGGCGTTCATAGGAGAGTTCGACTCCCGATGACTGGGCGTGGGGGAGATTGACGTACTGGGTGAATCCATCTTCAAGAGCACGAGAGTCAGCTGGCAGATATGTCTTTGTATCAACAAGATTGAACGATTCTTTAAAGAAATACGTTATTGATCCGACGCTCTCATTGGTCAGTTCCCGGCGAAAGGAAAATTCATATGATTTCGTCCGCTTGTGCTCGAGGTCGGGATTGCCGACCAGGACACGTAATCCTCTGGTGAGATCGATATCGAGACCGGAATAGAGCTGGTCGAAGAGAGGAACCTGGAAGAACTGTCCATAATTGAAGAGGAACCAGGTCCTCTCGGGCAGGGGGAAAGCCAGTCCGACGCGGGGACTGATCTGGTCCTTTCTGACGGCGGGAACCCACGCCGTGATCTCCTGCTCGAACTCCTCGGCGGTGGTCGGAACCCATTCGACAACCGGCCGTGATGCGCGAGGATCGAGCCAGTCGTATCGAAATCCGACGTTCAGGATCAGGCCATCGCCGCTCTCAAAAGTGTCCTGTATGAAGAGGCCGCCTGTCCGGGGCTGATAATCATAGGTATGTGAATAGTCGAGCGGGGGCAGGTCGGGCAGGGGAAGCCCGTAGAAGGTGGTTTGCGGTTCGATCTTCAGGAGGTTGGAATACAGGTCGTAGAAGAGGGATTCGAAACCTGCTCTCAGCCGATGACGTCCGAGCTGGGCGGTCAACGAGCCCCTCCCGGTCGTGATGCTCTGCTCACCCCGGAACCACCAGAGACGTTCACCGCCATCGGGCATGACGTACTGCAGGAAATTGTCGTATGACCAGAGCGAGCCATCCTCCACATCCTCACGGGCCCCCTCACGCATCCCCCGACTGATGGTGAACCGGGAAAGCTGGAGATCATAGAATACCGAAGGCGAGAGCATATGGTTCAGAGTGATGGCGAACCGCCCGCTGTCACGCCAGCTCTCGGGCAGGCCCTTCAGGTTGAAGCGCCACCGCCACTCATAATTGTTTTCATTCTCGTGACTCATGAGTGCCTGGGCGGAGAGCCGAATGGTATCGGTGAGGTAGAGATCGGTACGACCGAAGAGGTTCCACGCACCCCGGTAGGGAGTATTGAGCGACGTGTGTTGGAAGTCCTGCCACCAGCGGGTGTTATCGGTCAGACGATCGGCCGAGAGAAGGAAGAAAGCCCGGTCACGAATGATCGGGCCGCTGATCATCCCTTCCATCTGGGCGCGGCCGGAGTGTTCGGTTCCGCCGAACGGTTCTCCCAGATCATCCCGATCGTAGCGGATTATCGATTGCAGGCGGTTCGAACCACGTCGGGTGATGATGTGCACTACTCCGGAGAGGGCATTCCCGTATTCTGCGTCGAACCCGCCGGTGTGGACGTTCAATTCCGTGATGGCCGATTTCGGCAGGCCGATCGCGGAGACCCCCGCGCTGGGATCCTGCACCGGTACCCCGTCGAGCAGGTAGAGCGTCTCACCTACCCGACCACCCCTGATGTGTCCGCCCGAGACCACTCCGGGCTGCAGCTCGACGATTTCCTGTATGGTATCTATCGGAAGCCGTTCGATCTCGACTGAGGCTATCCGGTACATGGTGCCGGTAACATCTCTCTGGACCAGCGGCCGCTCTGCCGTCACGATCACGGGGGGCATTTCGAGAAGGGTTTCTTCCATAAGCACATGGATAGTGGTCCGCAGTGAGGGGAGCACCACCACTTCGGTCATCCGTACATCCCGATAGCCGACGTACCGGAAGAGGAGGGTGTGATCGCCCACGGGTACGTTCCTGAGCAGGAAAGAACCTTCAGCGTTGGTCATCGTTCCATAGGGAGTACCTTCGAGGATCACGTTCACGGCAGCAAGGGGGTGGCCGTCTTCAACGTCTTTCACACTACCCTCGATGATGCCTGTGGACGCCGACTGGGCATGAAGCGTCGTAGGCAGGAGGATAACTGGTGTCATGAGAAACAGGAGGAGAAGAAATACACGCCATTGTGAACCCGATCCGATTTCGCGTGTATAATCCTGTACAGAACGGGAAGTGCCATCTATCTTAGCGAGCCGTTTGCCCATGAATATCTCCGTCAGAAATAGACCGGTATCCGCGCCGCGCAACCTCACCATATGGTTGACGTTGGCTATTGCTGTATTGTCTACCCTCTTCA
>JALGVQ010000317.1 GCA_025774615.1 bacterium
TCTGGTCTACCTCTTCCCGCCTGAGGGAGTGAGCTGGGCGGAGTTCGATCCGGAGCGACCCGACTTCACAGCAGCCGACCTCGGACAGCGCGAGATCGTGATCACCGATCCCGGCCTCTACTATCTTGGTGCGAGTCGGGTTTCTCCCGAGGGGCCGACACGATATCATACCGTGACTGTCGGATCGCCCGGTGAGAAGGAAGTGTTGGAACGCCTGCTCACTTTCATCGAGACTCCGGCGCACCGTGCTGTCATACAGACACGACTGAACGAGATCGGAAAGAGCTGATATGGAAGACGGCGGAATCCTGGTAACCCACCCTTACGCACTGCTCGCGATACTGATGCTCGTGCCGGTGCTCTTCCTCAACCTGGAGAAGTGGACCGGCTGGAAGATCTTCGAGTTCCTGCCGCCGATCGTCTGGATCTTCCTCTTTCCGGTTATCCTCAGCGGTTTCAAGGTCATCCCTACCTCATCCCCCACCTATACGACCTTCAAGACGTTCGGCGTACCGATGTTCATCATCCTTATGCTGCTTGATGTGGATATCCGGGCCACCCTGAAAGTGCTCGTTCTGGCTGCTGAAGGGCCATCTTGCCGATGAGGCGTGGCGGGCGTTCGGGGCGCTTGCCGGCAGCTGGATCGGCGGGACCGGCAACCTGGCGGCAGTCGCCGAGATGGTAGAAACACCGCCGTCGATGCTCGGCCTGGTGGTGATCGCCGACATCTTCATCTTCCTCATCTACTTCCCGATCCTCTTCATGAGCAAGAAGTGGGCAAAGCCGTTCGCGAAATACAGCGGTGTCCGAGAGGACGAAGCGGAGAAGCTTGAGGAAGCGATCGGCAACCTCGAAGAGAAATCGGACAGCGTCCAGTTCAAGGATGTGCTGACCCTCTTCGGTGTCGGTTTCCTTCTCATCTGGATCATCAGGAGTTTCGCGGGCATCCTCCCCGAAGTGGGTGAGATCCTGACCGCCAAGACATGGGAGTTCCTGATCCTGACCACGGTCGCTCTGGCGCTCTCCACCACGCCGCTTCGCAAGACGCCCGGCACCAAGGCGCTCTCGATGGCGCTCGTCTATGTCTACATGTCGATGATGGGAGCCCAGGCCGATATCAGTCAGGCGGCCACTGCCCCCTTCTTCATGCTGGCCGGTCTCATCACAATCACGATCCACCTGGTGTTCGTTGTGCTGGGGGCAAAGATCTTCAGGGTCGATGTGCACCTGACGGCGATTGCGAGTGTGGCATCGATCGGTGGCGCTGCATCCTCGCCGATCGTGGCAAATTACCATCGCAAAGAACTTGTACCGGTCGCCATTCTTCTGGCACTCTTCGGTTATGCGCTCGGCAATTATCTGGGATGGCTTGCCGCTGTGCTCTGCAGGCTGGTTCTCTAGGAGCTCATTGGTCCTGCCAATACGCTCCTGACAGGAAAGGGTGAACGAACATGACTGTTAAGGGATCTCACAACAATTCAGGCAGAAAGCTGGGACGCCGCCAGTTCATCAGTGAGGCGGCAACGGCTTCGGCTGCGTTCACGATCGTCCCCCGCCACGTATTGGGTGGCCCTGGTTTCCGGCCTCCGAGTGATGTCCTGAACATCGGGATCATCGGGGTAGGCGGACAGGGTGGTTCCAACCGGAGAAATGTTCGTTCCGAGAATATCGTCGCCCTCTGTGATGTGGACGACACGAAGATCGCCGCCGGACTCCAGCAGAGTCCCGACGCAAACACCTATCGCGATTTCCGCGTCATGCTCGACAAGGAACCCGGCATCGATGCGGTGATCGTGAGTACTCCCGATCATTGCCACACGGTCGCGGCAGTCGCGGCGATGCGTCTCGGCAAGCATGTCTATGTCGAGAAACCACTCACCCATTCGATCTCAGAAGCCCGGCTGATGGCCGATACAGCCCGTCGATATGGTGTCGCTACCCAGATGGGTAACCATGGACACTCATACGATACTGCCCGCCAGATCAACGAATGGATATGGGATGGAGCGATCGGCGATGTCCGAGAGGTCCACACCTGGACCAACAGGCCTATCTGGCCTCAGGGGATTGACCGGCCGGAAGATACCCCGCCGGTCCCCTCTACCCTCGACTGGGACCTCTGGCTCGGACCGGCACAGGAGAGACCGTACAACCCTGCCTACCACCCCTTCAAATGGCGCGGCTGGTGGGACTTCGGTACCGGCGCCCTGGGCGACATGGCCTGCCATATCATTGATTTCCCCTTCTGGGCCCTCAAACTCGGTCACCCGACCAGCGTTGAAGCGTCCTCGGTGGGGAAAACCAGCGAGACCTACCCGAACGGATCGATCGTCAGATTCGAGTTCCCCGCGAGGGGAGAGATGCCACCGGTCACTCTGACATGGTGGGATGGCGGACTGATGCCGCCACGGCCCGAGGAACTCGAACCGGGCAGAATGATGGGCACAAGCGGCGGCGGCGGGATATTCATCGGTGACAGCGGGAAACTGATGTTCGGGTGCTATTCCAACGAAGCAACGCTGATCCCGCAGCCGGCCATGGACGCATACACACAGCCGGTACCCTCGATGCCCCGTTCTGAAGGACACCACGCGGAATGGATCGCGGCATGCAAAGGGGGCGCTCCGGCGGTCTCCAGTTTCGATTACGCCGGTCCGCTGACCGAGATGATCCTGCTCGGTTGCGTGGCGCTAAAAATGGACCGGAAACTCGAATGGGACGGCGAGAACATGGTTGTGACGAACGAGCCGGAAGCGAACCAGTACATCACTCGCGAATATCGTGAAGGGTGGGATCTTTGAGCGAACACGGACTGAACGGGGATGTGGAACCCCTGCCGGGTGCTGAAATACCGGCGCAACCGGAACCGGTACGACCACCTGACGATGACCTGCCGATAGGGGGAGAACCGCCACGGGAGACATCGCTTCAACC
>JALGVQ010000097.1 GCA_025774615.1 bacterium
GACGCCGGATCGGTGATCGGTGGTGAGGGCAACGGCGGCGTGATCCATCCCGATGTGGTCCATGCCCGCGATGCGCTGACGGGGTCCTTCCTCATACTCTCGGCCATGGCGATGAGCGGGCTCGATCTGCCCGCTCTACGATCCGCTATCCCATCTTACGCGATGAGAAAACTGAAATACGCGCTTCCCGCGGGAGGTGCGGCGGCACTCGGAGAACAGCTGGCAGCGCTCCCCGGCCGGTTCACTGACGCGGTGGTGGATGATCGGGATGGAGTGCGTCTCGACTGGCCCGAACGATGGGTGCACATCAGGCCCAGCAACACCGAACCTGTAGTCAGGCTCATCTCGGAGGCTCCCCGGGAGGCAGAAGCCCTCCGGCAGGCTGATGAGGTCGCCTCGATCCTGGATCTGACCGATGAGTAACGCACCCGGGCAGCAGAGCGAATCTTCTCTGAAGGATGAGACCGTACTGGTCGCGCTCGAGCATCCTGACATACGTGAGGCGCTTGATCGCGTGAGCGAGCGAACCCGGATCGTGGTGCTCGACTCGATCGACCAGATAACCCGGTACGCCGGATCGAGGCCGGTAGACCTGGTCGTGCTTCCCGATTCTGTCGATGGCGCGCTCGTGGAGGGACTGAAGACCGCATTGCGCGCCAATAGCGCCCACGGCCAGATCCTTCAATTGGCCCCGGGCGGGTTTGCCCGGCTGACAGAGCAGGGGCCATGGCAGGGACCGGATGCTCCCCCTCCACCTCCGGAGGATGCTGTCTCGGAGATCATCACCACCCTGCTGGAGTTCTCACGCGTCGGCAGGCTCACCGGACTGCTGGGCGAGAGCGAGGCTATAGCGAGTGTGCTTCGGACGGTTTCGAGGATCGCGCAGACAGACGTTCCGATCCTGATCAGAGGTCCATCAGGAACGGGGAAGGAACTGATCGCCCGCGGCATCCACCGGGCGAGCCCCCGCTCGGAGAACCCGTTCGTCGCGGTGAACACTCCCGGTCTCTCCGAATCGCTCATCGAATCGGAACTCTTCGGACACGAGAAGGGAGCCTTCACCGGCGCGATGAGTCGCAAGGAGGGGGTATTCGAAGCGGCGGGTGAAGGCACGATCTTTCTCGACGAGATCGGGGATCTGTCAAGGAACCTGCAGTCGAAGCTCCTGCGGGTTCTGGAAGAGCACGAATTCCATCGGGTCGGTGGAACCGGACCGATCCGTGTAAGAGCGAGGGTGCTGGCAGCCACAAACGTGGACCTGGAACGAGCGGTCGAAGATGGGGAATTCCGGGAGGATCTCTACTATCGTCTCCAGGTGGTGACGATAGAAATGCCGCCGCTCAGAGACCGCGCCGAAGATGTCGTGCCTCTGTTGGCGCACTTCGTTACCCGGGTGTGCACCGAACGCGGGACGACCTTTGTCGGATTCACCGATGACGCCATCGGATATCTGCAGAGATACGCATGGCCGGGGAACGTGAGAGAACTTCGCAACCTGGTCGAACAGGTTGTGCTGCTGCATCCGGGCGAGAAGATAACCGCCACTCTTCTCATGAGGATCTTCGAAGAGCGAACGCGCGACCCGCGGAACCTGCCGACCTCGACCGGCAAGACGCCCGACCAGGTGGAACGGGAACTCATCTTCCAGTCGCTCCAGGCACTTCGGGAGGAAGTGGCGGATCTGCGGGCGAGTGTGGAAGTGATGAACCTTGCCGGACGTTCGGGTGGGGAACTGGACCGGTTCGCTGTGCGTGAGAGCGGCAGGGACGCTTCCGGATCCCTGCACGGTTCGGTGACGGTCCCGCTCGGCGCTACTCTGGAAGAGATCGAAGTGCGGCTCATCGAGGAGACACTGCGCCGGCTCAAGGGTGACAAGAAGAAGACAGCCGAGGCCCTCGGTATCGGTTTGCGTACCCTCTACCGTCGTCTGGAGCCGTCGTCTGGAGAAGATGGAGGAGGAGAGTGTATCCCACCATGGAGAGAATTCCAGGGAACCAGGTGGAGAGAGCGGACGTTAGTTACAGAGTAGACGACATTGTGCAACAGGGTCGTATCCCAGGGGGGACATGGCCGGAACAGGGAGTGGAGCGTGGTTATGAAGAACAGTGCGATAACAAGATGGACAGTTCTTTCGGTGGTTCTGATCGTCGGTATAGTGGCCGGCCTGACTCTTGCCGGAACGTGGGAGAGGCCACCATCTGAACGTTCGACCGAGCTTGCCCTGCAAGCGCTGGATGCGCCGGTCGCGATCGTTCCTGCCGCCCTTATCGAAATACCAGAGGAATATCCTGGTGAAACAGTAGCCGTGCAGCAGGGGGGCCTTCCCTCCCTTCGGGAAGCGGCAGCCAGCGTACGGCCCGGTGTCGTCTCAGTACAGGTCACTGGATTGCGAGCAGGGAGTACCAGCAGTTTCCAGATGCCCGAAAACCTGCCTGATGGGATGCAGGAGTTCTTCCGCGACAGGATCCCGCAGAATGACCCACCCCGGGAGGTCAACTGGGGAGGATCGGGATTCATCTTCTCCCCCGACGGATACATCATCACCAACAATCATGTGGTTGAGGGCGCGACCGATGTCGAAGTGATCCTTCCCGATAAACGCCGGTATGATGCCGAGGTCATCGGTGCCGACGAGCTCACCGACGTGGCTGTCCTCAAAATCGTGACCAACGAGAATCTGCATGCGGTATCGCTCGGCGATTCTGACCACCTCATGATCGGTGACTGGGTGCTGGCGATCGGAAATCCCCTCACCTTCGACTTCACGGTCACCGCGGGAATTGTGAGCGCCCTGGGACGGACCCTCGATGTCGGCCCGAGGGATGGACTGGTGCGAACCGGTATCCAGAATTTCATCCAGACCGACGCAGTCATCAACCGGGGCAACTCGGGAGGACCGCTCGTTGATCTGAGCGGCAGTGTTGTCGGGATCAACACCGCGATCGGCTCGAATTCCGGTTTCTACGAAGGTTACGGATTCGCGATCCCCATCAACCTGGCTCGTTCTGTTGCACGCGACCTGATCGAATACGGACGCGTGAGACGCTCCTGGCTGGGACTGACCTTCAATATCATCGAGGCGCCGGAGGCGCGGGCGCGCAGCCTGCCCGACAACCCGCCGATCGGCGCACTGGTGGCGAGTATCACACCTGGAGGATCAGCCGATGAGAGCGGGATCAGGACAAACGATATCATCCTCGAGATCGATGGTGTACTCATCGACAACTCGGGGAAACTGCAGACACTGGTCAGCACCCTGAAACCGGGAACCACCATTGAGATGATCATCTACCGGGGTGGATCGAGCCGCCGGGCGGGGCGCCGTATCACGCTTGATGTCATCCTGCAGGAGCGGCCCGATAATATCTCCGGTCAGCCGGTACCATCAGAGGATGATCCGGTAGAGGAGCTGGAGCTGGAACCTGAGGATGAGATGACGCCCGATCGACTGGGGCTCACTGTCTCAGCGCTTGAGCGTGACAGGGCAGGCGAGATCGGATTCGATGGCCGGGGGGTCTGGGTCACATCCGTGGAGCGGTCCGGTCCCATGTATGACGCGTGGCTCCGCACGTATGGCGCGGTGCTCCGCGGGAGTGTGGTCATCGTCGAACTCGATGGAGAAGAAGTGAGAAACATGCGCGACTACGAGCGGATACTGGCCGAACTCACATCGGGCTCCTATGTGATTATGCGGATATGGCTTCCGAGACGACCTGAAGGGCAGGAGTTCGTGCCGTTGACGGTTCAAGTCCGCTGAACGTATCCTGCGGCTTAATCGTCTGAGAACAGGAGTATGGGTGAAAGAGAGTGGCAGAGTACCACGCTCCTGTCCTATATTCCGCAGTTCCAGAGTTGCAGTGAGTACGGTAACTCCGATTTGGGAAATTCGCGAACAGGCAGGAGAAGAACGGGGGCCTGGGCCCCAAGGAGTCGAATATGCGTCGCATCATGAGCCAGACCGGCATGAATTACATCCAGATGCTGCTGGTCCTTGTTTTGGCCGGTATCCTCGGCGCCCTCGTGGTTCCCTATCTCACGAACCAGGAGAAAGAGGAGATCAAAGCGCTCAGCCGCGAGCGGGCTGGCAGGATCGTCGATGCCGAGTTCACCTACTACCGGACGCACGGGGAGTTCACCATGGAGATAGACTCCCTGAAGACAGTCCTCCGCGATCCGGATGCGTATGTCGATCCGCTGAACGAGCAGGGATTCCAGATCGGTGTAGTCAACCAGGGTCAGGACTTTTCCATCCAGTCATACGCTGATGCCACGATCCTCATTGTCACCGAAGACCGCTGGGAGGATCTCCAGCAGGCACGCCTTGCCTGGAGGGATTACCAGGAAGAGATCCGACTGCAGTCACGAGGCGGCGGCAGGTAACACGGTATAGATCGAATGCCCACATATGAATACGAGTGCCTGGTCAAGGGGCACCGTTTTGAAGAATTCCAGAACATCACTGATTCTCCGCTGACCTCCTGTCCGGAGTGTGGCGGTGAGGTGCGTCGCCTCATCAGCGGCGGAGCCGGGTTCCTGTTCAGGGGATCCGGTTTTTACGAGACCGATCATCGCAGTGAATCGTATAAGAAAGCCGAGAAGGCGGATCAGGCAGCCGCCAGCGGATCGGTATCCTCTTCTGACTCGAAGAGTGGATCCTCCGGGAAGAAGAGCGCGCAGAGTGAGACCAAGGGCGGCACGAAATGATCAGGATCATACTCCTTGTGTTCATCACACTTCTCATCGTACCAGGTTGCGGGGGGAATGGTGACTGGGAGTCCCGGTGGGAGGAGACTATCACCGGAACGCAACTCACCGCTGAAGAGCTGATCGTTCGAGTCGAGGATTTCCTGGCTGAAGAGCCTCCGCTCAAGTACGCCAGCGAAGCCCGTTTCACGATCGGATTCACCTGGGCGGAAGCTCTCAAGAAGTATGATGAAGCCCGCAGGTATTTTGAGGAACTGCTCGAGGAAGATCCTGATTGTGAATGGGCGGATGACGCGGAGTGGATGCTGGAGAACATGGAGAAGGATATGGAAGATATCCTTCCCCTGCTTGGTCTGCAGGAACCACCTCCCCGTTGAAAAGGAAATGCCCCCCACCACTTCACGCGGTAGAGGGCACGTCCACGATCTCAGGGAACAACCGGTGGAGAAAGGCAGCGCCTCTCCTGTTGAAGGGTAAGGGATTTTATGGGCGCCAGCTTCATTTTATCGTCGCTGCCGTAAACAGAGGAACACCATCTGGTGTTAATCGTCTACGGGTCACGGCGGCGCATTCAGGAGCCGGGACCGACCCTCATCCAACGTATTGTAAACGGCCTTTCTCAGTGGCCGTTCCCCGAACGATGTATGAGTGTGCGGGATCGGGGTAGAGAGGACAAGGTAAAAGGTTTGAGACGACAGGACAGAGCATGAGGAGAACAGCGCACAGGGCTGGACCCAATGCGGCCGGAGTCACCCTTCTGCTCACGCTTCTCCTGGTGATCGGCTGTTCCATCAATTCCAACAACCCGGCCGGATTCGAGTTCACCGGCAGGGATCAGAGTTCCGTCCTCACCGATACACTTACCGTGACCGGTGCCGATACCAGCTGGTCAGTACCCCTCCAGCTCAACTCGTCGATCCGTCTTTTTGTCGGAGCGTTCGAGGGATATGAATCTCTCTCGCTCATACAGTTCACCGATCTGCCGGCCGGTGCCGAGATCGTTGACGCGATCCTGATCGTGCGCGGTCACTCCGTCACCACCTCTGGCGACTCCACCGAAATAACCCTCGAGGTCAGTCCTGTTTCGTCGGCGTGGGATTCGACCTGGACCGGTGAGGATCGTGCGGGGCTCGCTCTGGGGAGCGCGGTCGCGCAGCGGACAATCCTCTACGACGCGGTCTCGGATACGGTGGGATTCAGGCTTCCCGTTGATATGGTACAGGGATGGATCGATGACCCGGCTACTGCCGTGCGCGGTGTCGCGATATCAGCCGTATCGCCGGCGCCCTTCATGATCAATTTCTATTCGAGTGAGGTCTCGGGCAGCACCGCGCAGAGTCAACCGCGACTGGTGATAACCTACGTACCGGCCGGGGAGAGCGGGAACAAAACTTCCACAGTGACGGCTGAATACGATCTGAGCCTTCTCACCTTCGATTCCACGATAGAAAATGGTGAACTGTGGACAGGTCGAGGAGCCCCGTTCCGCACGCGGCTCACCTTCGATGTCTCCCACATCCCGCCGCAGGCGACCATCAACAGGGCCGTCCTGAAGATGGGAATACGATCCGAGTACACACTGGGCGCCCCCATCACTGTTGCTGCCGCGCTCTCGCTCTACGATGAACCGTGGACGGTATCGGAGGGTGAGATCATCGATGAACTCTCACTCGGCTTTGCCGTTTCCATCGGTGAGTCGGACAGCAGCATGTCGATGGTCATCACCCCGACGGTGGCCTCCCATATCATCCTTGATGAACCTCTGATGCACATCCTCGTCGTGACATCGTACGAGAACCTTTACGTGGGGCTGGTCCGGTTCTGGGACAGCAGCGCGTCACCGGAGTTGAGGGCCACGATCGAGTTGACCTACTCCCTTCCACCGGGGGATACGCCATGATCGCCCGGCTCCAGCACGGAATCGGAGCGGCGGCACTGGTGGCTCTCCTCGTCATCATGCAACCGGTGGACGTCTCGGCACAGACTGCTTTCGGTATCAAGTGGTTCGGCGAGCTCAGGTCACCCGCGCCTCCCCGGACACTGGCGATCGGTGGAATATCGGCAGTGGCACCATGGGGCAGGGAGCCGGTGGTCCCGGGGCAGAGGAACCCGGCCCTCAATGCGTTCTCCGAAAGGGTTGTGTACGGGTTCGTGTGGGAACTGGGTAAACTTTCCGGATCATATGGAGGGGGAGAGGGCACCTTGTGGCAGAACGGTCCGCGCGTACTCGGCCTCGTGCTGCCGCTCGGTGGCGGTGTCGCGGTGAGCGCGAATCTCCACAGTCTCACATTCAATGAATTCGAAGTGCATACCGACAGCACCATGCCCGATGGCTCCGGCAAGATGTACCAGAATTACATCGGGACGGGTGGACTGAGCGAAGGATCGTTCTCCCTTGCATGGCGGCTTCCTTCAGGAGCGGTTGCCCTCGGCATTTCGACCGACCTGCTCTTCGGTTCTATCAAGCATGAATGGGCAGTGAACTTCGAGCCCTCCGGGTATGTCGATACCAGCGATCAACTGCACCGCCAGCACAGGGGTCGTCGCATGACCGCGGGTCTGCAGCTGCAGCCGTTTTCCTCACTCCGGATCGGGGCCGCTGTCAGTAACCGGGGCGAACTGAAGGTCAAGCACATCTATTCCACTGTGGGGAGCGAGAGCGATACGAGTGAAGGGAAGCTGCGACTTGGTGAAACCATGGTCGTGGGAGCGGGGCTCTCTCTCACCGATAAATGGGCGGTCTACTTCGATTATCGCAGGGTGGGTTGGGACCGGGCCGAATGGATCGAAGAGCCGGTCTCACCTTCGGGATCGCCGGTAAGCGTCGCCGACATCGGACTCCTGACTGCTGAATCCGATATCGGGTTCGGCTTTGAGAGACGAACTCCACCGGTGGACCAGCAACTCAGGTTCATCGACACGCTGCCACTTCGCGTCGGCGTCCGGTTGGGCACCTTCTATGCGCCCGACATCAGTGGTGGTGAAGTCAATAAATGGTACGGCACCCTGGGTACAGCGTTCAATATCGGCCGAGAGGGTCGTACCTGGGCAGACCTTACACTACAGTTCGGGCGCTATTCCACGAGTGGGGACGCCCACGAGTTCTTCTGGCGTGTACAGATAGGAATCACGGGAGCCGAGCGCTGGTTCCTGCCGCCTCAGAGGTAGTTCCGGTCTCAGGCGGTACAGACGGAGGAGGAAGCAAGATGCGTCAACGAGCCCCTATCCTGATACTTCTGGTGGTCGCGGCTGTTTCTGTGAGTGGTTGCGCGAGCGGCATGAGGTCGCTCATCGACCAGCAGAACGTCCAGATCCAGGAGATGCAGGCACGTGTCGATCAGGTGAACCAGCAGGATGAAGCGGAAGCGCAGGAGCTTGAGGCGATCCGTCGTGACATCTCCCAGATCGGCATGAAGGTCACTCAGACGGAGGAGATGATAGGCGACCTCTCCCGGAAGACCGAGAATGTCAGCACCCGCCTCTCCCTGCTGACAGAGGAAGTCACACGTATCAAGCAGGACCCCGTGGCGAGGCCACCGGTTACCGAACAGGGCGTCGTGCTCTTCGGGGAGGCACCGGCGGCGTCCTCAGGGAACACCAGGGCCATTTACGATAACGGTTTGCGACTCTATCACGGGGAGACTCCCCAGGAGACACGCGAGGCGATCGCCGAGTTCACCAGGGTTGTACAGGCTGATCCCACCGGGGACTGGGCAGATAACGCCGAATACTGGATCGGTGAATGCTACTACAAGCTGGAGGAGTTCGATCCGGCTCTTGCCGCGTTCCAGCGGGTGTTCAACCACCAGGGCTCGAACAAGTTTGAGGACGCCCAGCTCAAGATCGGCATGACCTATCGGCTCATGGATCGCCGGACAGAGGCGATCGCCGCACTCCAGGAACTGATCCAGAAGTACCCGAACAGCCAGCACATCGAACTGGCTCGACAGATACTGGCTGAAATCGGAGGCTGACGCATCAACAGTCTTACTGGATACGGTTACACGATGCGGATATTTCGCACCATCCCGCGCTTGCTCGCTTTCGGAGTGATCCTCCTGGCCGCGGCCTGTTCGCATATTCCCAGGCCGCAGCCGGGAGCAGCCCCTGAAGATTACCTCCGATACGGATGGCGAATGCTGGAAGAGGGCAAAACGTTCCAGGCAAAGGAAATTTTCCAGGAACTGATCTATTCCGCCCCGGGAAGCGCCATCATCGATTCAATCCACTACGGACTGGCTGAGACCCACTTCGCCGAATCGAACTACTTCCTTGCCCTGAGCGAGTACAGCACGATCGTGCGCTCTTTTCCACGGAGCGGACTCGTGGATGACGCCGCGTTCAAGGTCGGGATCTGCCACTGGGAACAGTCGAACAGCTACAAGCTCGATCAGATGGAGACCCACGAAGCGCGCGAAGCGTTCCGGACCTTCCTCCTCGATTACCCGGCCAGTGATATCGTTGACGAGGTGGTGACCTACTACGAGATGGCCGAGGACAAACTCGCCCGGAAGCAGATCTATGAGGGAGAGACATATCTGAAACTGGGAACGGAGCGGGACCTTGTCTCTGCCACCATGGCCTTTCAGGAGGCCCTCGGCCGGTATCCGAACAGCTCCCATATCGATCTGGCTCTGTGGGGGTTGGGTGAGGTGTACTACAGGCAGGGCCGACATGACGACGCGCGCGCTGCATTCGGGGCTCTGGTAGCCAATTTCCCTGATTCGAAACGTCTCAAGAAGACACGGGCCCGACTGGAGGATCTCGGCGCATCCGAGGCTCTCTTCGCACCACCTCCACAACCACCATCTCCTCCGATATCATGAAGATCGGCGTCTACGGCGGCGCCTTCGACCCACCGCATTCGGGCCATATCTTCATTGCCGGGGGAGTGCGTGAGGAACTCGCCCTCGATCGTGTCCTGTTCATCCCCTACACAACCGGACCCCACCGGCCGGCCGGCCCGATCGTCTCTTCCGAACACCGCCTGGAGATGCTCCGGCTCTGTCTCGGGGAGACCCCGGGATTCATGATCGATGACCGGGAGGTCCGCAGGGGTGGCGTCTCCTTCATGATCGATACCCTCCAGTCACTGCGGAGCGATCATCCTGACTCCGATCTCGTCCTTATCGTGGGGTCGGACCAGATCGGGATCTTCACTGAATGGAAGGAGTGGCGAACGATCCTCGAGCTGGCCGTTGTCGCGGTCATCGAGCGGCCCGGACACAGTTTGACCGATGGACCGGAGGAATTGCTCGAAAGCATGGTGACGATCTCCCTCCCGCCGCAGTCCCTCTCCTCCACCCAGGTCAGGGAACGGATCGCAGAGGGGACCGATATTCGGCAACTGGTGCCCGAGCCTGTCGTCCGGTACATTCAGAAACACGGACTCTACGGTTATTGTCAGGAGCCTGTCGGAGAAACAGACGAAGTGCCAAAGGACTGACGAGCATGCTCGACCCACGATTGATCAGAAATGAACCGGAACTGGTTGTAGAAGGTCTCGCCACGAAACAGGTCGAGGTGGACATGCAGGCCCTGACGGCGATGGAGGAGAAGCGCCGCGCGCTGATCGCCGAGACGGAGGAAGAGAAGCGAAAACTCAATGTGGCCAGTGAGAGCATCGCACTGCTCAAGAAAGAGGGGAAGGACGCCTCAGAGGCCATCAGCGATACCCGCCGCATCTCCGATCGCGTCAAGGAGCTCGATGCTGAACTGAACTCACTGCAGGCCGCGTTCGATGAAGCCCTTCTGGCTCTGCCGAACCTGCCCGATCCGAAGGCCCCGATCGGCGCTTCCCCGGAAGATAATGTCATCGGGGAGATGTGGGGGGAGCAGCCGGAATACGATTTCGAACTCCTCGAACATGTGGAGCTCTGCCGCAATCTCGGTCTGGTGGATTTCGAGGCCGCGACGCGGATGGCTGGAACCGGGTTCATCCTCTATACGGGAGCGGGAGCGCGACTCGTGAGGGGGCTCATAAACTTCATGCTCGATCACCAGACCACCGTGAACGGTTACCGGGAGGTTTGGCCGCCGACGCTCGTGCGCTCAGATTCGATGGTCGGCACCGGGCAGCTGCCCAAGCTCGCCGACGACATGTACAAGATCGAGGACGAAGACCTCTACCTCATCCCCACCGCAGAAGTACCGGTGACCAACATCCATCGCGAGAGCATTCTTCGTGCAGAGAACCTGCCCGTCTCATATGCGGCCTGGAGCTCCTGCTTCCGCAAGGAGGCCGGCGCTCACGGGGCCGATACGAGGGGCCTCATCAGGGTCCATCAGTTCGACAAGGTGGAACTGGTCCGCTTCTGTGAGCCGGAACAAAGTGAAGAAGAGCACCAGCTGCTGCTGGGACACGCACGCAGTGTTCTCGAACTGCTCGGACTCCATTACCGGGTGATCGAACTCTGTACCGGCGATCTCTCATTCGCCGCCCGTCGCTGTTATGACATCGAGTTATGGTCACCAGCCACCGGACGGTGGCTGGAGGTGTCATCGTGCAGCAATTTCGGTGATTTCCAGGCCCGGCGGGCCAACATCAGGTACCGTCGAACCGATGACAACAAAGTCGCCTTCGTTCATACCCTCAACGCAAGTGGTGTCGCGGTGCCGAGACTGTTTATCGCCCTGCTCGAGACCTTTCAGACCGAAGAGGGTAGCGTCGTGATCCCCGAGCCGCTCCGACCGTGGATGGGTGGACTCTCACTGCTCGGACCCCTGGGAGATGGCGGGTAGTCACCGCACCAGCGGGGGACTCGGGTTCTGGCTACAGGCTCTGGCCCTTCTCCTTTCGGCGGCCGTTATAACGGTCAGCCTCCTCTACTCCGGACGACAGGTGGAACTCCTGCGGGAAGAGACCCGCCGTTTCACCCGTTCGTATGCGGAGCTCATCAGCGCAGTTGCTACTGATACCAGCAGTTACAGCACGGACCTCGATTTCGCGGTAAGCCAGATGATCGCGCGTTTCGACTTTCCGTATATCGTCACCGACTCGACCGGCGTGCCCCATTCATGGCGAGGGGTGGGCGAGGATGGAAAAACCCCGAAGAGTCTCGAACGCATAGTGAACCGGATGAGGGTTTTCGACCGTCAGTTCGATCCGATCCCGCTCGATCTGCCGGGCGCCGAACAGATATTCCACTATGGTGATCCTCCCGCGGTGCGTCGCCTCCGTCTGCTTCCCTGGATCCAGCTGGGACTCCTGGCGCTCGTGCTCATGCTCATCTGGTGGTCGCTCGCGGCCAACCTTGCGAAACAGCGGGGCCAGGTGTGGGTAGGACTCGCCAGGGAGACCGCCCATCAGTTCGGCACTCCCCTGTCCAGCCTGCAGGGCTGGATGCGGCTGCTGGGCGAGAAGCTCC
>JALGVQ010000098.1 GCA_025774615.1 bacterium
GTTCTTCAGCCCGGTTCTCCGACCTAACGCTGATAAGTGTCTGGCGGGGCAAGTGGTGACTTACCAGGATTGGTTCACTTTTCTCGCTACCGACCGAAAGTATAGGGATATCTCCTATTACCCGTATTTCGGTGAAGAGGGAAAGGTGAGGGGGTTTGTGGTTCACGCGCGTGACATCACTGACCAGAAGGAAGCCAGAGAGAATCTCGAAAGGAGTGAAGCGAGTCTTTCTCGAGCCCAGGAGATAGCGCACCTGGGGAGCTGGGAGTGGGACATCACGACCGGAGGATTATGGTGGTCAGATGAGGTATATCGGATCTTCGATCTGGAACCACATGTATTCGGTGACTCCTATGAGGCGTTTCTTGAATGGGTGCATCCCGATGACAAAGAATTCGTTGCTGATGCGGTCGAACTCGCTGTCACCGACTGTGAGGAATACAACATCGAACATCGGATCATACGCCCTGATGGTTCTGAGAGAATTGTGAATGAAATGGGCGAGGTCAGATACGATGAAGCCGGCCAAGCGATCACCATGATTGGCACGGTTCACGATATAACCGAGCGTAAGCTGGCTGAGATGGAGCTGAAAGAAAGCGAAGAACGGTATCGCGCTCTCTTCGATTACGCCGACGATGCCATCTTCCTCATGCATGAAGATTGCTTCATTGACTGCAATGCCAGGACACTCGAGATGTTCGATCGCCCGCGGGAGAAGGTAATCGGCCAAACCCCTGCCGATTTCTCGCCTGAATTTCAGAACTTCGGACGCAAGTCGAGTGAAGAAGCCGAATACAGGCTCAATCTGGCGCTGGCGGGTGAGTCCCAGCTCTTCGAGTGGATTCATCTCCGACCTGACGGAACGCCATTTGTAGTTCGCGACATCACGGAACGGAAGCAGACAGAAGAGAAATACCGACAGGTGGTTGAGAACGCAGGAGAGGGGATTTTCGTCGCTCAGGATGGTGTACTCAAGTTCGTAAATCCAAAGGTATTGGAGTACCTGGGGCGGTCTGAGGACGAGGTCAGGTCGGTCTCCTTCCTGGAGTTCGTCCACCCGGAAGATCGAGCCGAGTTGGAGGATCGTTACGTCCGCCGTCTGGCAGGGGAGAGCGTTCCTGACATTTCTTCATATCGGATCATCGACAACGAAGGCGAAACAATCTGGGTTGAGGCCAACACCGTTCCAATCACCTGGGATGGTAGACCAGCCAGTCTCAACTTCGTGGACGATATCACCGACCGCAGACAGGCCGAGGATGAACTGAAGATGAAGGAGGCCCAGCAATCGCTGGTGCTCAGTTCGCTGCCTATGGCCTTCTACATTGCCAGGCCGTATGGTGACTTCGGCGGGACGTGGGTCAGCGAACAGATTGGTAATCTCTCGGGTTATAGTGCAGCAAATTTTTTCGACGACACCGGACTCTGGGCTGCCAGGCTGCATCCGGATGATCGTGACAGAGTATTCCAGTTGTTCGATGACATTACCGATACAGACACAATCACAGTGGAATACCGTTGGCAACATGCCGATGGGCATTACATCTGGTTTCTGGATCAAGGTGTCCTGATAAGAAATGGAGATGGCACCCCTGAAGAGATAATCGGGATCTGGCTGGATATCACTCAACAGAAGGAGGCTGAGCAGGAGTTACGCGTGAAAGAAGAACAACTTCTCCAGTCGCAGAAACTGGAAGCGGTGGGTCACCTGGCTGGTGGCATCGCCCACGATTTCAACAACATACTCGGTGTGATATCAGGCTACAGTGAACTGGCCTTGATGAACCTTGAGGACGATGATCCCCACCATGAGAATTTCACCCGGATCAAGGATGCCGCTGAACGCGCTGCCGGTATGACCAGTCAACTGCTTGCTTTCAGTCGCAAGCAGAAGATTGTGGCCAATCAAATCGACCTGAATGAAATAATCGAGAAGATTGAGAGACTGTTGGGCCGTCTCATAGGGGAACATATCCATTTCAGGATCGAATTGAATGCTGGTCCCTGCTTGATCTTCGCCGATCCCGCTCAGATTGATCAGGTTATCATGAACATGGCGGTGAATGCTCGTGATGCGATGCCGGACGGTGGAGATTTGATGATTCGGACCTCATGCGTGAATGTCGATGAAAATATTGCCGGGAGCCTCGGAGATATCGATCCCGGACCATATGTGTTGCTTTCAATAGCAGACACCGGTCATGGAATGGATGATGAGACGAGAACAAAGATATTCGATCCATTCTTCACGACGAAAGAGGCAGGCAAGGGTACCGGGCTCGGTCTGGCCACCGTCTATGGAATAGTCGGACAGAGCAATGGATGTATCGAGGTCAAGAGTGAGCCGGGGCAAGGGACCACGTTCAATATCTTCTTCCCGATCACCGAAGGAGCAGAAGCAGGTGATGGAGCGATCGTTGAGGGAGCAAGCCTGGTTTCGAACGGAGAGCGGGTGTTGCTCGTCGAGGATGATGACGCTTTCAGGGATCTGACTCACAAGATATTGCAGATGTTTGGATATAGAACGATTGTGGCCCGGAATGCAGGTGAGGCCCTGTTGATATGTGAACAGGAGGATGAACCGATCCAGATCATGCTGACCGACGTAGTGATGCCGCAGGTGAGTGGCCCGAAACTGGCTGAACGAGTAGCCGGTCTCCAACCTGACATGAAGGTCCTCTTCATGTCAGGGTATACGTATGACATCATGGAACTGCATGGACTGGATGAAACAGAGATCAATCTGATCGAGAAACCCTTCACTACAACTAAGCTTGCACGACGTTTACAAGAGGTACTGAATCAAGAGTAGTCTCGACGGTATCAATCGTAGCGGGCCGACGAATTGAACGTCGTATCTCTTAATTGCAGCAAGCGCTCATTCAATGTGGGTGGATGGAGCTTAAGCGAACGACACCACAGAGTAGTATGATAGAGCCAGAGCAAATAGGATTGATACTCTGAGAAGTAATCCTTAATGGAAGGATAAGAGCATGGAAGAAGTCGGCAACGGCAAGTCCTTATCACGCTTTTCTGGAACTGCTTCTTTCATGGGTACGCCACTGGTTGAGGATCCAGATGAGCTGGATATAGCACTCATTGGTGTGCCATTCGATGGAGGAGCTGAAAACCGGCCTGGTCAACGTCACGCACCACGCGAGATCCGCAACATGTCGAGCATGCTTCGTGCCGTCCATCATGTCACCAGAATAAACCCATATGAACTCTGTCGTGTTGGTGACATGGGCGATGTTCCACTTCCCCATGCCTTTGATATCGAGTCAAGCCATTCAGATATCACAGAGTTCATGAATCAAATTCATGCTGCTGGCGCAGTGCCTCTGAGTGCAGGAGGGGACCACTCGATCACTCTGCCGATATTCCGTGCGATTGCTGCAGACAGACCGATTGGCATGGTGCTTGTCGACGCTCACACCGATACACTCGATGAAGAACTGGGCTCCAGATTCTCACATGGCACACCGTTCCGAAGAGCAGTTGAAGAGGGGCTGCTTGATCCTCAACGAACCGTGCAGATAGGCGTCAGAGGTGCCCAGAACACGGAGGAAGGGTTGACCTTTGCACTTGAATCCGGTATGCGCGTCATCCACATGGAAGAGTTTACAGAGTTGGGTTTAGAAGCGGTGATAGCTGAGTCCAAAAGTATAGTGGCAGATGGGCCCACATACATATCCTTTGATATAGACTGTCTCGATCCCGCATTTGCTCCAGGTACGGGTACACCGGAGGTTGGCGGTATGACCACAATCGAGGCGCAGGCACTTGTACGGGGTCTGCGTGGTATTGACCTTATTGGAGGCGATGTTGTCGAAGTAGCACCACCATTTGATCCTACAGGAAACACTGCGCTTGTCGGAGCAACTATGATGTATGAGATTCTGTGTATTCTAGCCGAAAGTGTCGTTACATAGGCTCATGTCGCAGGTGAAGTTTGCCACTCCAAAACCTGGTCGGGACATCCCGACCGCGTATTGTTCATAATGATACACCGGCGGTAGATCGTTCTTACTCCTATGTATCCTGCCCTGACGTCGTTACTATTCCATGAATCTGAGCCGTAACCAGATGAAAGGAATGTCATGAAGCTGTCTGCAGTCCCGATTCTGATCACTTTGCTCTCCATGGCTCCCGTCTCAGCAGTGAGGGCACAGGAATGCGGACCCAATTGTCCCATCTGCTCCGGCTCGGTCTTTAATACCGAGACCATGCTTTCGACCAGCACCATACTTACCCGGGTTCTGGTATTCCCCGATGGCGAAGAAAAAGTCGTTTCCGGGATCAAGATGGCGCTCACATCGAAGCTCGATTTTGGTGTGAGTTACCTGACCACCAGCCAATCGGTCATCTTCAATGCGCGAGTGCTTCTTCTGGGTGAAGAGGAGTTGAGACCGGGTGTTGTCGCCGGCATAGGTAGTGTCAGAGCAGACGCCTCCGACCAGTCGGTTTTCCTCAGCCTGACCAAGAATCTTGAGGATGTGATCGGGCCACCCGTCCGTATATCGCTTGGGGCGGCCGGATATCTGCGGGGAGGAGAAAAACTATATCCGATCGGCACAGTGAGCTACTTCTACAAAGAGAAACTGCTCCCATTCATCTCCTACGATGGACTGAACATCAACTACGGAGTCTCCTGGTTCCTTTTTGAGACCCTGAATATCGGTCTGCTGTATGTGGAGAACAGATATCTGGGACTGTCGACCGGATTGAGGATATCGAGATAGAGCAGAACCTGGTCTGAATCACCGACCTCATACACCGTTCCCGGGGAACGGACAGACGGAGCGCTGAATGATGTGGACTGAAGCCGATATTCCTGATCTGAGTGGAACACAGACGATTGTTACAGGAGCTAACAGCGGAATAGGCCTGGAAACGTCCCGGGCGCTGGCTGAGAAGGGTGCCCATGTGGTCCTGGCGTGCCGGAACCTGGAGAAGGGAAATGAGGCCGCCGGTTCCATCAGACAGAAGAATTCCAGGGTCGATATCGAGGTCATGGAGCTCGATCTGAGTGACCTCTCATCGGTGAGGGTTTTCGCCGAGGCCTTTAACGGTGGACATTCCTCCCTCGACATCCTCTGCAACAACGCGGGGGTGATGGCGCTCCCCGAGCGGATTGAGACCGTGGATGGCTTCGAGATGCAGTTCGGCACGAACCATCTCGGACATTTCGCACTCACCGGACTTCTCTTCGGCATGCTCCGGAACACTCCGGGCGCGCGGGTCGTGACGGTGAGCAGTATGGGACACCGGATGGGGAAGATCGATTTCGAGAACCTGAACGCGGAAAAATCATACAAATCGACCGGAGCGTACGGTCAGAGCAAACTGGCCAACCTGCTCTTCACACGTGAACTGCAGTGGCGTGCCGACGATGCTGGCGTCGGAATCCGGGCTACGGCTGCTCATCCGGGCTGGACCGGCACGAATCTGCAAAGACACGCTCCCATGCTGAATTTCCTGAACAGATTCGTTTCCCAGAAACCTCCGATGGGTGCCCTGCCGACGCTCTATGCCGTCATTTCCGACGAGATGGCTGATGGGGAGTATGCCGGACCGAGTGGTTTCATGGAGATGCGCGGATATCCGAAGAAGGTCAAGTCGAGCGCAGCATCACGTGACAGGGATATCGCCCGGAAGCTGTGGAATGTCTCGGAAGAACTCACCGGTATACGCTTCGATTTTTCGTCACCAGCCTGATCGGACCGGATTGCCACGGCGATTGATCAGATCCGCGCCTTCTGAAACATAGCCCCTCGAGTTCAGCACTCCTCCTGGTGCGGCAGGCCTCTTTCTGCCTGCGGAACATCAGTTGGCATCGACTCGGTGCCCATTGATGGTTATTTTTCATATCTGTTCGCGAACCTGACACAGTCATCAAGGGGAGTCGTCCAATGAGGTCTCTTGCCACTTTCGCCACCCTTTTCATGCTGCTCGGAGCCGTTTCGTGCTCCTCTTCCGGAGGTAATCCGCTTCTGGCGGAGTGGAATACGCCCTTCGGCGTACCGCCGTTCGATCTCATCAAGGAGAGGCACTATCTTCCGGCTTTCCGTTCTGCCATGGCCGAGCACCAGGCGGAAATTGCTGCGATCGTCCAGAGCAGTGATGCGCCTACGTTCGCTAATACGCTCGAGGCTCTCGATAGAAGCGGCAAAGCCCTCGGGCGCGTCTCAAGTGTGTTCTTCGCTGTCGAGGGTGCCCATGGGAACGATGCACTGCGGGAGATCGCGAGTACTGTCGCGCCGGAACTGGCGTCCCATGGTGATGATATTTCCCTGAACCGTGATCTCTATGAGCGGGTGAATTCGGTTTTCGAACAGCGTGGTTCCCTGGGTCTGAACCCGGAACAGATGCGGCTGCTTGAAGAGACCCACAAGGGATTCGTCCGAAGTGGTATCGCTCTGGGTGACGAGGCGCAGACCCGCCTGCGGGAGATCAACGGTGAACTGGCGGAACTCTCACAGACCTTCGGGCAGAACCTGCTGAGGGAGACCAACGATTTCTCCATCCATGTGACAGACGAGGCCGACCTGGGGGACCTGCCGTCGAGTCTGGTCGCGGCTGCCGCCGCCGAAGCCGAGCGCACCGGCCATGACGACGGCTGGGTGTTCACGCTTCAGCGCCCGAGTATTAATCCCTTCCTGCAGTATTCGCCGAACAGAGAGCTGAGACGTCAGCTCTTCATGGGGTATGCGTTGCGGGGTGACAATGACAACGAGGATGACAACAAGGCGACCCTCTCCCGGATGGCATCGCTCAGGTCCGAGCGGGCCAAGCTGATGGGGTACGAGACTCACGCTGACTTCGTGCTCTCCGACAACATGGCCGAGACCACGGCCAACGTGTACAACTTCCTCGATCAGATCATGGAACCGGCTCTGCGGGTGGGTAAGGAAGAGCGGGCCGCGCTGGAAGAGATGATGCGCGCCGAAGGGATCGATGATGAACTGAAGGGCTGGGACTGGCGCTACTACACCGAGAAGGTGCGCAAAGCGCGTTACGATCTGGATGAGGAGATCCTGAGGCCTTACTTCCCGCTCGAATCGGTCCGGGACGGTGTCCTCGGGCTGGCCACCCGGTTGTGGGGGCTCACGTTCACTGCGCTGGAGGATCTGCCGAGATGGCACCCTGACCAGCAGGTCTTCGAGGTGAAAGAGGCAGATGGTTCACACCTCGGCATCATGTACATGGATTTTTATGCCCGGGAGAGCAAGCAGGGCGGGGCATGGATGAACGCTCTGCGCTCCCAGTCGAAGCTGGATGGTGATGTGAAGGCGATCGTGACCACCAACTTCAATTTCCCCGGTCCGACCGATGATGCCCCGGCGCTCCTTGCTGCCGTCGATGCCACGACACTGGCCCACGAGTTCGGTCATGCCCTCCACGGTCTTCTCTCTGATGTGACCTATGAAGGGCTCTCCGGGACCAACGTGCCGCGGGACTTCGTCGAGTTCCCTTCCCAGATCATGGAGAACTGGATGAACGAGCCGGAGGTGATCCGGGAATACGCCCGACACTACCAGACCGGTGAAATCATCCCTGATGAACTGCTCGACAAACTGCAGGCGGCGGGGACCTTCAACCAGGGCTTCATCACCCTCGAGTACCTGGCTGCCTGTTACCTGGACCTTGCCTGGCACACACTCGCGGATAGCGACGAGCGGGAAGCGGGTGCCTTCGAGGTCGCCGAGATGAACCGGGTAGGCATGATCGACGAGATCATCCCGCGCTACCGGAGCACTTACTTCGCTCACATCTTCTCGGGTGGTTATGCCTCTGGATATTATGCCTACATCTGGGCAGAGGTACTCGACGCCGATGCCTTCCAGGCATTCAAGGAGACGACGCTCTTCGACAGGGAGACGGCCACCAGACTGCGCCGGGAGGTCCTTTCAAGGGGTGGTACCCGGCCGGGCATGGAGCTCTACGAGGCATTCCGGGGCCGCATGCCTTCGATCGACGCTCTGCTGGCCAAGAGGGGATTCATACCTGGACGGTAGGCAGCAGAGGCAGATCGGGGCAGGCTGAGGGAGCAGAAAGGGCAGAAAAGAGCACAGAGAGGGGAGAATCGGAACAGATCACTATTTTCGATTCTCCTCAAATTGTGCTTGAAGTGTGTCAGAATAGCGCTAGATTTACTCAGTGAGCACGACGTTGAAGCAGTACCGGATGGTCTGATCAATCAAAGCACCGGGGATATGCGTCATTGCCTGGGTGCTTTTTTTATTTGGAACACCAGAACAGCTACGCGTTGTGGAAGTATCCGGTGAATTGCCGGACTTATGTAAAAGCGAGCCGAAAGGCTTCGAACAAAGGAATACGATTACAATGGCACAAGGTACAGTAAAGTGGTTCAACGACTCCAAGGGCTTCGGTTTCATCACGCAAGATGATGGTTCCAAAGACTGTTTTGTTCACCACTCAGCGATCCAGGGTGACGGTTTCAAGACTTTGAACGAGGGCGACCGTGTCGAGTTCGACATCGTTCAGGGTGACAAGGGTCCCGCGGCGGAGAACGTCGTAAAGATCTGACACCCAGCCCGTAAAGAACAATATGGCGCCTCTTCCGGTCGAACCGGGGGAGGCGCCTTTTTTTGTCATCAATCCGTTACACAATTCCGGCGCCTGTACGCTATACAGATGATAACAGGGTAACCGGGTACCGATCCTGATACCTCAAAGGTGTCATTCGTGGATGCAGCCGACCGACTGTATGAAGATCTGATAGGCCCTGTTGAGGGCCGCATGAAGAGCGTCGTGGCGGGGATCGTCACTGATCCCGATGACGCGGCGGACGCCTTTCAGAACGCTCTGGTCTACATCTGGAAGCATCTCAGGAAGATCCATCGCCATCCCAATCCGCACGGCTACATCATCAAGGTCTGCATCAGTTCGGCGTACGATGTGCTGCGGCAGAGCACGCGCCGGCTGGAGCGGGAGAGTGCCGCATCTGTAGAACCGGAAACGGCGGGGCAGAGCGATGGGACATCCGACGGCGATCAGCAGGATCAGCAGATAGTGCCACTCATCCGCGAGGGAATCTCCCTGTTACCCAGGAAGCAGGCTCAGGCAGTACTCCTGCGGCTGCTTGAAGACCAGCAATTCGATGTGATAGGCCGGGTGCTCGGTTGTTCCGAGGTTACCGCCCGTTCCCATGTATCGAAGGGGCTTGCGAGGCTGCGGGAACATCTGGCGGATCTTGGGCTCAACCCGGCGGAGGGATGACGAGATGGACGAACAGGCTGATGGATCTGATGACCTCACCCGCGCGGTGAGAGGTATTGTCTCCGACGATCCCCGGGAAGAGGTGGACAGCATGATGGATGAGAGTCTGCGAAGATTCAGGGAAGATCTGACCGATCATCCATACGTGCGCCGGATCGAAAGGAAAGGCCGGGTCAGGTCTCGCCCGGTATGGTTCCTGGTGGGACGTCCGGTTCCGGTTCGATGGGCAGCGGCCGCCCTGTCGGTTCTGATCGTCGTCACGGCCGGGCTTTCACTCAGGCGGCAACCGCTGACTCCCGTTGTCTGGGCAGAGGTGGCCGACCATATGGCTGGTATCGATCGGATGATGTTCAGCATGCAGGTCAGGATCGGGGAACCGAAGAGTGGCGGAAGGGTGATGTCGGAGCGTCTTCAGGGTGATGCGAAGAGAATGCGGAGTGGCGCGGGGAGTGAGGCGGGAGCCGCTCCCTCCAGAGGCCGGGGCGCGCAGGCTCCATTATCGGTATCGGTTTCAGAGCCGGCCGTGGAAGAAGCCACCTTGGCGTTCTGGCTCTCGCGGGAATACGGATTCAGATGGGATGTGCTTACCGATTCACTCCTGGTCTCGAGCATGTTCATTCCTCCTTCAGGTGACTCGATGATCTGGGTGATGCACGAGGAGGAGATGTGGGCGAGGCTGCCGGTCGACCGGGAAGAGTCGGGTCAGATGGTGCCTGCCGTCCAGCGGAACCCGGAGGAGTACATCCGGCGGTTCCTTGCCGGCGGCTACCGTGAGCTGGGAACCTCGGTAATCGACAGTACCGAAGTGGTGGGGATCGAAGTCGATGATCCCCCGGCCGGCGATGGTGCGGTGCTCGATGGAGTGGGGAGGCTCTGGGTGGATGTCCTCAGCAGCCTGCCGGTGCGACTCGAGCTGCGCGGCCAGGTCGGCGGAAGCGACCTGCAGTGGGTGTTCGATTTCCGCTGGGGGGAGCAGGTCGATCCCGACAGGTTCAACCCGGTGATCCCGCCAGGATTCTCGCCGCTACCGCCCCTGTAGACTGAATCGGTTTCAGGTCAGGGGAGCGCGTGATTCCGCCTATGGTCGGGGCGGATATGCCGGTCGGGCATGGGCGATCTCCGGCCACCACTCCTCGAAACTGAAGCGCTCCGGCCGGTGGTGGCACTGTCGACAGGTCTCCGCGGTCGGTGTCATCCCGCCGTTGGCCAGGAATCTCCTCCGGTCGATCATGATACCTTCATCCATGTACACAGAGCCCGGTCCGTGGCAGGTCTCACATCCGACACCTTCCTCCCGCCTGAAACCGGGTGTGAACCGGGCATCGGGATCATGACCACCGGTGATATGACATCTCAGGCACCTCTCCTCCTCGATCGGATCGGAGATATCCTGATATTCCTCCCGCAGGGAGGCGAGATACCGGGCCCAGTCGGTTGCCAGCCGCCAGTAGGCCGCGGCATGCTGACTGCTGAGCCAGGTGAGGTACTGGTTGCCGTGTTCCTAGCCCGCATGGCAGGTACCGCATGTGGCTGAACCGACATATGTATACGGGTGATCCACACCTGCGTTCCTGGTGCCGGTGACCGTACGGCGCAGGAATGTTACCTGGATCTCCGCCACAGTACCCACATCGTTCCGGATGAAGGTCACCCTCCACGGTTCCTGTCGGCAGTAGAAGATATGTAGAAGATATCCCCACCGATCGCGTACAGTTCATCAGGAGCGAACTCCATGAGATGGAGGATGCCCTCTTCCAGCCATACCGTCATGCTGTACCCGCCGCCCAGATTGTATTCGCCGGAATACTCCGCCAGACGATCGGGCTCGAGCGGTATCGGATCGGGTCTGGTGAAGGCATGATCCGCGGGACGCCGTCCATCGTTGTCACGTATGGTGGTCGAGGCCCCTCCTGTCACCAGCAGATCGACGCACTCCGGCTGTCCGCTCATGTATGCGACGTGCAGTGGTGTCCACCCTTCAAGGGTTGTCGCATCCGGATCGGCTCCCTGATCGAGCAGCAGGGTGGCGACCCCGGTACATCCACGGCGGATCGAGACGTGCAGCGGTGTGCGACCCCACTGGTTCTGGATCGAGATGTCGGCGCCCCGTTCGATGAGGAGACCGACCATGTCAGGCCGATCATGATGAGCGGCCCGGTGCAGGACAGTGCCTCCATCCCCTCCGATATGATCCACGTCAGCGTCGGTGTCGAGAAGGAGGGAAAGGATGTCCCAATGGCCTCGGGTCGCAGCCCAGTTCAGTGCGGTGTACCCGAGGTCATCGACTGCGTCTACAAGTGAGGGGTCGCTTTCAACGATTATCCGGACTTCCTCGGTCCTTCCCGCCTTGACCAGGTCGAAGAGGTCAGGGGGGGCGTCCCCGTCCTGCGCAGAGGAGGGCAGAGTGAGGAGCGATGCCAGTACGACTCGGGTAATGATATTCATGATGCTAGCGTCCCGTTACGTAGCAAATATGTGCATCGAGAGCGGTGGGCATCAGGCAGGCGCCGAGCAGAAGGGATCCGGCAAGAAGGGGCAGGGTCGAACGCATGGCATGTGCTCCCTTGTTGGATTGAACTTGAAACAGCTCAGTTTCGTGATACGGTTAGGAAGGTATCGAAGTTGCGATGTTCCATCTCCAGGCCAGGAGCCATACAGCGATGCGTTATCTGAACCGAACTCTTCCAGCCATATTGTTCCTTTTCATACTCATCTCCGCCGGATGCGCCAGCAGCTCCGGGACTTCCGGGGGTGGTCAGGCCGCTTCGACGACTGAGGCGGCTGAACCTGTGGGTGATTTCGGAGGGGTCTGGCAGGGTATGATGTCACTGTCGGAGGGCGATGGTGAGGTAACCATACGGTTTGCCTGGGAGGAAACCACATATTCACTTCAGACATCGGTCAATTACCAGGGCCAGTCGGAAACGGCCAGCGTCTCACGGGTGTCATTCGAAGGGGACAGCTGCTCATTCTGGATGGGATTCGACGTCTTCGGAGTCGACGTGTTCTGCAGGTCGCGTCTTGAGGACGGAAAGCTTGTGGTCGAGGTGTATCAGGAAGGCATGCTCGTCGATGAGGGGATCTTCACGCTGCACAAGCGAGGATGAGAGGGGAGGAGAGGATCATGCCTGCCGTGACTGATGCTGAACACAGAGCACTCGATGAGCGACTCGATATCATCACCTGGGGATGCGCGCTTCTCGTGGTGGCGATCATGTTCCTGCTTCCCGGCGCAGGTCGATTATGGCACTTTCTCATGCCGTTCGGGCTGGTATTCATCACCATGAGTGTTGTACGCCAGAAGATCAAAACCCGCAGAGACACTGCAGGACTCATCGTGGGGATCGCATTTACTGGTACCGGTCTGCTCGACCTGGTCGGTATCGACCTGCAGTTCTTCCCCCTGGTGCCGGCGATACTGGCGATCGTGGGGTCAGGGTTGATATTCAACGCCGTCGTGAGTAAGCGTCTCCGGGTCGATCCCGATCGCCCGCCCGAGTGATCTGATTGATCGGGAACTGACCTGGTGCCCTGTCACGAAACAACTGTGGCATGCGAGCGGCGCTGACATCAGCCGCGTGACAGGACACTAGTCAGTCAGAACCTTCCGTATCCGCTCGAACGCCCACTCGAGGTCATCTCTGCCGATCACGAGTGGGGGCGCGAATCGGATAACATTCTCGTGCGTCTCCTTGCAGAGCAGTCCCTCTTCCTGAAGTGCTTCGCAGTACGGTCGCGCGGGTTCATCCAGTTCCAATCCGATGAAGAGACCCCGACCACGGATCTCCCTGATGTGAGGGCTCTCGATGGTGCGAAGCTGTTCGAGGAACCAGGCCCCGAGTTCAGCGCTCCGTTCCGCCAACCGTTCCTCCTCGATCACCTCGAGCGCGGCCAGGGCGATGGCACAGCCGAGGGGATTGCCTCCGAACGTGCTTCCGTGGTCACCGGGGGTGAAGACGTCCATCACTTCCCTGCTGGCGAGGAACGCCGATACCGGGTAGAAGCCGCCAGAGAGTGCCTTGCCGACGATCAGACCATCGGGAACGACATCCTCGTACTGGTAGGCAAAGAGCTTGCCGCAACGTCCAAGACCTGACTGTATCTCATCGAAAATCAACAGGACATTCCGCTCCCTGCAGAGCCTGCCGGCGGCCGCGAGGTAGCCTTCCGGAGGAATGCGGATACCCGCTTCACCCTGGATCGGTTCAACGACGAAGGCGCAGGTGTTCGGTGTGATCGCCGCCTCGAGTGCCTCGATGTCACCATAATCTGCCATGACGAAACCGGGAGTCAGGGGACCGAATCCATCCCGATACTGCTCTTCAGTGGATGCAGAGATGATGCTGATAGTGCGCCCGTGAAAATTGTCGCTGCAGACGATGATCTCCTGTGATCCGCCTGCGATCCCCTTGACCTTCTCACCCCACTTCCGGGCCGCCTTGAAGGCAGTTTCCACCGCCTCGGCACCAGAGTTCATCGGAAGGGAGACGTCCATGCCGCTCATCTCATGGAGCTTCCGGTAGAGCAGGGGGAGTTGATCGTTGCGGAACGCCCTGCTCGTCAGTGTGATGCGTGCCATCTGTCCGATCGCGGCTTCACGGATCCGCGGATGGCAGTGCCCCTGGTTCACGGCTGAGTAAGCGGCCAGGAAATCGAGGTATTTGTTGCCATCCACATCCCACACCCAGATACCCTCGGCCCGGTTGATGATGACATCGAGGGGATGGTAGTTGTTGGCGCCTAACTCGTTTTCGACCGCGATGCAGTCAGCTGGTGAGAGCGGGGAGGAACTCACGGTTCTGATCCTTTGCAATGATGGCGACAGTGATCGATGCGCTGCTTCAGGCAGAGCGATAACTGGATGAAGAGAACGTCCTTATGTTCCGTATATTATGATATTCGTGCCACTACGGCATGCATAACCGTACTGCAGACGCGATCAGAGCAACAGGAAAGCGAGCACGACTTCATGATCAAGGTTAATGTCGAGAATGTGGTGAATGTGGAAGCAGTCGGGGGGGTCTCCCTCGAAGCCAGGGGGGGTGAGGTGCTTGCGCTCCTTGGACCGAACGGCGCCGGAAAAACCACTCTGATCCGCATGATGATGGATATCACCAGGCCCGATTCGGGAACGATCACCTTCGACGGGGAGGCGATAACGCCTGACCTCAAGCACAGGATCGGGTACCTGCCGGAGGAGCGGGGGCTCTATAAGAAGCAGAAACTGGGTGAGGTACTTTCCTATTTCGGTCGACTTCATGGTCTCGGTAAGGAGGAATCACGGGAGCGCGCGCGGGAGTGGCTCGGCAAGGTCGACCTGGGGGAGTGGGAGAAAAAGAAGGTGGAGGAACTGAGCAAAGGGATGCAGCAGAAGGCGCAGATCATCCTGACGCTTCTGCATGATCCCGACCTCATCATCCTGGATGAACCGTTCAGCGGACTCGACCCACTCAACATCCAGGTCGTGAAGGAGTTCATCGCTGAAATGCGACGGCGGAGAAAGACCGTGATCCTCTCCACCCACCAGATGGCTCAGGTGGAGGCTCTCGCGGATCACGTATTCATGATCAGCCGCGGGAAGCGTGTACTCTACGGAAGACTGGATGAGATCAAGCGGGAGCACGCCGACAATGCGGTGTACGTCAACGATGAAGTGACCGCCAGGGGAATGGCGCAGGTCGTACGCGTCGATGAGAACGCCGCCCCCGGCAGGCTGAAAAAAGTCTGGCTGAAGGGTGAGGTGGAACCGGAAAAGTTCATCAGGGAACTGCTCGACAGGAGGGAACCGGTCGAGCATTTCGAGCTGGCTGAAACACCTCTGGAGGAGATCTTCGTCAAGATCGCCAGAGAGCCGGTTGGAGAGGAGGTGACGTCATGAAACGGTCACTCCTCGTAGCGGCCCACGAACTCACGGTCACGATCAAGCGTCCCGCCTATCTGCTGACGATCTTCGGTATGCCGATCATGTTCGGGGCGATTTTCGGGATCATCGGACTTGTTACGGCCAAGTCGGTCATGAAGATCAGGCCTCGGGTCATCGCGGTGGTGGATTCGAGTGGCGTGCTCGATCATTCGATCCTGAGGGGACTTGAAGAGGATGCACGGGAAAGGGGTGTGCTAAATGAGGAAGAGGCGCAGGCGCTCACTGTTCGGATGGCGGAGGTGGCCCCATCCACGCTCGAACTCGTCTCAGAGACCTTCAGCGGGTTCCGGGGGACCATCACTCTGGTGATGATGGCCGACGCGGACAGCGCCCGGGAAGCGACCAGGCGGGGGGATCTGAATGGCGCCCTGATCATCGCGGAGAAGTATATCGAGAGCGGCAGAGTATGGGGATACAGCCAGAGTAAGAGCTTCATTGATGATGACGAGGGAGAAGGACCCGCAGAACGCCTGCTCCGCAGAGCGCTCCTGTTGAGTCTGCTCGATAAACAGGAGGTTGATCCTGCGATCGAGCAGAGAATCCTCTATCCAATGCTGCTGAAAGGGTACGAAGTATCCACCACGAGTGAGGGGTTCGAAGAGACCGGAGTGATCTCGGAGATCCGCAAGTTCGCGCTCCCCTACGCCTTCTCGCTCCTTCTGCTGATGTCGATCATGATGGGGGGTGGTTACCTCCTCCAGGGCGTTGCCGAGGAGAAGGAGAATCGGGTGATGGAACTCCTCCTTTCGAGTGTGACGACCGATGAACTGATGTTGGGAAAGGTTCTCGGACTGGGCGCCTGTGGGCTGATCCAGGTCGTGGTATGGCTCGGGATGGGATTCGGGCTCCTGACTGTACTGGCCAGTAAAAATATTCTGCCCGGTTTCGAAGTGCCGGTCGAACTCTTCCTGCTCTGCCTCGGCTACTTCCTGGTGGGGTACCTGATGATCTCCAGTCTGATGGCGGGCGCGGGCAGTCTGGGCAACACCATGAAGGAGAGCCAGCAGCTCTCCATGTGGTTCACGATGCCGATCGTGGCACCGATGGTGCTGATGATGGCGATCCTGGCAGAACCGGTCGGCACGATCGCCCGGGTATTCTCCTGGTTCCCGCTCACTTCTCCGGTGACCATGATGCTGCGGCTCCCCTCGGGACAGGTACCGTGGTGGGAGATCCCGCTCACCTTCGGGATCCTGATCATCTCGACCTGGTTCGCTCTCAAGTTCGGGGCGAAGCTCTTCAGGCTCGGTTCACTGATGTACGGGAAGCGGCCGACCCTGCCGGCGATCTTCAGATGGATGAATGAGCTCTGATGGTGTGAGGCTATTGTAACACCGGCATCCCCATCGCGGGCCAGATCACCGCGACGAAGAGCGCCAGTACGGCGATAAGCAGCACGCTGGCCGGGATCCCCGCCTTGAAGAACTCCCCTGTGGTGAACTGGTTGCTGGTGTGGGCGATGGCGTTGGGTGCCGCGCCGACCAGCAGCAGGAAGGGCATTCCCGCGGTCACGAGGGAAGCGAAGAGGATCACTTCGGGCGAGACGCCGACGTAGGGAGCTATATGGAGCGCGACCGGCATCGTTATTGCGATCGCCGCCACGTTCATGATCACATTGGTCATCACCAGCACGAAAATCGATATCGCCAGGATGAAGACCAGTGGGGGGGTGTCAGTGAACATGCTCAGCCAGTGGATGGCAAGCCACCTGGCAGTGCCTGTCTCCCACAGGCAGAGACCGATGCTCATGGCGCCGCCGAAGAGCAGGACGATGTTCCACGATGTCCCTTCGAGATCTTCCAGGCGCAGTATTTTGAAAAGAAAGAAAAGGATCGTGGAAACGAGGATGATCGCGCTCTTGTCGAATGCCTGCAGGGCCGGGATGAAGGAGCGGAGGCTCAGAACGACGATCGTACCGAGTACCAAGGTAAGGGCGAGTATCTCATTCCGGCTGATCGGCCCGAGGCTGGCATACAACCGGTTTACCCGTTCCCGCAGTCCGGGAATGGTCTTCTTCTCGGGGGGGTAGTAGATCATGAAGAAGCCCCAGAGCAGGATAACCATGAGCGCACCGATCGGGAGCATGTACCAGGTCAGCTCGAAGAAACTGACAGTCCGTCCGGTTATGTCGTTGAAGAATCCGATCGCGACGGCGCCCCGAGCTGCGCCGAGCAGGGTGATGATGCTGCCGGCGCCGGCCACAAAGGCCATTCCCATGAAGAGTCCCTTCCCGAACTTCGTCGGTTCACTCTCATCGGTGTAGAGGGCATAGATCGCCATGAAGAGCGGGAAGACCGTGGCCGCCACAGCCGTATGGGCCATGACGAGCGTGAGAGATGCCGTCATGACGAAACAACCCAGATAGATCATGCTCGTCCGCTCCCCCACCAGGGAGAGCATCTTATAGGCCATGCGGCGCGTCAGACCTGTTTTTGTGAATACCATTCCGAAGATGAGTGATCCGAAGATGAACCAGACTGACGGCACCATGAAATCGGTGAAGGCATCTTCGGCGGGCCTGATCAGGAAGAGGGCCTGGACCACGCCGATCGTGATGCTGGTCACACCGATCGGGATGACCTCGGTGACCCACCAGGTCGCCGCAAGGAAGAAGAGGGCCAGGGCGGCCTTGCCCTCGGGTGTCAGAGGGAAATGTACTCCCTGGGGATCGACGGCGTCGGCCGGTACCGGCGCGAAATATACCAGCGCGAACAGCGCCAGTCCCAGGAAGATGCATCCAAGCCGCTTCCAGTTGACCTTCTCGACCCCCGGTTCAGCGCCAGGTCGCCTCAGGGCGATGCGCGGTCCATCATCTGAAAATCCGATTTCAGTTGCGGGTGCAGCGGTATCTGGTGATCCCTCTCTGCTCATATGATGTCAGCCTCGTCGGATGCCGGTTATTACGTAGTCTGGTCAGGTAACGATCTGAGCGAGTTCATGGAACACATCGACCGAACGGACCACCCCCACAAGATGGCCATCCCTGATGACCGGAAGATGACTCAGGTTGTAGGAGACCATCTCGTACACCGCCTTCAGGACGTGATCATCGGCGTCGATCAGTACGTCATTGGGACGCATCACCTCGACCACCAGCCTGTCGGCCTGATTCAGGATACTCTTCAATGCACGATCATATGAGAGTTCGGACAGATTCGGATCTACCCCGACATCGAATGGCTTCTTTTTATAGTCGAGCGGTTCGCTGATGAGCGATGTCGGTTCCAGGCCGCGCATTATGTCACGTCGCCGTACGTATCCGACCATCACATCGATCGCGTCGAATACCAGCAGGACCCGGGGCAGCGACTTCCTCAGAGCCACTTCGAGCTGGACACCCTCGATGGCTGCGATCGCCTCGCGCAGTGTCGCGGTGTCACGCACCGAGGGGTACTGTGCGATGGGGACCATGATTTCACCGACACGTCTGGTAGGCATGGCAGTCACCACCCCTTCTTCCGCACGATATCGGAGAGTCGCTGCTCGATCCGCTGATCATCCAGTTTCGTCTTTTCCGTCGCTGCCGTCTCGATCCTGGAAACCAGTGTATCGATATCAGCCGGTTTCTCGAGGAAATCGAGAGCTCCCCGTTTCATGGCCTCGACCGCCTGACCCAGCGTCGACTGGCCGGTGAGCAGGATGACCTGCAGATCGGGATTGATCTCCAGCAGTCGCTGCAGCGTCTCGGTGCCGTCCATACCGGGCATGGCCATGTCGAGCAGGATCGCGTCATATCCCTTCGACTCGGCCTTCTGAAGGGCGATCTCCCCGTTTTCGGCAGTATCGACCATCAGGCCTCGTGCCTCGAGCCGTTCTGCCAGCACGGCGACGAACTCCTCTTCGTCATCGACCAGCAGGACTGTGGTATTACTCATGGCTCCTCCCCCTCGTTCTGTGCCGCGGCGGAAACGAGCAGCTGGCTGAGCACTTCGATCTTGACCGGCTTCATGAGGTAATCGTACGCGCCCAGTTCCATGCCTCTTTCAGCATCCTGTGCAGAACCGTGACCGGTGAGCAGGATCACTTCCAGATTCGGGTAGTGATTCTTTATCTTCTTGATCACTTCGAGACCGCCGAGGCCCGGCATCTTCACATCGAGCAGTACCACGTCACAGGGTGTCTCTTCAAGATGGGTAAGGGCTTCTGCTCCCGTGGTCACGCCCCTGGCCTGGAATCCCCGCAGGTTCAGGCGTTCCTCCAGGGCGCTTGCCAGTTCCTCCTCATCGTCCACGATCAGAACACGAACCGGTTCCATGCACCGCTCCTAATCCACAGTATGACCCTTCGGCAGGGTTACGGTAAAACAGGTGCCTTCGCCCACGGTACTCTCCACGGTGATATTGCCGCCCAGCTTCTCGATTATCCCGTAGGTGATGGAGAGTCCCAGACCCGTTCCGGCACCCTTCTTGGTTGTGAAGAACGGATCGAAGATGCGTGCCAGGTTCTCCTCCGGCACACCGATACCGTCATCGGCAATACTCACGGCAACCATGTTAGCCCCATCATGTGTAACACCTATCACGATGTGGCCTCCATCATCCACAGCCGCAAAGGCATTGTTGAGGATGTTCAGAAAGACCTGCTGGAGCTGGCCCCGGTCGCTGGACACCGTGGGCTGTAACTCCGGGAACTGGAAGTCGACATAGATGCTGCGGTACTCGGCCTCCTTCTCCAGGAATCCAAGCACCTCCCTGAGCAGCAGGTCGAGGTCCACGTTCTCGTGCTTTACCTGCATGTGCTTGGCGAAACCGAGGAGACGATGGGTAATCCCGCCGCAGCGGTCGGCAGACTTGATGACAGAGTTGACCAGTTCGACCAGTTTCTCCCTGGGCGGCATCTTGTCGGACAACTGCAGCAGATCCTTCATCAGGCCCGCTTTCTCGGTGATGATGGAGAGCGGGTTGTTGATCTCATGGGCCACGCCCGCGCTCATGCGGCCGAGAGATTCCATCTTGTTGGTGTATTCCATCTTGTGATAGCAGAGAGCACGCAGTCGATCAGCTTCCTGCATGCGCCTGATCATCCAGACGGAACCTCCGATTATCACCCCGAGGATGAGAATGATGCTGATCACCAGGAAAATGCCGAGTTCACGTCGCAGGTTCAGCCAGTCGGTGGGCAGGGCGGAGCTGGGGCGCAGGAGGACCAGCCTGAAGGAGGAGCGTTCGATCGGCGCGCAGGCGACAATCAGTGACTCACCGTTCTGAGCCTCCAGTTCCACCAGTTCGGTCTGCGTACTATGCGGCAGGCCGGGCAGGAGAGATCGTTCCAGGATATCACCATTGAATTGTGAAGGGGTTTGCAGAATGCTGTCGCGATTGATGATGAACGCGTCACCGTGAGGCTGGATCACGAGAGACTGGACCAGCCTGTTCAGCACATCGGTATCGATGGTGGCACGCAGCACGAACTGATGACCGGCACCGAGATCGTGCCTGATGGCAATGACGAAATGAGGAAAGTTCCTGTGTCCCATGAAGACATCGCTCACATGTACTCCCCGCATGATGACCTCATGGAACCAGATGGATTCCTCGTAGTTCACCCCTTCGAGTTCATAGGGGCCGACGTATGACAGCTGGATCCCGTCTTCATCGATCACTCCGAGGTCGATGAAACCGCCAAAGGCCTGTTTGAGGTTCATGAGCACCCGCTCCAGGGTCCTGTTCTCCTGCAGTTCCTCGAAGGAACGTTCCCTGATGACCATGGTGAGGGCGGAAATGTGTTCAGAGAGAAATGATTCGAGCGACTGCTTCCCGTTCGTGGTGAAGCGAACCATCGGACGGGTCATTTCGGCGTCAAATACAGTCCGGTATTGCCGGTAGGTGGTTCCGGTCATGATCAGCAGCGGTATGATGGCTACAATGGAGACCGCCAATACTGATGCGATGAACGTTCTGTGATACCGACGGTCCGAAATCAGTTCTTCTTCTTCCGGACCAAGATTCTGGTTCACATCCTCGGGCATGTCAGGTACCGGCCCGGCCAGCCCTGCTGATCGTCTCCATGAGATCATTGAAGTCGACCGGTTTGCGCAGATATTCGAAAGCACCCAGCCGGCGTGCCTCTGCCTCTTCTTCATCAGAGCCGTGACCGGTCATGATGATCACCGCTATGTCGGGATACTGTTCCTTGACCTGCCGCAGCACCTCCATGCCGCCCATCCCGGGCATGCGCAGGTCGAGCACCATGACGTCGGGTAACTCCTCTTCAAGCATACGGAGCGCCTGCTCTCCGTCGAGGGCGACGTCACTGCCGAGCTCACGCATTTCCATCCGCTCGGCCATGGTCCGCACGAAATCCTCCTCGTCATCGACCAGAAGGACCTTGAGAGAGGAATCGGGATGAACAGCCCGGTCGGCCGGAGGAACCGGGAGCGCTTCTGCCTCCTGTGGCTCCACTTTTTCCATGATCTCCGCGGCCACCTCCGGGATGCCTCCCTCGGCAAGAGCGGCTGCGGCCATGCCTTTCTGGAAATCATCCTTCGTATGTTTGAGAAACTCCTCAACGGCCTTGATGCTCTTCTTCCAGGCCGATGTGATCGCTTCCTGAAGCTGGCCGCTGTCGGCCGGCTTCTGCATGTACTCAAATGCTCCCAGCCTGCGGGCTTCCTTCTCTTCCACTTCGGAGCCGTGGCCGGTCAGGATGATGACCTCGACGAGGGGGTGTTCCTTCTTGATCCGCTCCAGCACCTCCATGCCATTGATACCGGGCATGCGCAGATCGAGCACCATGACGTCAGGTACTTCCTCACCGACCAGTTCCAGTGCTTCCTCGCCACTCAGCGCGATCCGACTGCCGATGTCGCGCATTTCAAGCCTCTCAGCCATTGTCCTGACGTAATCAGCCTCGTCATCGACGAGCAGCAGCTTGATCTTGCTCATTACTTCCTCCGTGGTGCGGAGCCCGGTGGCACCGCCAGGTTGCTCATCACAGGTGCGGTACTGTTATACACCCCCGGTTGCCGGAAGGGTGATAGAGAAAGCGAATCCCTGCTCGGCGATCTCAACCGACGCATCGAGATCATCGAGTACTTCTGTCATGCTGTTCCAGCCGGACGCCTCGGCAGGGGAGGGGAGGGCCGAACCGTCTTCAGCCTCGCCGATAAACCCGATCGTCGGCTGGCTGCCATTCCGTGATGTATGTACGGTGATCGTACCCCTGTCAGGCATCTGCTCGATGCAGCATTCGATAGCTGTGAAGAGAGCCATCTGAAAAAGGAGTGAATCGATCATCACCGTCATGTTCTCCGCTCCGGGAGACACCTCCAGCCGGTGCCGACCCTCCCTGGCCAGACGCTGGCTCAGAAAGACCACCTGGCCGACTTCCTGGTCGAGGTCCACACCGTTCAGGGAGCGGTCGATGCAATGGGCAAAGCGGTTGAGGTGGGAGAGGAGTTCGGCGCCGCGACCGACCTGGGCGTCGATACGATTAACGACCTTCAGAAGGCGCTCGGCCTGTTCGGGCCCGCCCAGGCTGCCATTGCCGAGAAGGTCCTCGATGAGGCCGGCGGATTCCTTGACGATCGCCAGAACATTACGGAATTCATGCGTTGTGCTGGCGGTTATCCGCCCGATGAAGACAGCTTCGCGGTTCCCGGACGTTTCCATGTTGTTCATCCGTTGGTTGTCTGATCCCGTGCAGATCATTGATCCAGTCGGAAGATACGATGCCCCCTGAAGCCCAACAAGCGTGACCGGTTAAATCGTGAAATATTTCACAGGTTGGATTGACCCCGGTTACGGGCTGGTAACGGCCGGACTACGGCGTGATGAAATAAAGGGATGTTCTGGCGCGTGGTGTGTTGACTTCGAGATCCAGTTGCGGGATGCGGACCTTGCCCTGGAGGATGAGGTCGAGCGATTCGACATCCGGATACTCCCAATTCCAGCTCCGTCCGTCATTGTCGGTGAGCGGCAGGTCGAATCCGAGCACGACGAAGTACCCCCACTTGAGATCATCGATCGGGCCGTCGAAGGTCTTCGAATTTTCAATCACCACTTTCCTGGTGGGATCCCGGGCCAGAAAGACGCTGATGTCGACAGAGACATCATACGGTGCGGGCAGAACCCATGAATCGATCTCATTGCTCATGTTGGTGATCTTGACAGAGAAATCAGGACTGAGCCGCACCACGTCCGCTCGCCATAGCTGCGCATTGACGATGATCCCGGCAGAGAGGGGGGTGTCAGGTTCCTCATAGGCCGGTAGTGTTTCCTGGCAGGCCGACAGGAGCATGACTACCGGCAGGAGCGTGACCAGCAGGAGGAGTCGGATGTGCTTCATGGCGTGCCGGTCGCAGTGTCGTAGATGAACATGACCCGCACCTGCGGCATGTTGATGCTGCTCAGTACACGACCATCCTTTCTCAGGATCAGGCGGCCCTGAAAGAGCAGTTCATGCCGGGGTTCGGAAGACCTCAGCCAGTTCCAGGGCCGTCCTTCGCCATCCTGCATCGGAAAGGGGACCTCTACCCAGACAGATCCGCCCACCGCCAGGGTATCAGAGGGGCTATCGAAGGTCTTTTTCACCGTCAGAAATACCTTGCGGGTCGGATCTTGCGCCAGCGAGACGCTGACATTCGCCTCGATCTCGAATGGGGGGAAGAGGACGTACTGCATCGATCCGTCATCGATGTTCTCGAGATAGACAGAGAAAGGCGCGGGCTGCGGTACGAAGAGCGACCCCATATCTATCACACTGTCGACCAGTATCCGCGCCTGCAGGGGGATCGAGGGTTCCTCATAGGCCGGCAGCTGCTCCTGACATCCGCAGAGAGCGCAGGATGATATCAGGATGGACACAGCTGGTATGATGAGCGACCGGCACATCAGAATCGCATCTCCAGCCCGAACCGGATCCTCCTGCCGATCCTCCACGCTCCCGGATCACTCAGCTCTCCGCCGATGCGGCCGTCACTGGCGATCCAGATGATATTCTGCCGGTCTGTCAGATTCCTGATGTCCACAAAGAGGGCCACCTCGGTCTCACTGCCGCCGAGCGTGAGGGGAATCCCCTTTCTCAGGCGGGCGTCGATCTGGAATATTTCTTTCATGCGCGCGTTGTTCGGCTCCACCACAGTGCCTTC
>JALGVQ010000099.1 GCA_025774615.1 bacterium
GATCGTGAGTCCATATCTGATCGGAATCCGATGGAGTCCGATGAAGGAAAAATACTCATCCCTCATTACCGGCCCCTCGATGATCCGTCCGCCGATCGGGTTGGGACGGTCGAGGACGATATAGGGGCTCCCGCGAGCCGCGGCAGCCTCCATCGTCCTGGCCATGGTGCTGGTGTAGGTGTAGAAGCGCGCGCCCACGTCCTGGATATCGTAGAGGAATACCTCCACTCCCTGGAGCATCGCTTCATCGGGACGGGTGCTTGTACCGTACAGACTGTGAATCAGGACATCCCGGTAGGTCTCACCGGTCGAGTAGATACGCGCCCCTTCGGCCGCTACTCCATAGAACCCGTGTTCCGGGCTGAAAATGGCCACGACCTTCACCCCGTTGTCGAGCAGGGCATCCACCAGGTGGGTACCGTCCGAGAGTCGACTGGTGTGGTTGGTGACCACGCCGACCGCCATCGACTCGAGTCCGGTCACACTCTCCCACCCCTCGGCGATCAGTCGATCAGCGCCGGTCATCACGCCCTCCCCTCCGGTGCAGGCGGAACAGAGAAGGATCCACAGCAGAGCCCCTTTCATCTTCATGGCACGACCCTCGACAGCAGTTCGTTGTGGATTGAATCGGGCTTCCGTTATACTGCCGCTCCGTGCCCTGCGACAAGGAGGATAGATGGACCGCCATCCTGTAGAGAGCATGACTGTACAACGGAAGAGGCTCCCGTTCCTGCCTGTTCCGCTGATCATCCTCATCGTCACCCTGCTTCTGACTGCGGGCTGTTCCACATCGATGATGGTCTCTACCCTCTCTGAAGCCGCCCCTGATCGCGTCGGCATGGACCTCGATCGTCTCCAGCAGGTGGACCTCGTCATCGGGGAAGCGATCGCCGACAGCATCATACCGGGCGCGGTGATCCTCGTTGCTCGTCAGGGAAAAGTCGTCTACCAGAAGGCATACGGCCGGCGGGCATGGGTACCCGTCGAGGAACCGATGACCCTCGACACCATCTTCGACATAGCTTCGATGACCAAGCCGATCGCCACTGCCGCGAGCGTGATGCGGCTGGTGGAGATGGGGAAGGTGCGGCTCCAGGACCGGGTCAGTGTCTACCTGCCCGAGTTCGCTTCTGCCGGCAAACGGGGTATCCGCGTGGCGCAGTTGCTGACCCACACCTCGGGACTCGCTCCTGGCGTACCGTGGACGTCCCTGACCCGTGACTACGGGGCCTACTGCCCCGAAGCAGTCTGGTGGTGGGTCGTCGAGAATCCCCCCCGGATCGAACCGGACAGCGACTTTCTCTACAGCGACCTGAATTACCTCACACTGCGGTTGATCGTGGAACGGGTGACCGGTGAATCGATGGCGGAGTTCGCCGAACGGGAGATCTACCGCCCGCTCGGCATGACCGATACAGGCTTCTTCCCTCCTCCCGGGCATCTTCCCCGGGTCGCGCCGACTGAACAACTGGAAGGTGAACTTCTCAGGGGGATCGTGCATGACCCGATGTCACGGCTGCTCGGCGGGATCGGCGGAAGCGCCGGTCTGTTCAGCAGTGCCCGGGACATCTCGATCTTCTCGCAGATGATCCTCAATGGCGGCACCTACAACGGGGAACGGATCTACGCTCCGCTCACACTGCGGGCGATGAGTCATGACCGGGATCGGGGACGGGGATACGGGTTTGACGTGTTCAGCCCCTACGCCAATATCCGCGGTGATCTGCTGGGGCCTGAATCGTTCGGGCATTCCGGATATACCGGGACGAGCATCTGGATCGATTACGAAGAGCAATTATTCGTCATCCTCCTGACGAACCGGGTGCATCCCGATGATCGGGGTTCGGTTGTGCCGTTGCGCTCAAAAGTGAGTAACGTGGTTGCCGCCTCGATCATCGACCGGACGCGGGACCGACGTTGATCCCCCACCCGATCTCGTAGTACCCCGGTATCGAGACCGGCAGTCGACCCCTCGCACCCGTCTGTCCAAGGATCATCTGCCCTGCCGCCCGCTGGGAATCCTCACCGTAGTGTCCGGATACCGCTGCCGGCTATGTAGCGCAACAGGGAAGCGTGCTCATCCACCACAGCAGCATGCCCCTTCTGGTCACGAACGCGACTGACGACCGCGACGACAACCAGGGCTGCGTCCTCCACGATACTGAGCACCTCCTCGGCTTCCTCTCTGCCCGGCTCGGGATAGAGGGTGAGGTGGCGGGCATCGGGGTAGAGTTCTCTCAGGGGTGAGAAGAAGGCGCCACCGACAGCGCCGCTGCCCGGATCACTCGAGAGGGCCAGAAAAACCACTCTTCCTGCGGCTCCGCCGGAGGAGATGTCGTGCCGCGGCGTGAAGGGGCCTTCCACGGTCGGGGGTGCCAATGACGCATACCTGCCGGTACCGGTCGCAGAGACTCCTTTTCCCTGCCCGAGCGGGAGTATCTCCCCTTCATTCTTCACCACGGTGATCGAGCGCGAGGCGATGATCCCGGCAAGCTCCCGGACAGCGGGATCCCCCACTATCCGATCGATATCATTGACAGGTACTGAACGGCGGAGGTGGAGTCCGAGACGCGCCTTCACCGCGAGGATCCTTCGGGCGGCGGTATTCACGAATTCCTGATCGAGCCGCCCCTCCCTGACTGCCCGGAGGATCCCATCCACCGAGCGGGTGGCATCGGCCGGCAGCAGCAGCAGGTCCGCGCCCGCCCGTACCGCCATGACCGCCGCCTCCTCGACCCCATAATTCTGCACGACCGCACCCATACGGAGCGCATCGGTGACGATGAGCCCTTCGAATCCCAGATCTTCCCGCAGGTATCGCCGGGTGATATTCACCGAGAGGGATGCCGGGATGGTCTCATCGGGGTCGAACGCGCTCACCCAGAGGTGGGCGGTCATTATGGCGTCTATCCCCCCTGATTCGACCAGCGCACGAAAGGGCGCCAGTTCCATCTGTTCCAGTCGTTCCATGGAAACACCGACAATGGGAAGGTCTATGTGACTGTCCACGCTCGTGTCACCGTGACCGGGAAAATGTTTGGCGGTTGTCAGCATCCCCGCCTGGCGGGCGCCGTATGACCAGGCATACGCCATGCGGTAGACCAGATCGGGATCCTCGCCGAACGAGCGCACGCTGATGATCGGATTGAGCGGATTGTTGTTCACATCGGCAACGGGTGCGTACCCCATGTGGATGCCGATCGCGCGGGTTTCGGCCCCGGTCACATACCCCATCGCACGAGCAAGGGCAGTATCTCCAGCCGCGCCGAGTGCCATCGCCTTGGGGAAAAGGGTGGTCCCATCGATCCTCTGGGCAAGGCCCCACTCGTTATCAGCGGCCACCAGGAGCGGCACCCGCGCGATCTCCTGGAGTCTCGCGATCGTGATCGCCTCGTCATACGGATTGCCACCCCACATCGCTATACAGCCGACCCCCAGGTCACCCACCAGTGCCTCGATGCTGATGCGGCCCGGGTCGTCTACATGGGCGAACCCGGCGGTCACAGCGATGCCGATCAGGCTCGCCACCTTCTCCCGCCCACTCATACCAGCGAGGGTCTCCTCGACCCACAGAGCCTGTCCCTCCGGACTCATGGGATCGGGTCCGCGATGGAAGAAGGTACAGCCGGTGCTGCTCAGCAGCGCGATCGTCACGATGGGGAATAGAATCCGTTTCATGCCTCTTCATCCGTTCAGGTGGTAGTGAGTCAACGCTATGGAGGGAACGTCCATCTGTCAACGACGGGGATGGAGTCTCCGGATGTCGGGAGCGTGCATTAGAAATAGAAGGTACTGCTGCATGCTGTACCCACAGATTTTGTCAACAGGGAGTCAACTACCATGGGCGGATTCTTCGGAGTCATCGCGGCCGATGATTGCGTGAACGATCTTTTCTTCGGTACCGATTACCACTCACACCTCGGCACGATGCGCGGGGGACTCGCGACGAAGAATTCGGGCGGCATCGTCCGTTTCATCCACAACATCACTAACACTCCTTTCCGATCGAAGTTCGAGGATGACATCTCGAAGATGCATGGTAATCGAGGGATCGGCGTGATCAGCGATCACGACGACCAGCCCCTCATTATCCGCTCACACCTCGGCACGTTCGCGATCGTCACCGTCGGGATCATTCAGAATATCGAGGAGATCGTGCAGAAGGCCTTCAGTGAGCGGCGGGCCTACATGTCTGAGATGAGCGGGGCGACCACGAGCCCCACCGAGGTGACGGCCATGCTCATCAACCAGGAAGCCACATTCACCGACGGGCTCACAGCAGCCCAGGAGGCGATCGATGGTTCCTGCTCGATCCTGCTTCTGACCGATGAGGGCATCTATGCCTCCCGCGACCGGTACGGCCGGACACCGGTGATCCTCGGGAAGAAGGATGGTGCCTGGGCAGCGACCATGGAGACGTGCGCCTTCCCTAACCTCGGGTTCAAGTACGAACGCGACCTCGGCCCGGGGGAAATCGTGCTGATGACCGAGGATGGTGTGCAGCAGATGAAGCCTCCGAACGAGGAAATGAAGATCTGCGCATTCCTCTGGGTCTACTACGGTTATCCGGCCTCACATTACGAGGGGATCAACGTGGAGAAGGTCCGCTACCGGTGCGGCGCAGCGCTGGCGAGGCGGGAGGATCCATATGTGAATATCGATATGGTCTGCGGTATCCCCGATTCCGGTACCGGTCACGCGATCGGATATGCCCAGGAATCGAAGATCCCTTATGGCCGCCCGTATGTGAAATACACTCCGACATGGCCACGCAGTTTCATGCCTCAGGATCAGACGATCCGCGACATGGTGGCGAAGATGAAACTGATCCAGGTGCCCGATCTGATCGAGGGAAAGAGCCTGCTCTTCTGCGAGGACTCGATCGTCCGGGGAACCCAGCTGCAGGACACCGTACAGCGTCTCTACGAAGGGGGAGCCGAAGAGATCCACATGCGACCGGCATGTCCTCCGCTGGTACATGGCTGCCGCTTCCTCAACTTCTCCACTTCGAAATCTGAACTCGACCTGGCGGGCAGACGGGCCCTTGCCGAGCTGGAGGGAACGGCCGAGGAGGTTCCGCCTGAATACTCCGATCCCGATACCGAGCAGTACCGGGAGATGGTCGAGAAGGTGCGCGACCGGCTGAAACTGACTACACTCACCTATCAGCGCCTCGACGACCTCGTCGAGGCGATCGGCCTGCCGAGGGAGAAGGTCTGCACCTACTGCTGGGACAAGAAGGGGTAGGAGACGACGGGCACCTCCCTCCAGGTCAGGGAACCGCGTCAGGGAAAGGAGCAGAGGCATGCAGCGGATCGTGACAGGAACCGTGTTCACGATGGCGCTCCTGCTCCTTGCTTCGACTTCCTGCTCTCATCATCAGGGTGATCCATCAGCGGACGCCGACATCGGCTCACTCCGCCTCTGGGACCTTGAGCCGGACGCCTACCTCAACGGGTATACCGCTTCACTGACCGGCGATCCCTTCACCTACCACTCCCCCCACCCTGACGTCGGCACCTCCCTGCTCTCCCGCGCGACCGACCATATCATGGAGATCGCCTGGGAGACCGCGCCCGTTCCGGACGATTTCGACGCACCATCGGCCGTATTCGTCTGGATGTGCGGGATACAGCGCGGACCGCCGGCCTCTCACGACTTCCATCTGAGTGTCGACGGGAAACGGGCTTTCACATTCACCACTCTTCTCGACGGAACACCCGAGGAGTGGGAGATCGGCAACGGGGAGGGCACCCGCCTCGGGTTTCGGTCGGTCATGACCGATCGATACGACGACCTCATGGGCTATATGTACCTTGAAATGCCAGGTCAGCTCCTGACGCCCGGTCTGCCGCTTTCGATCAGAGTGGTCGGAGAACAAGCGGGCAGTAATGACTGGTACATGACCTTCGAACACCCGGTCTCACAACAGATATCCTTGATCCCGGAACCGGCGCTCGTACGCGAAGCCGGTGAGATCCACCAGCTCATCCGGGTGGATGTCGAACACCTGGGAAGACCATCGGAAGCGGTCGTGACTGTGAACGGCCGCGAGATCGGACGACTTCCGGTGGCATTGGGATACCAGGCGCTCAACACCTCTCTACCGGCAGTCACGGAGCCTGAAGAAGTCACTGTTGAGGTCGCCATAGCGGGATACCCGACGCAGAGTCGCACCTTCTCACTCTCACCGGTTGAGCACCGGGAGATGTACCTCCTTCATCACTCCCACGTCGATATCGGCTATACCCACGTACAGGAAGAGGTCATCCGTATCCAGTCGGAGAACCTGGAGCAGGCGATCGAGCTGGGCCGACAGACTCGCGATTATCCCGAGGGCGCCCGATTCAAATGGAACACCGAGGTCCTCTGGGCGGTCGATGAATACCTGCGGCGCGCCACCCCGGATGAACGGGATCGGCTTTACGAGGCCATCCGTGAGGGGTGGCTGGGGATCGACGCGCTCTATGCCAACGTCCTCACCGGCCTCTGCCGGCCGGAGGAATTGATGCGGCTCTTCGAGACGGCCCGGAACATCTCCCGCGAGACCGGCGTGACCATCGACGCGGCGATGATCATTGATATTCCCGGCTACACCTGGGGAATGGTGCCCGCGATGGCGCAGAATGGTATCCGCTATTTCTCTATCGGCACCAACACCGGACACCGGATCGGATCGATCATCGAGGAACTCGGCGACCGGCCCTTCTGGTGGGAATCCCCATCAGGTGAGGAACGGGTACTCTGCTGGGTTGCCGGGCGCGGATACTCATGGTTCCACACAGGGCTCGGGGCGAGTTCGATCCGCAACCGGCTGCAGACCGGACCACTCCTCTCCTACATCCGTGAACTGGAAGCCTCAGGCTGGCCGTACCCGATGGTCTCTTTCCATTACAACATCGGATCGGATAACGGCCCGCCCGATCCGGAACTCTCTGACTTCGTGAGGGAGTGGAACGAACGGTTCGTCACCCCCCGACTGATCATCTCGACGACCTCTGAGATGATGAGCGAATTCGAGCGCCGGCACGGTGACACCCTCCCCATCATGCGGGGCGACCTCACCGGGTACTGGGAGGATGGGGCCGCCTCATCGGCGCTGGAGACAGCCATGAACCGCTCCTCGGCCGAACGGCTGGTCCAGGCCGATGCGCTGCGGGCGATACTCAGGTCGGAGGATGCTCCCCCGGATGAAGCCACCGCAGCGGAATTCTCTGAAGCGTGGCGCAATGTTCTCCTCTATTCCGAACACACCTGGGGCTCATGGGACAGCATCAGCGATCCGGAGAGTGACTTCACCCGTCAGCAGTGGGAGTACAAACAGTCCTACGCGCTTGAAGCCGATCGACAGTCGCGGATACTCCTCGACCGCGCGCTGACAGGCCACACTTCGTCAACAGGCACCAGCTCCACACCGGGCACTGCCGGTCCGGTGACGGCGATGGATGTGTTCAACACTAACTCGTGGGATCGGAATGATCTGGTCACGATCCCGAAGGATATCGAGCTGGCCGGTGACCGTGTTCATGATCAGTCGGGAGATCTTCTGCCCTCCCAGCGGCTCTCAAACGGGGACCTGGCAGTGATGATCCTCTCCGTACCCGCGTTCGGGGCGAGGCGGATCATCTTCGAACCGGGTGAACCGGCGGCACCATCCTGGCCTGTCCCGGGAGGTGTCGAGGTGGCCGGGAACACACTCACCGACGGACATATCACGGTCAGCGTCGATGAGATAACCGGGGCGATCTCAAGCCTTCGCGCCGCGACCACCCCCGTCGATCTGGTCGATCGCACCGTCGGTCCAGGACTGAACGACTACCTCCATGTTGCCGGAAGAGCCCCTTCCTCCCCGGAACGGGGTGGGCCGGTCTCTTTCACCGTCATCGATGAAGGACCGCTCGTCGGCTCCTTCTCGATCACCTCGGAAGCCCCCGGCCTTCAGCATCTGACCCGGGTAGTGAGGTTGATCGACCGGCTCGGCCGGGTGGAGATCATCGACACCCTGGAGAAGGAACGGGTCTACGATCCGGAGGGATTGCATATCGCGTTTCCGTTCAACATCTCCGATCCGGTCATCCGGATCGATGCTGCCTGGGGGCACTACCGGCCAGGGCCTGATCAACTTCCCGGATCATGCCGGAACTTCTTCCCTGTTCAGCGATGGGTGGATGTCTCGAACGACGAGTTCGGAGTGACCTGGGCAAGCCCCGACGCGCCGATGATGGAGATCGGAGAGATCACCGCCGACCCTGTCGCCGTGGGCTGGCTGAAGGAAACACAACCATCAGCGACTCTCCTCTCCTATGTGATGAACAACTACTGGGAGACCAATTTCCGGGCCTGGCAGGAAGGACCGGTGACCTTCCGGTACGCGATCCGGCCCCATGACGGTTTCGATGCCGGCGCGGCCCTCCGTTTCGGGATCGAAGCGAACCAGCCCCTGCTCGCGGCCCCGGTCGATCCCGACACGCCCCGGGTCGAACCGTTGCTCACGATCAACTCCATGGCAGTCGTCGCCACCTCTCTCAGACTCGCGCCCGATGGCGAGGGACTCCTGCTGCGGCTCTTCAACACCGGGGAGAGCGCTGAGCTCGCCTCGCTCGTACTCGAGACCGACAGCCTGGCTGATGTCTACCTGAGTGACGTGTCGGGGAAACGGGGTCAGATGCTGACCGAACAGCCCCTGATCCCACCGTCGGGGATACGTACCTTCTATATCTCTTTCTGAATCTCGTTCTGAGCGGAGAGTGTGTTGTTCTGGGCAGTATCGCTCCGCTGGGTCTTGAGACAGGGCGGCACCAGGAAGAGATTCCCTCCCACTCGACCAACCATGAAAGCGATCGCTGCGGCCGTCGCGCCGACCACACCGAACCAGTGGATCGTCATCAGCAGCACCAGCACGATCCCTCCCATCTCTACGACCGTGGCCCAGATGATCGGACGGGTGATATGGGCATGGACAAGGAATCCACGCTGGAAGGAGAGGAGTACCGAGAGCGCGGGCAGCAGCATGAGGATGCGTGTCGGGGTGAGCGCGAACGCGGTGAGTTCTGGACTCAGACCGGAGATAGTCTCATACCACACGCGGGAGAGCGGCGTGAGGGCGATGAGGGTGAAGATTCCCGAAGCAATGACTGCCAGCCAGAAGGCGAACCGGGCCAGCTCGGCCAGGTGCTCCCGACCCCGACCGACCAGAACGATCACCACTTCCTGGAAACTCAGCCCCACGCTCCTGAAGATGAAGGTCAGCGCGTTGAGGACCGGCAGTACCGCGAGCGATTCCACCGGGTATCGCGCGTGTCCCATGAAGAAGGTCACAACAGGGTGGACTGCCAGGCTGATCACTGAAGTGAGCGCGAGCGGAAAATAGAAGTTGGATATCCCGCCGTAACTGAGGACCCACTCACACTCACCGGTCTCATCATTCTTCAGCAGTCGCCTGATCGTGCCCCGAACCATGAGCCTGCTGGCGATCGATTCAAGGATGACAGCAACGGAGAGTGCTGCCGCTCCGATATGCGACCCGGGAAGATCGGTGAAGAGATGCAGCAGCAGCGCAGAGAGCACCACCGATGAGAGCCGGATGACAGGACCGTAAGCGACGCGGCGCGTGAGGTTGTCCCGTATCAGAAGCCCCTGGTAGAAGCGGCGGAACCCGATCGCGGCCGGCCAGGGAATCAGAAGGATGAGCGCTCCATGGATCAGGTCAGCGATCCGATCGGGCAGGTTCATCAGATCGCGCACGATGAAGTCGAAGACCGGTCCGAGGAGCAGAACCAGCATGGCAACCGTGATAACGATGTTCAGGACGACGGTGAAGTTCCTGAGTTTCCGGTAGTTGTGCGCGCAGTCGACCAGGGCGGTGGATGCGCTCATCAGCATGATGACCGGCGCTTCCACGATGATCGCGAACGCGAATGCCACACCGTAAGCGGCCAGGTTGAACTTCGGATCGGGCATCCGGGCGATGACCGCGGCAAGGAAGGGACCCTCGAGGGACATCATCAGCCATGTAGCCGCCAGCGGAGCCCACAACCGGGTGATCCGCCGGGTGCCCAGCCGCTGGCCGGCGGGTATAGCCATCACCGGTCGATCATCGATCTGTCCCACCTTTTCTCCTTCCGACCGGCAAGGGGATCGATCAACCCATCACATCTGTAGTGTGCCGCCCTCATGCGACAGGTTGAAGTATGGTAATGCCGCTCATCCTGACGGCACACATTTTCAGTATGGCAGTCACCACTGCCTCCCTGTATAGATTCTTCAAGGTGGGTACGTTCACACGCCTGATCGATCATCGACCATGGAGCGTCATGCCAGCGATCACACAGGAATGCGCGAGTCGAGAGATAGAGCCGGCACGATCGTCGGTGCTCCACCTGCTGGGTATCCCCACCGGTGCCAACCAGCCTTCCAAGGTCACCGAGATGTTCGACCGGGCATTCGATCTCTTCCATCGAACGGCTGCGCCCAGGGGCATCTCCGAAGACATCACCCGGGAGGAATTCACGGTTATCTACGCCGGTGATGGGAAGAACGATCCCGAGACCCCGCTTGAGACCATCTATCCGCAGGCTGACAACCTGGCTCTTTTTACCGTCACACTCGGCAGTGAAGTAAGTGAGAGTATCACCCGACTCTTCGAAGAAAACGACTTTGCGTTCGCGACCATCTTCGACGCGGTAGCCTCAGAAGGCGCCGACCGGCTGGCCGACATGGTCATGCGGGGTCATCTGGAGATGACCGACGGGATCAATAGTGAGGCAGCCGGAACAGCGACAGTGCGGTACAGTCCGGGCTACTGCGGTTGGTATGTCAGCGGACAGCGCGCCCTCTTTGCAAGGCTCCAACCGGAACGAATCGGGGTCGAACTCCTTGAGAGCTGCCTCATGACGCCCTCAAAGTCGATCTCGGGTGTGATCGTGACGGGACCGACGGAGATCCACCGGTTCGTACCCGATTTCATGTTCTGCGCCGACTGCGTGACAAAGAGCTGTCGTGAACGGATCGCCGAGCTCGATACAACGGGTTTCTGAGAAGGACCGACCAGGGTAGAACATGGAGAAGGAGAGACTGCATGGATCCATTCATGGAGCGGATATCAGCCGGTGAGACCCTCATCTCCGACGGCGCCCTCGGCACGATGCTGCAGCGGATGGGCAGCTACACGACCTGTCCCGAGGAAGTGAACCTCTCCCATCCCGAAATCCTGGAGGAGGTTGCCCGCCTCTACGTGGAAGCCGGTTCCGATATCGTCCACACCAACACCTTTGGTGCTTCTCCGCTTAAACTCGCGACAGCGGATATGCTCGAATATATCGTGGAGATCAATCAGGCCGCGGTCGGGGCGGTCCGGAGGGCAGCGGGCCCCGACACGCTTGTTTCAGGGTCGATCGGCCCTACCGGCAAGCTCATGCTGATGAATGAGACCACGCCGCAGGAGATCGAGATCGGTTACGTGCACCAGGTCGGCATCCTGGTGGAGGCTGGAGTCGACCTCATCTGTATTGAGACGATGACCGATCTCATCGAGGCGCTGCTCGCGGTTCGGGCCGTGAGGGAAGTGACCACCGATATCCCTCTTATGGCGCAGATGACCTTCGATCCTGTACCGCAGGGGTTCCGGACCATCATGGGAGTTTCGATTGAAGATGCGGTACCACGCATGCTCGATGAGGGCGTCGACGTGGTGGGATCGAACTGCGGACATGGGCTCGACACGATGATCGAGGTCGCGCGCGCGTTCCGGGAGCTCTCTGATGCTCCTCTCATCATTCAGTCGAACGCCGGCCTGCCCGAACTCATCGATGGGGATGTCGTCTATTCCGAATCACCAGAGATGTTCGCCAGTCGGGTACCCGACCTCATCGATGTGGGTGTCTCGGTGATCGGCGGCTGTTGCGGAACCACCCCCGACCACATCCGCGCTATGCGTGAAGCCGTCGACTCGCGCGGTTGACATTCGCAGTGATGCGTGACCCGGCCAGACGGGTCAGGAGAGGGAACGATGAGTGAAGAACGTATCGCCCGTGACAGCATGGGAGAGATTCCGGTGCCCTCTGATGCCTACTGGGATGCCCAGACGGCCCGGGCACGGGAGAACTTCCCCATCTCGGGAATGGAACCGCTCCCGGTGTTCGTGTGGGCCAGCGCCCTGGTCAAATGGGCTGCCGCCAGTGCCAACACCGATCTCGGCCTGCTCGAACCGGAGACCGGTGAGGCGATCATGCAGGCTGCCGAAGAGGTGATGGCGGGCAACCTGGCCGACCAGTTCGTCGTCGATATCTTCCAGGCTGGGGCCGGCACGAGTCACCATATGAACATGAACGAGGTCCTGGCGAGCCGCGCCACTGAGATCCTTGGCGGATCACGGGGAGACTTCACCCGGGTCCATCCGAACGACCACGTCAACTACGGCCAGAGCACGAACGACGTCATCCCTACCGCCATCAGGGTCGGAGCAATCCGGACCACGACAAACCTTCTTGAGAATCTGACAGCGCTGGAAGAAGCGCTCAGTGAAAAGGGTCGCGAGTTCGATGACGTTCTGAAGAGCGGGCGGACGCACCTGCAGGACGCTGTCCCCATCCGGCTCGGACAGGAGTTCTCCGCCTGGGCAGCCGCGATAGCGCGAAGCCGTGAAGCAATCGCAACAGCACGTGAGGGGAGCCTGGAATTGGGCATCGGCGGCTCGGCGGCCGGGACGGGGCTGAACAGTCATCCCGACTATCGGGTTAAGGTCTGCGAAGCCCTTTCAGCGAAGACAGGCGAGGAGTACCACACTTCCGCCGACCTGCGCGAGGCGATGCAGAGCATGCAGCCGTTCGTCCTGCTCTCGGGAAGCCTGCGCGCCCTTTCAGTCGAGCTCTCCCGGATCTGCAACGACCTGCGGCTCCTCTCGAGTGGTCCGACAACCGGACTGGGAGAGATACGCCTTCCTCCGGTTCAGCCGGGATCGAGCATCATGCCCGGCAAGGTCAACCCGGTGATCTGCGAGATGGTGAACCAGGTCTGCTTCCAGGTGATGGGTAACGATCACACGGTCGCGATGGCTGCCGGAGCCGGTCAGTTCGAACTGAACGTCATGATGCCGGTACTCGGATTCAACCTGCTCTGGAGCGTCGAGATCCTCTCCAGCGCGGTCGATATCCTCACCACGAAATGCATAACCGGTATCGAGGCGGACCGGGATCAGTGTGAGCTGTACGCAGCCAACACCCTCGGGCTTGCAACAGCCCTGAATCCCTGCATCGGGTACAACGCCGCCGCCGAGGTTGTGAAGGAAGCACAGAGTTCCGGGAAAACAATCGCTGATGTGGTCCTGGAGAAGGGACTCATGACCGAGGAAGAGATCGCGGCGTTTTTTGAACCCCACAGCATGACCGAACCGGGAATCCCCCGCTGTCCCGAGTGGGAGGAGTAGTTAGCGGCCCTGGTCAGGAGACTTCAATATATCCTCTGGTAGACGCTTCCGAATGCTCTCTCGGAAGCGGTGAGCCATTTCAACCGCTTCCTCTGCTTCGGTCAGAGATATGGGCTCATAGTTGCCCGGGTAGCGTGTCACCGTTGCATATTCAGTCAGTCTGTCCTGCTCATCAGCGCTGAGGTCTGGACGACTCACAGGTGGGAGGAGGGACACGAGTATATCAATGCTGTGTGTTTGCGGATACTCGGTACCCCGCAGCGTGAGCAGGGCCTTGGAGTACTTCTCCACGCACTGTTGGACGTGGAAACAAACCGTGTCCGTAGGACAATCCTCCGGCATTGTGAGAGTGTAGGAGGCAGTCCGCAGGTCATTCTCGGCCTTATCGACCCATTCTCGGACAACCCCGAGCACATTCTCATCCGGCGACATACTGGACCTTCCCTTCGCGAACCGCCTGTCGTTCGATCGTCCCAACGATCATCTGCCGCCAGCTGAACTCTTCAGGCGTCGATACGATAATGTCTTTGGAAATCCGGATGTCATGGAGAGTATTGCGGACCTGTAACTGAGCCTCTCTCTTTGATCCTTCTACGTCCATGATGACGAGCAGGTCCACGTCACTATCGGGCGTTGCTTCGCCCCGCGCGTGCGAGCCGAACAGGATTATTCTCTCCGGGTGAAAGCGCTCGATGATCCGCTCCACCATCATCCGGACTTCCCTCCGCACTCCCTGAGCTTCAGGCAGCACTATCGGTTCCTCCACCCGGTTCAGGTCACCGTGATTTGCGGCCCTGACAGGCAGGTCGTTCTTTACTGAGGTCTCATCCCTGGTATTCAGATGCTCTTTCAGTTGCTGCAGGCGTCTGAGCAGAAAAGGCTGTGGTGTCCTTTTCCCGTTCTCCCAATGATTCACCGTGCTGTAGGTGACACCCACTTTCTGAGCGAACTGTTCTTGCGTGAGATCGAGTCGATCTCGGAGTTTTCGCACCAGGTTCGCACTGTTCTCTTTCTTCATGGTCCCATCCAGGGTCATCTCATTCATTACAATAGGGCATGTAATATACTATGTTATCTTACATAGCATGCCTTGTCAACCCCTGACACTATCAAGAATAGGAAACTCAATTTTCGTCGAGCATACCATTTTGTCTGAATTCCAGCCAATCCTCCCGGATATGGCTCTTTCAGTACCCCCCAACATCCTGGTGAATCCCCACGGAAGCACCAATCCCCACAATGAGGGGTCTCTCCCCTGCCCTGAAGCATGAGAAGGACCTGTAACGGCCCGTGGGATACCAGTTCGGACACACGCCCACTACATGGGGGGATTCCTGGTCAGGATAGTGTCACGTGGAGATTCAGGCGCTGCGGGGGGATTGAACAGAGGGAACGCACTCAGCCACCTTGAGCTCAGCCGGCGGCGACCGGCCGGAGGGCAGGAGCGCTTCTCCGGGCCGCCACTTCAGGTGCCGCAGGATCTTATCCACCACCGGGGGATCGGTGATGAAGCTGAGGATCTGCATCCCGTGTCCGCACTCAGGACACAGGAGTGGATCCTCCAGATACACCTTCGCGATGAGCTGCTGCCATCTGATGCGGCGCCGGCGATCGAACGGTGTCGGCTCCTCCTCAGGCGACATCCACAATGCAGGTCCCCCATCCTCTTGCCTGGCCCGCCGGTGCTGCAGCCGGATCCCGGAGGCATTGGCATAGGCACCGAAGTAGACCACCTGGCGTTCATAGAAATCGGGGATATGGGTGATGAGCCTGGCGATGAATTCCAACACCCCGAGTTCGACGGGGGAATCCATTCATCGGGTTGCCGCAATCAAGGAACTTCCCGACTGCCCGTTCAGAGACCGACCGCAGGGCACCGAAGGTGTGCTGAAACTGCTCTTCGTACACACCAAGAAACGAC
>JALGVQ010000100.1 GCA_025774615.1 bacterium
TGGCGAAGAACGCCAGGTCGTCCCAGGGGAGGAGGTAGCCGGAGAATCCGAAGACGAGGGTGATGGCGAAGAGGAGGGCGCCACTGAGCCAGGTGACCTCTCGCGGCTCCCTGTAGGATTTCATGAAGAAGGTGCTGAAGAGATGGATGAAGAGCGTCAGGGTCATCAGGTTGGCGCTCCAGTGATGGATGCTCCGGATCAGGGTTCCGAAGGGGATCTCCATCGCAATACGCTGCACTGACATCCATGGTTCGCCCGGTCGGTAGTAAATCATCAGCAGTATGCCGGTGATCACCTGCACCATGAAGAAGAAGAGCGCGAGCCCTCCCATGTTGTACCAGATCGAGTGCTTGTGCTTCGGGACGACCTTCTTTTCGAGATGATCATACGTATTCCAGACCGGCAAGCGCTGCAGTATCCATCGCGCGAGTCTGCCGGAGTGAGAATCCGGTGCTGGAAGCCTCTCTTCAGCCTCTGTCGGGATCTCATATTTCATGACCCGACCTCACTCCCGGTTCCTCCGGTGAGCCGGAATACGTACAGGAGTCCATCCTCCTCGACAACCCCGAGTTCGGTGAGCGGTCGTGGTGGGGGGCCGGCGATATTCTGCCCGTCGAGGTCATAGGTGCCGCCGTGGCAGTGGCAGTAGATCCGCTCACCCTCGAAGGCGACGTTGCAGCCCGCATGAGTGCACTTCGAATCGAATGCCCTCAGTGTACCACTCTGGTTCCGGAAAAGGATCAGTCCGCGATTGCCATATTTTCCGTTCCTGCCCATCCCCGGTCGGGAAACTTCCACTGCAGCGATCTGTTCGACCAGAGCCCGGCCATCCTCGCCGAAGGGATCGGGAGGCGCCTGCGGGCTCAGATATCGGAGGATGGGATAGAGTGCTGCCGCAAGCCAGCCGAGACCGACCGCTCCGAGGAATCCGAGAAATCCCCGTCGCGACCGTTCAGTGCCATCTGCCTCTGCCATCAAAGAGTCTCCTGTGTCAGGTACCCCATTCTTCAGGTGTATCCTCGCTCTTTTCCCTGAATCCTATCCTATAGTAGGGGTTGATGATACTTGTTGCGACGTTCTTGATGTGGGCACTGATCCTCTTGAGATATCTGATGTAAAGAGCTGCGACAACTGCCACGCCGCAGCCGCCGGAGAGGACACCACCGGTCTTGAGACGCTTGATATTCGATTCCACCAGTTTCACGACCGACTCGTGATCTGCGAGGATCTTCCTGGCGATTTCGGCATCATTGGTCTCGAGTGCCGGTATGATCGTCTCGAACATGGAGGTGAGGGTGTCCTCGATCATCGTGACATCCTCATCGATCTCACCGGGGTTGAATACTTCCGGAAGGTCCTGGGCCAGTTCCACGATGTTCTTGGTGAAATCCCCGATCCGTTCGATATCGATGACGATCGCGGTCAGTACAAGGGCGTGATTGGCATCCGGGTTCTGCGATATCGCGAGATGGGTAACGATCTTCCTTCTGACGTCCCGCTCATACTTGTTGAGCTGCCTGTCCCGCTCATAGATGTCGAATTCGAGCGTGCCTTCCTTTCTCAGGGAAGCAACAGCGGCATTGAACATGACTTGTGATGCCCTGAGCATGGTGATCGCCTCCTTGAATGCTTCATCAGTGAGGCTCTCTTTTTTAAACAGCTGGAAGATCTTTTTCCACATTTCAGGTCACTCCCTATTACAGGTCACTCCCTCGGATACTATTTCAACAGGAGGTACAGTATCGGGATCAGGTACAGGGCAAAATACCCGAGCACGATCAGTACTGTATTACCACCGGACCTGCCCGCGACTTCACCTGCTTTTGTCGCCAGCCAGATCGGAAGACTCTTCACGGGATACAGGATCGCGATCCCCAGGATGTTGAATGTAAGGTGAGCGAGCGCCACCGTTATCGCCATCGGGTTCCCCGTCGCGAAGGAGGCCAGGATTGCGGTGACGGTGGTACCTATATTCGCTCCCAGAGTGTAGGGAAAGATTTTTCGAACGGTCAGCACGTTGGTGCCCACCAGGGGCACAACGAGTGATGTCGTGGCAGAACTGCTCTGCACTGTCGCGGTCAGCACGGCCCCCAGAGTGAAGCTTGCCAGATCGTTTCTGAAGAGCACGCGATCAAAAAGAGCTTCGATCCGCTGCAATACCGTGCTGCGCATGATCCGGACCATCTGCGAGAGCGCGAAGAAAAGCAGGAACATGGCGAGTATCACCAGCGGCAGTGAATGGGGGATCAGCTCAGAGATTGCATGACTGAGTGGTTTGACTATCACTTGCAGGGGGCTGACCAGACTCAAACCACCTATTCCTGAGAATGCATTGGAAAGTGTGACCGCTATTTTTTCGACGGGATGGAAGAGCAGTTCAATAGGGAAGATGACAATCACGGCCAGGACATTGAAAATATCGTGAACGGTGCCGGCAGCGAACGCCCTCTTGAACTCACCCCTTCGCGTCACATGGCCGAGTGAAACGATGGTGTTGGTCACTGTTGTGCCGATATTCGCGCCCATGATCATCGGTATCGCCAGGCGCAGGTCGAGGGTGCCGGAGGCAACCAGACCGACAACGATCGACGTGGTCGATGATGAACTCTGGACCAGACTGGTCGCCAGCATTCCCAGGATCAGGCCGGCCAGCGGGTCAGCAACGGTTTCGAGAAGGGTGTTCGCGAACCCTGAGCCAGCCATCTTGAACGCTGAACTCATCAGGTCGATGCTGACGAAGAACAGGTAGAGAACGGCGAAGAAGGTTATCGCCCGCCGGATGGATCGCCAGGGACCGCTGTCAGACACCGGCATGTACATCGTCCTGATTGGTGGGTCACTTGATGATTGTCATCGGACAAAGTATAGGGATGTACGTCAGATGTCAGCCAGGTATCGCCTGCACACCGGAACTTCTACTGAACTCTGCAGCTGTATCGTCCTGACGACCCGGTTGAATAAGTACATCCATTTCTCGAATTGGAGTTTGCTCCGACTCTCCTGACGAATAACATTCGCTCTGTGGTCGGGAGAGGAGTGATGGGTTTCAACATTACAGATCGTGCATTGTGAGATAGAAAAGGGAGGCACCATCATGGTTACCGAGAGACTACAGGTCTACCGCTGCAACCTCTGCGGCAACATGGTCGAGGTGGTGAAAGTGGGCGGCGGTTCGCTCGTCTGCTGCGGTCAGGAGATGGAACTGCTCGTCGAGGGTTCGACCGATGCCGCGGTTGAGAAGCATGTGCCGGTCATCGAGAAGGTCGAGGGGGGCACGAAGGTCACAGTCGGTGAAGTGGCGCACCCGATGGAGGAAGCGCATCTGATTGAATGGATCGAACTGATCGTCGATGGTAAGGCGTGGACACAGTTCCTCGATCCTGGAGACGCTCCGGAGGCATTCTTTCCCGTCATCGGAGATGAGATGAAAGCCAGGGAGTACTGCAACCTGCACGGGTTGTGGAGAGGGTAACGAGGAGCATCGGAACGGAAATAACACTGGAACAGGGAGAACGCATGTTGAAGAGGATCACCGCTCTCGCGCTTCTCCTGCTTGTCGGCTGCAGTTCGATGAGCAGGCTGGACATTGCACCTCTTGCCGACAAGCCGTATGATCAGCGGCTGACTATTGCGATCGTGGATTTTCAGAACCGGTCGGGTGATGCCGGATATGACGCTGTGATGGCCGGATTGACCGGTGCCTTCATCAACGATCTGAATGGAACGAAACAGTTCAGACTGATCGAACGGGAGCGGCTCTCTTCAGTGATCGACGAACTCTCACTGAGCGTCGCCGGCCTGACCGACCCTGAGACCGCGAAAGAGGTCGGCAAAGTCCTGGGAGTGGATGCACTGCTCTTCGGCAACCTCTCGTCGGTGACTTACTCGACCAATAAACAGACGATCTTCATCGCCTGGACCGAGGGGGAGAAGACCGAGATCACTCTCGATGCGCGGCTCGTGAGAACCGAGACCGGTGAGATACTGGCTACCGGTCAGGCTTCTGCGTTCGTCAAATCCCGGAACTGGGTTGCATTCGGATTCGCCCGGCTCGGGAGAAAGACCGACAGGGTCTCGACTATCCAGCAGGCGCTCGAGATCGCAAGGCAGCAACTGGCCAATTCTGTCGCGAGTGGAGCTCCCTGAGGCCGAACTGGGGGGTTGCCTCAGATATACGCCGGTTGATGACTCACGAGCAGACACCTGCCTGAACAATCCCTGTAAGAGATTACATCTCTGTCCCACCAATCGGTAACTGTCACGTTACATGAACGTTACTGAAAGGAGCGCATGGATGAAGCTGGTGAATGAAGCGACCTGGGAGCGCGTGATACGGGTCCTGCTGGGCGCGGTGATCCTTTACCTGGGATGGGGTGGAGTGGTGTCCGGCGGGTTGGGTACTTTCCTGAAGTATTTTGGATTCCTGCCGCTGTTGACTGGTCTGACCGGGATCTGTCCAGCCTACCTTCTGATGAAATTCCGGACCAATAAAGTGGAAGTGGAACCTGAGGCGCCGGCGGTCGAATAACATCCCCGGATATCCATGGGCGGACTTCAGTCCGACCGGTCCGCCCATCCGGAACCAACCCTTTCCAGTATTCTGTATCCGACAACCGCGACCGCCGTCGCGACGTTGAGGGAGTTCTTGAACCCATAGGTCGGGATCTCGACGAATCCGTCGCACAGCTCGAGCACCTCACGACTCACACCAAGGGCTTCGTTCCCGAATACCAGACCGACCGGGTTCGGGAACTCTATGGAATCGTACCGTCGCGCGTGTGTTGTCGTCTCTACCGCCCAGACCGGGATGTCCATCTCTCTGAGATCCTCTACTGCATGGGCAGTATCCTCGAAGTGTTTCCACGGCACATACCGGATTGTCCCGAGTGATGTCTTCTCCAGTTTCTTGTGAGGAGGAAAGGCGGTATATCCGCAGAGATAGAGTCCCGAGACACGCATGGTATCGCAGAGACGGAATATCGATCCGACGTTGAATGCGCTCCTGAGATTGTCGAGGATGATGTAGAGGGGGGCTTTCGGCAGGGCGCGATACTCATCGAGCGGCATATCAAGATCGAAGCTTCGGACCTCGAAACTGGTTTCCATGTCACCCGGCTTTCGAGACATGCCTCCTCCTCGTCATCATCATCGTTATCGTCCCCGGATCGCGCCGATCCATCCGATGATAGACCGATCAGGTGAAGAGATCCGATTTCTTCTCTTCGAAAATATCCTTGCCGTACGCGAGCATGAGCGTCAACGGCGCTGTCTCGCGCGCGAGGTCGAGCATGTCGCCGGCTACCTCCCGGATGTCCCACTGGGCGTGGGCATCCTCACGCAGGCGGGAGATATGGTAGAGTTCCCGGGCGTCTGCTCTCACGATCATCCGCCGCCGGTGACCGTTGGTGAGCACATATTCCGCCGCACGCGGATGATTTCCCTTCAATCGCGTGAAGGCTTCACTCGTACGGTCATAGATCCGCTCGAAGGAATCCTTCAGGCCGGCTTCGATTACAGAGGGCGGGTATGTGTAGCCGAGTGAGGGCTCGTATCCCTGCAGCAGTTGCGTGGTCATCCGGTGTCGTTTCATCTGACCGAAACAGGCGGCGCTCAAGACGACCTCAAAGGTGAAGTGCGCCAGCTCGAATTCCCGCGTCGCCGCTTCCCAGGGATTAGAGAAGCGAAGGAATTCCCTGATCACCTGCTTGGCGCGTTCTCCCTCTTCCATGAGCCGGCGTGCCATCCGGGCACAGCTCTCGACAGGTTCACGTGAATGAGCATGGATGATTGCCTGCAAGGTTGTGTGGTCGGGATCAGGTGAAGTTTCAAGCAGTTTCACACCACCGCTTGAGGGGAAGGGGGGCTCTGACTCCCCAGGGATGTCCCGGTATCCCTGTACGATCTCATCGATGATCGTCTCGGTGTGGGAATGGGTCCTGGTGAAGTAGTCCTCCACCAGGGGCCTCCCGAACTCCTTCTCATATTCCACCGGGTCGGTCAGGAGGATCAGGGAAGGCGCGACCGCCCCTGCCTGCCGGTAGAACTCCTCGCCGAGGTCCCGCGCCTCTTTCAGAGGGTTGGCTCGCAGAGACCTGATCACATACTCAAGGTTCCGCCCGCTGGCGGTGAAACCGAGTTGCGCTTTCGTGGCAAGGCCGGTCACATAGCGCGCGTCCTCCTTGGCGTATCCCTCCACGACCTTGCTGTCCCGTTTCGATTCGAGCATGTCGGGATGTTTCTGCCGGAAATGATCCAGCAGAATGCCATAGGCCTCGCGATAGACCGCGAACTGCTCACTCAGGGTCTCCCTGAAGAGTGTGAGGTCTTCTCCCTCGAGTTCGGCCGGTTCGACAAAGTCCTCTTCCAGTTCCTGGTACCGCTGGGATTTTTCGGTATAGGAGCAGAGCCGGTGCCATTGCAGGGCTTCAACACAGAGCCGGGAGATATCGAGGATGTCGAAGTTGAAAACTGCGTGTTCAGCTACTGACTGATGTCCCATGTCGAAGACGATACTGCGTGCCGACCGCCTGGCCGCTTCGATGTCATTGATCGATTTCTCCCTCAACTGCGTTACCGGTGAGGGGTCCCGGCTGATGCGCGCGTAGGCCACCGCGATCGTCTCCGGTGTGAACGCGTCCGGGTTTTCCGCCCTCGTTCGGGCCTGCTCGATGAGCGAAATATCGAGGTTGTAACCGGCAAGGATGATCCGCATGTACCTGTTCCATCGCTTCTGGTGATCGCGTCTCTGTCGTGTCCGGGATCGACCCCGATCCCGGGACAGGCCACAGTATAACCACTCCGACCGACCTTCGGCCATCAGGGGAGATTGCCCGGGTGATGGTGTGATGATAGGCTCGACCTGAATATCTGATCCATGTGCCGCTTCAAGATACCGCTGTCAGGAAGGATCTTCCTCGATGAACAGAGCCTCCTTTACATGCCGGACTCAGCTGATAGTCGCGATTATCCTTCTGGCGGGTGGGTGCGGACGCCAGCAGGGAGGCGCTCCTTTCTCTTCCTGGCCCGATGGTGTCGAGCGGGTCTGGGTCGGACCGGAGTACTTCGCCAACCGGCTCGCGGACTGGAAGATCAACGATGGCAGACTTGAGTGTGTCGAGGCCGAGCGGAGATTTCCCCTCCGCACCGTTTTCCTTCTCACCAGGTCATTGAAGTCCGGCAATGGCTCATTCTCCATGCGGGTACGTACCGGTGCGATCGAGACTGACCGGTCACCATCGGCCGAGTCGTTCAGAGGATTTCTGATAGGCGGGGGAGGGGAGCATGTCGATTACCGGCTCACTGCCTGGACCCATCATAAGCCTGCCGAGGATGGCGGGCTCTTCGCGGTGATCGATGGCTCGGGGACCGTCGCCTTCAGGAGCAATTCGGCTGATCTCCAGGTAGGGAATCAGTGGGCGGTGAGTGGCGGTGTCGAGAGCGACACGATACCGATCCTGGCAGGCGGGCCGGATGAGAGCAGTCCGATCGCCGGTGGATTACGCGCGCCGGTCATTCTGGAACTCAAGGGTGAGATGGTGGGCGATGTGTATCAGTTGAAACTGACGGCCCTGGATGGGGAGAGCGGGGTGGTTCTCAGTGAGGCACTCTACGACGGAGTACCCCGGGAATACCTGGATGGAGGGATCGCGCTCGTTTCCCACCTCGGGCCAACAGGCAGTCTCCGGGGATACTGGTTCGAGGAGTGGAAGGTATCGGGTCCAAAGGTCGAGCGGCATGACGAGCGCCGTTTCGGTCCGGTGCTCACCACCCAGTACACCCTCAGTGAGGGGATCCTCCACATGACCGCCCAGATGCCGCCACTCGGTCTCGATGATGTGGGAGCGGTCACTCTCGAAGTCAAAGAGAAGGGACGGGGAGCATGGACAGCCATCGACGAGACCGAATGGATCGAGGACAGCTACATTGCCCCGTTCAGGGTCGAAGGGTGGGACTCCTCGCGTGATATACCATTCCGCGTGCTCTACGACCTGAAGACCGGTCCGAATGAGTACCGCTCATACTCGTACGAAGGGGTGATCCGGGCAGAGCCTGATGATGAGGATTTCGTGGTGGCGGCCTTCACTGGAAACAAGTGCTACACCGGCGGTCTGAAGTGGAACAGCCAGGGGTACTGGTTCCCCCATAGTGAAGTGATCGATGCGGTCACCTGGCACGATCCCGATTTCCTTTTCTTCTCAGGCGACCAGGTATATGAGGGAGACCTCACCCCGGCAATACGGAACCCCATCGATAAGGCGATGCTCGATTATCTCTATAAATGGTATCGATGGTGCTGGGCGTTCCGTGATCTGACACGCGATCGTCCCGCGGTCACCATCCCCGACGACCACGACGTCTACCACGGCAATATCTGGGGCGCTGGCGGGAAAAAGGCCGAGGCGGCTGAAGGGATGACGGCTCAGGACAGCGGCGGCTACGTGATGCCGGAACGATTTGTGAATATGGTGCACCAGACCCAGACCTCCCATCTGCCCGATCCGTATGATCCCACACCTTCAGGACAGGGGATCTCGGTCTACTACTCCGACGTGAACTATGGCGGTGTGAGCTTTGCCGTCATCGCTGATCGGCAGTGGAAGTCCTCCCCGACTGTTGCCGTGCCGGATGGCCGTTTTGTGAACGGCTGGCCACAGAATACCGATTTCGATCCGGCAACAGAGGCGGATGTGCCGGGGGCGGTGCTCCTGGGAGAGAGACAGCTCGGGTTCCTGAGGGAGTGGTCTGCCGACTGGTCGAACGCGACCTGGATGAAAGTCGTCCTCTCCCAGACGATCTTTGCCAATATCGCCACGATACCCTCCGACGCGATGAGTGGATCAGTACTGCCTTCGGTCCCGTTCCTCGACCCTGATGTGTATCCCGACAACTGGAAGAAGGCCACTGATGGTGATTCGAACGGGTGGCCGCAGACAGGAAGGGACAACGCGATCCGGGAGATGCGCCGTGGATTCGCTCTGCATATCGCGGGAGACCAGCATCTGGGGAGCACGATCCAGTACGGAGTGGATGACTGGGGTGACGCGGGTTTTGCCCTCTGTGTACCGTCGGTCGGCAATACCTGGCCACGCAGGTGGTTCCCCCCCGAATCGGGCATGAACCGGGAACCGGGTACGCCGAAGTACACCGGTGACTTCTTCGACGGATTCGGGAACCGGATGACGGTCCACGCCGTATCCAATCCCTTCCTGACCGGCATGGAACCCACGAACCTCAATAACCGGGCTCCCGGATACGGGATCGTCCACCTCAATCGGAAGACCAGAGAGATCACCATCGAGTGCTGGCCCCGCTGGGTGGATCCCTCGGCTCCCGATGCCGAGCAGTACCCCGGCTGGCCGGTGACACTCCACCAGCTCGACAATTACAGTCGGGAACCGGCAGGATACCTTCCCCGGATAACGGTCGAGGGACTCGATGATCCGGTCATCCAGGTGATCGCGGAGAATACCGGAGAGATCATCTACACCATCCGGATCGCGGGGCAGGGCATACAGCCCCGGGTGTTCTCCCTTGAGGGGACCTATACCCTGGTCGTCGGTGATCCCGATCTGGAAATAGAGGAGCGATTCACCGGACTGCAGGCAGTTGCGGATCGGGCAGATGTGTCGGGGTTGTTGATCTCGTTCTGAGTTCATCAGCGGCATGCAGCGAGATCCATTCATGGCTCTGATAGTCAAAGAGTAAAAGCAGGTGAAATGATGGAACCACGATATTCCGCGATCGACCGCCGCAGATTCGTTACGACCTCGGCAGCCGGTATGGGTGGCCTCCTGCTCGGGAGCCTGCCGAAATCGGCCGTCCATGCAGAAGGACGGGAAGAACGTCCGAACATCCTCTGGATCATCGCTGAGGATATCTGTCCCGATCTCGGCTGTTACGGCACGCCTCTGGTCAGAACGCCGAATATCGATCGGCTGGCTCGTGAAGGGATGCGCTTCACCAGTGCCTTTGCCACCGCCCCGGTCTGTTCAGCCAGCCGCTCGGCATTGATGACCGGCATGTACCAGACATTGATCGGAGCCCACCAGCATCGCACCGATCCGAAGGGACCGCTTCCTGACGGCACGGAACCGATCACTGATCATTTCCGACGCGCTGGCTACTTCATCTCGAACCAGGCTGGAAA
>JALGVQ010000101.1 GCA_025774615.1 bacterium
CAGAGGAACGCCATGCAGTTCATGGATTTCCAATCCCCTGATGACCCGCTGACTGTCGGTCTCAGGGATACGCTCGGCCCAGTGGGGATCGATCGAGGCCAGTTCGGTCCAGAGTGCCTCTACCCCCTCCTTCACCAGACGATCCTGCAGTCCGGCCCGTACCCTGTCCCTCTCCCGGGGATCGACGGGGGGTTCTTTGAAGAGGCCATCGGTGAGGGCTCTGATGTAGAAACCGCTCCCTCCCACGATGATCGGAAGATGTGAACGCTCGAGTATCTCTGTGAGGCAGCGGACAGCTTCGACGGCAAATTCACCCGCAGACCAGCTCAGGCGAGGATCCCGCACACTCACCAGATGATGGGGTATACGCTCCAGGAGGTCTCTGCCGGGGGCTGCTGTCCCGATCTCAAGGCCGCGATACACCTGACGGGAATCAGCGGAAACCACCTCTCCCCTGAGTTCTTCGGCAACGATGACGGCCGCCTCGCTCTTTCCCACACCAGTCGGACCAGCGATGATGAGAACGCGCGGTTTCATCTGTCGAATCGAAGGTCGAGTTCCTCGAGGCTGAGGATCAGATGGGTAGGCCGGCCGTGAGGGCAGACTTGTGGTTTTTTACACGCAAAGAGGCGATCGACGAGTATTCTCCGTTCCACCGGATCGAGTCTCTGTCCGAACTTGATCGCCGCCCTGCATGCTACGCTCGCGGCGATCTTCTCATGAACACTCCCTATTCCCTCTCCTCCTTCACCAAGGTCATCGATAATGCTGAGAATCACTTCTTCTTCATTTCCGGCCTTTTCGAGATATGGCGGAATCGCCTCCAGAGCGACAGTGTTGCCGCCGAACGCCTTCAGATCGAATCCAACTCTTGTCAGGAGAGAGGCGAATTCATCCACCACGGATGCCTGATCGACAGAGAGTTCGAGCAGGCGGGGAAAAAGGAGCTGCTGGCTGGCCGCAGGCGCATCAGTCAGGTGTCCGAGTGTCTCCTCATAAAGGATCCGTTCATGGGCGGCATGCTGATCGATAACGATGATCCCACCCGATATGGGAGCAATGAGATACCGGTCATGAACCTGCCAGATCAGCGGATCGTCCGAAAAATCAGATCCGGCTCTCGCGGACTCCGGCCTCTCGACCGATACATCATCATGCGCCGGAGCCCCCTCAACGACCTCGAACAACGAACCTGCTGCATCCTTCGCATCGGGCAGGAGACCGGTAAACAGCCCGGTATGATGCCAGGGCAGGTCGTTCTCACCTACCCTCCGTTCAACTCCGGTGGCACCACTACCTGCACCATTGGTCCCACCCTTTAGAGCGCGATCACGATAGAATGTCCGGGTACCGAGTTCCCGTCCGAGGGCCTCGCGTACACCGGTGATCACGAAATCTTTTACGCGGGCCTCATCGGTGAACCTGACCTCCCGTTTCGCCGGATGGACGTTTACATCCACATCAGAGGAGAAGACTTCGAGAAAGAGACAGGCAAAGGGGTATCTCCCCTGGGGAAGAAGTTCTCCATATCCGGTAAAGAGCGCATAGGAAAGTCCGCGGTGATTGACCGGACGACCGTTCACGAAGAGATGGACGGCCCCCGAGGTTCGACGCGAAGCAACCGGAGCTCCCAGTATCCCCCGCAGGCGCAGATCATCCAGCTCCGCGGCCAGCAATACCGCTCCGGAAAGCGCCTTTGAGCCGAACAGCTCAGCCGCGCGCTGCCTCAGTTCCCTCCCACCGCGAAGGCGGAACACTTCGCGCTGGTCATGCCGCAGTGTGAAACCCACGTCGAGCCGTGAGAGCGCCGCTTCCGTCACTGATTTGACAATATGGCGGTATTCTGTCTGTACACTCTTGAGGAATTTGCGCCGGGCAGGCACATTGGCGAAGAGATGTTCCACCCGGATCGTTGTGCCCCGTACCCGGGCCACGGGCTTCTCTCCCATCACCCTGCCCCCCTCGATCATTATCTGCACACCCTCCGGTGAGCTCCCATCAGAGGTCTCAAGAGTGAATCGACAGACCGAGGCGATACTTGGCAGGGCTTCTCCCCTGAATCCGAATGTGTCGAGCGTGGAGAGATCCTCAACAGTAGATATCTTGCTTGTAGCGTGCCGTTTCAGGGCGAGACGGGCATCATCAGCACTCATGCCGCTCCCGTCATCCACGATCTCGATAAGATCCCGGCCGCCACCTCTGACCAGGATGTCCACCGACCGCGCCCCGGCGTCGAGAGCGTTCTCAACAAGTTCCTTCACCACCGAAGCCGGCCGCTCCACCACCTCTCCGGCTGCTATCTTGTTTATCACACCATCTGGCAATATCTGGATCACGTGTTCACTTCCTCACCCTAACATGATGGCGAGCAAACCTGCGAGCATATCCCATTTCAGGAATCGCTGCATGCGCCTGTATACCGTTTCATCCTGCTGGCTTGCCAGTCGCACGACAATCATAAGTACAGGAAATCCCACTCCCGGCACCATAACCAGCAGATAAGGCAGATTCATCCAGCCGGTGATCGCTGGTATCGTCAGCAGGAGGATCAGGATCGTGAGTACCACCCTGGCCACCGACCGGGCCTTCGCTTCACCGGCAACCAGAGGCAGTGTCCGAAGCCCTTCCTGACGATCGGCTTCCATATCCTCAAGATCCTTGATTATCTCCCGGCCGAGGATAAAGAAAGTCGTGAGAACACCGGGGATTGCTCCCCACAATCCGTGCCCGATCGCCAGCCCCCCCAGGAGGAATGCCAGGCCGGTCACGACCGCCACAATCAGGTTCCCGATGAGGGGTTGGCGGCTTCCCCACAGATCATAGATGATGATCGCTCCGAGCGATCCGAACGCGATCCATCTGCAGACCGGTGGAAGCGGGATGAGCACAGCGACACCCATGCCCAGAAGAACTACCGTCCACACGATCGCGGCTGATCTGGATACCATCTCGGACGGAAGCGGTCGGTATGCTTTGTTTACCCGGTCGATCTCAACATCAGTGACATCGTTGAGAACCATTCCCCCGGCAGTGAAGAGAACCGCTACCAGCGCCGCCCGGATCACCGGGGTCCAGATCGCTATCGGGTCTGGACCGGTAAGGGCCCCTGCGACAACCGCGAACGCGGCGATCGCCCAGTTATCAGGCCTGGTCAGTCTCAGGAGTCCACGAACAGTGCTCATCACCGCTGTGCGGCAGGCGGAATGAATGAATAGACCGGCACACGGTTGATTCCTGCAGGTAGATCAAGAACGAAATCTTCTGCGGTGTATTCCGGATCCATCGTACGACTCACCACCTCGAACTCCAGTTCGAACTGGTCGCGGGGATAGTGCAGCACAACGAGCTGGGGAAGTCGAGCCCCCCGGAAGTTCCGGTAGTTCCGGTATGAGATCTCAAGGAAGACCTCTCCCTGCTGATCGACATGAGCACTTTTCCGATATTCGAGTTCCGGCCCGACAGTAAGCAGAAGATGTGTTCCGTCAGTCTGATCTATTGCGATGATGGCATGCTCCGCGCTGACATCGTAATGAACGGCGTTCGCCGCCAGATGCACCGAGTCGTACGCCAGAGCCGGGCCGAGCATCATCTCGAGAATGACAGTCCGATCGAGAGACATATCCTGGTAACCCGAATCAACTCCGTCGCCGATCTCCCCGACCATCACCATCTGCTCGGTCGGCATATAGATCTGCACGGTACCCCCGGCGATGACCCCCTGCGCCACGATCCCACCGAGTGTGATGCTGATGTCCAGGCGGATCGAATCGGGTTCGGCGTACAGCACAACTCCTCGAGCCGAAAAGGCGCCGCGGTCACTACGGATGAGGATCGTGCCGGTGGTCCGCAGATTCCCGATCTCACCTGCCCGCTCGGCTACCTGCTGCAGGAGCCTCTCCGGCCCCAGTTCCAGGAGATCCGCGGGTGCGAGCGTCCTGTACTGAGCACATCCAGAGAGAATGATGGCCAGAGAAACCACCATGGTCCTGCTGCCTCTCATCTGCTGCCTCCTTCAGGGCCCTCTCCGATGAACGCGGATATCGGCAGGAAACGTCCCGAGGTCATTTCCCCGTCGAGTTCGATCAGATAGAACACCGCAACCTTGTTCTGACGGTTGATCAGGTACGTCTCCTGGAAAACGAGCCTGGCCTCTGAGTATTTTCCCATAGTCAGTAAAACACGTCCGAGATAGGTCAGAACGTTCTCCCTCGCCACCCGGGTATCCCATGGTCTCGTGGGATCATCAAGGGCTTCAAGAACCTGCTTGAACGTTTCCTCGGCAATCTCGGTATTGCCCTGATCGTATTCGACCTGAGCGAGCCTGTACACGTAGTAGAGGTCATGTGCACCGGGAAGATCAGCCGCCCGGGGGAGAAATGACCGCAGCTTGGCAGCGATATCAGAAGCGTCCCAGAGTACGCTGTGCAGACGATCGTAGGTTTCCAACAGCAGATCGACATACGACCGGATCGAGGAAAGATCATCCAGCCGGGAACGGTATAGCTGGTCAGCCTCTTCGAGCGCAGCCAACAGACCTCTTACACCATTGCGCAGCGCCGCCACGCGTGCTTCAGCATCACCAGGATCGGCCTCCAGCCACGCCGCGGTAGCTGAGGAGCCCATGCCCATGAACATCCCGCCGGTCAGCATCATGTACCGCTCAACCCGCTGCAGTTCCAGTGGTGTCGGGGCACGTCCATCAAGATATCTCGAGAGGGCAAGATCGTTGTTCCTCATCGTCCTGTGCCGTTCATCAAATCCCAGATAGAGTGTTGCCTGCTCGTTGAGATAGAAAGCCTTCGGCGCCTGGTACTCCAGCCAGGGAAACTCATCAAGATTCAGGCGTCCGCCGAGAACCACGAACTCCGCCATCCGGACCGGACTCATGATCTGATGAGTGAGAAGCGAAAAAAGGTCGTCTATGGCCAATTTATGGAGATCGGATTTCACCCCGGGCAGATCGAACGCTGCCGATGCAGCATCGAAATCCCACTCGACAGGTTGAGCGCTTCCCACCAGAAGCAGATCGGTGGTCGACATGCCCCAGAGTGATACGTACGGGAATGCCTCGGAAAAGGTGATGAGCACGCTGTTGAGCGTCTCGTCACTGATTTCGTAGACCTGGACCCACTGCGCTACCACACCACCCGGTTCGAGTCTGTCCTTCAGCGTCAAGAAATATTCCAGAGTGAAGAGACCGCCTATTCCCGCGATCCAGGGATTACTCGGCTCTGAGAGAATGAGATCGTACCGTTTCTCCGGACGGGTGAGGAGGTAGGTCTTTGCGTCCTGCATGATGAGCTCGAACCGATCATCAGAGAACGGCTTACCGTTAATCTCCTCGAAGAACCGGCTTGCCTCCACTACCCCGGGTGAGATCTCTACAACCTCCACCTCCTTGACCGGGTAGCGCAACAGGTGACCGGCCGTCTGGCCGCTTCCGAGGCCGACTATCAGAGCTCTCTCGGCATCAGGAACCATCATCGCGGGTATGGCGGCGATCATCGTCTGGGTGAACTGATCAAGCAGATGGTCACTCGCGTCCGCCTTGCCGTTGACCACCAGTGATGTGTGATCACCCTGCCCGAGCACTGCCACCGTGCCGTTGACATCCTCCTCGTAGAAGAGGACATCCATGTTCTGCATGGAGTCCAGGTACTGTTCCTGCTCCCTCCCTCCCAGGGTACGGTCACGGAATACTCCGGACGCATAGGCTGACAGGTTCCAGGCCGGTAGAACGAAGAGACCCAGGAGAAGAATAGCTCCCCCGGCATACGCCGCATGGAGCGTCCTGCGCGGGAACCCCGGATTGAGTGAAAGCACCCAGAGACCGAACGCGATGTTGATACCGATCCCCATCTCGAGGGTGAGCCGGATACCGAGCCAGGGCAGAAGCAGAAGTCCCCCCAGAAGGGCTCCCAGAATCGTCCCCAATGTATTCATCGCCAACACTCTGCCGACCGGTCGTCCTACCTGAAGCGACAGGCGGGAAGCCACATCAGTGGCAAAGGGAAGCGCTGCTCCCGAAGCGAGCGTGGGCGGGAGCATGATGGCGAGACAGAAGAGATATTTCAGCAATTCATGGAAGGGATAGCCTGCCTCAGACCGGGCTATCACGCTCTGGATCTTCATGAAGGTGAACGGGAGCTCGGCGTAGAGTGGCAGCGTGAACAGCAGGCTCGCGCCGATCAACAACTGACACACACCGAAGAAGAGGAATGGTCTTTCATACCGTGACAACCTGCGCGCGATGAGTGATCCGAGCGCAATACCGGAAATGAACGCGGCCAGCATCAGAGTGAATGAATAGGTACTCGATCCCAGGATCGTCGAGAGCATACGAATCCAGGCCACCTCGTATACCATCACGAGAAATCCTGAGATGCCGGCACCCCACACCACCACCTTCGCCCACTGATCCAGTATGACCGGCTCGATGCCAATGAACTCGCGCGCGACTTCACTCTCCTGATCTATCTGCTCTGCCTCCCTGGCTGACTCATCTTCCTCTTCCCGCTCCACCACCTCCCCGGTTCCCGTCTCATCGGCAGCTGCCGCCATTTCAACTGATTCACGTTCTTCCACGGGCGACGTGAAGAGCCATCCGAAGCGCCATGCGGTCAGCAGACCGATACCGACGATGATATTGAAAGCTGCAGCAGTTGTGAGGGTCGCGCTTAAACCGAGGGTCGGTATCAGTATGAATCCTGCCAGAAGAGCTCCAAGCACCGCCCCGGCACTGTTGATGAAGTAGAGACCCGCAACGCTGGTCCCCGTCCGACGGGGAAAACGGGAGACAGCCCTGGCCAGAAGCGGCAGGGTCCCTCCCATGAGGAACGTAGATGGGCCGAGCAGGAGGATCGAAATCAGAAACCTGTTCAGGTTGCCGGTCAGGCCGGTACTGCCCAGCAGAGGTGCCAGGAAAAGAAAAAGCGCACTGCCGGCGACAAAAAGTATCGGGAAGATGAGCCCGTATACTCCGATAGCCATCTCGAGATAGGTATAGACGACCAGAGGTTCCCTGAATCGATCAGCGAGACGACCAAACACCCAGGCTCCGAGAGCGAGTCCACCCATATAGGCTGCCAGCACCATGATATGGGCATACGCCGTGCCCCCGAGCACCAGGTCGAGATATCGAGCCCACACGACCTCATATACCAGGCCGGCTACACCGGAAATAAAGAAAGCACCCCATACTGCGGGCATGAACCAGCGGGTACGCTGCATCAAAAGCCTCCGGGAACAATCGTCAGGGCGAGGATCCGGGTGGACGCCCGAATCGGGAAGCCGCATCGGGACGATTCAACTCTCCAAAGTAATACACTGCTACCGGGTTGTCCGGTAGAAGCCGGTAGGAATCCCAGAAAGCCTCCCGGGCTTCGCTTAAACGTCCGAGCTTCAACAGTACCCTGCCGTAGAGCTCAAGTACCAGTGCGGGGACTGTTCGTGGATCGAACGACGTCGCTACCCGTTCTCTGATTTCCTCAGGATCGGTTCCCAGCATCTCTGCCAGCGCATCGGGATCAGCTGCGAGTCCGATGAGGTCAAGAGTATGACGCAGAGTGGTCATGGCCTCTTCATACATACCCAGGTCCCAGGCAACCTTGCTGCGTTCGAAGAGGTAGAACCCCTGCTCCTCCACCCCGACGACATCGGTAGCCCAGGAGAGAACTTCGAGGAGTCTCAGAGCGAGATCATCAGCACTGTAACTGCAGCTCCTCAACTGTCCGTACGCGATCAGAAGCACATCTGCGTATTCAAGGACATATCGCGACTCCAGCGGATAATCATGCACTTTGCCGGCTGCATCCTCGATGCTTTCCAGTATTTCAGGGATCATCCAGTTCCCGGCCGACTCCGCCGCCTCTGTCGAAAGAGGATCCAACTTCTGCCAGGCGGCCGATATCGATACCATGAGCCGGTAATCGGTCACACCGATATGACCGAGGAGGGTGACCAGTCCCGAAAGCTCCGGGACTGTTGGCTCCCGCCCATCCAGATAACTCTTCAGAGTCAGGCCGCCGTTCTGCAACGTCCTGAGCCGCTCATCATTCCGCTCGAACAATTCCGATCGGGAGCGAAGGAAGGCCGCCTTCGGCGCGTTATACTCAAGATAGGGCGAGTCATCGGTATTGAGCGGCCCCTCTACACTCGTGATCTCGTCAACCACCAGGGGTCCCAGCATCTGCCGATTCAGAAGAGTGAAGAGACTGGTTATATATATTCTGTTCAGGTCTGCTTTTACGGCATTTTTCTCAAGCATTGCCTGAGATTCGTTGAAGTCCCATATAAAGGGAGCGGGACTACCGACCAGGAGAACATCTCCCGGAGCAAGACTCCACACCGAGACGTACGGAAACACCTCATGAAAGGTCATCAGGACGCTGGTGAGGGTTTTCTCTGTCTGCTGATATGAATGGATCCACTGGGCAACCACACCGCCGATCTCGAGGTGATCCCGCAGGGTTGTGAAATACTCGACGCTGAACAAACCGCCGATACCGGCTATCCACGGGTTGGATGGTTCGGAGAGGATGAGATCATAACGTCTCTCAGGACGTGTCAGCAGATAGGTTTTGGCATCCTGCATGATCAGCTCGGTACGCGGATCTTCGAGAGGGCGTCCGTTTATGTTGTCAAAATAGTGGCTCGCCTCTATCACACCGGGTGATATCTCCACAATCTCGACACTGCTCACGGGATAGCTGAGCATATGACCGGCGGTCTGTCCCGAACCGAGTCCGACGACAAGGGTTCGTTTCGCGTCAGGAACCATGAGCGCAGGTATCGCGGCGATCAGGGTCTGGGTAACCTGGTCACCAATGTAGGTGCTCGCGTCGGTCTTGCCGTTCACCACCAGTGAATGGTTGTCTTCGTACTGGAGGGTCGCCACGGTCCCGTTGATGTCCTCGGTATAGAAGATGAGATTCTGGATATCGTATTCGGCCTGGAAGCTCTCCCTTGCTTCTGCGACATCTCCGCGGGAATGAAAGGCACCGAGCGCGAGTGCCCTCTGATCCCAGTCGGGTGAAAACCTGAAGAACATGATCAACAGCACGGCTATCCCCACGGCAAGCTTACGAATCCGTTTTCTCCCCAGGAGCGGGGTGAGCGAGAGGATCCAGATGCCGAGCGCCATGTTGATCACGATCCCGATCCGGAGTGTGAGTTCAACACCAAGCAGGGGAAGCATAAGGAGTCCACCACCGAGAGCGCCGAATATCGTTCCGAGCGTATTGACCGCCCATATCCGGCCGACCGGCTGACTGATGTTGCCCCGGAGGCGGGCCACCACATCGGCTGCAAGAGGGAGCGCCGCGCCTGAAGCAAGCGTGGGTGGAAGCATGATCAGGAGACAGAACAGGTATTTTCCTGCTTCATAGAGACGGTATCCTGCATCGGTCCGGGGGATAGAACTCTGAAGGTCGAGGAAGAAGTAGGGCAGCTTCGCATAGAGGGGAAGCGTGAGCAGGAGCATACCCCCTACCAGGATCTGGCTTATCCCGAACAGGAGGAAGGGCCTTCCGATCCGGGCGAGTCGTCTGGATATCAGGGAACCGAATGCGATCCCTGTGATAAAGGCTGAGAGCATCAGGGTGAACGAGTAGGTGCTCGAACCGAGGATCGTGGAAAGGAGGCGGATCCAGGCTACCTCATAGATCATCACGATCATTCCCGATATGCCGGCCCCCAGAACCGCCACCCTTCCCCATGAGCTAAGCTTTTCCTCACTTACTCCCTTGAATTCAGGAATCGGGTCCTCTCCTTCATGGAGCCTCTCTTCCTGCCCGGCATCAACCGGCTCCCTCTCTGTATCTTCAGCCTCTGCAGATGGTTCCCTGCTCTCATCCTCCAGCTCATCCTCTTCCCCGGATTCACGAGATTCGAACATCCCCATGCGCCACATCAGCAGAAGGACACCACCTACCAGCAGATTGAGAGCGGCAGCGGAGAAAAGAGCCCCTCGCACACCCAGCCCGGGGATCAGGGCGAACCCGGCCAGGAGCGCTCCGCCGGTCGCTCCCAGACTGTTTATGAAGTAGAGACCCGCAACCCGACGGCCGACCTTCTCGGGGATCGACGTGACGGCACGCACC
>JALGVQ010000102.1 GCA_025774615.1 bacterium
CACTTCGAGATAATCCCCTGCGCGCTTGTCGTAGTACATTCTCAACTCACGTTCCCGCTCAACGACCAGTTTTGCCAGTTCTTCCCGCGACAGGTTCCCGGGCGTTTCATCGGTTGGGTCGAAGGGATCAGTCAGGAAGTGAAAGACGTTCAGCTGTATTCCATGCTTCCGTGTCAGCTGGAGCGCATAGTCGAACGCACGATCACCCTCCTCAGAGTAATGGGCACAGAATCCGACTGCGTTGAGTGTTGGGTTTGCCATGTGACTTCTCCTTTTTCTTTCGACGGTTTCGAGTCGGATAAAGCAGGTCGATAGAATCCGCTTTCAGAAATCCTCCAGGTAGTAGTTGGAGTAGACGGCACCGATCGGGTTATTCGCCAGTGACTTGTCTTTCACGAATATCGTCGTGACTGGCGCATGGCTCTCTCTGGTGAAGATGCAATCAGCACCTACACAGAGACCGACGATGACATTGATGTCGGTATCAAGAGAGTTCAGGATCGCTGCCTGGCCAGAGGGGTTACAGGCTGTTGCAGCCAGATCGACGGATCCTCCCCCCGGTCCGGCATGCACCTGGGATGCGTCGAGGGTGATCCCCCCCACTTTACAGCACACAGGGAATGCCTCGAAAAATCGCTGGAGCACCCCGGTGAGGATTGAAGCGGGTTGCAGCAAGTCGGTGCAGTAAGCCACGCCCAGGCGACGGTAGCCCATATCGAGGCAGAAGTAGACGAGTTCGGCCAGGCGACAGAGTTTACGTTCACTCTCGCAGGCCACATCGATCGCTGATTCCAGAATATCCTGAGTCCATGCGGGCGGGACACACTCTTCAATGATAGTTGCCAGTGAACAAGCCTCTCCCCGGAGGCATTTTCGATCCACACACTCCAGACAGTTGATCTGACTTTCCGCCGGTCCGTTGCCTGTCTGGTCGGATGCAGGCGGGGTCATCACATCGCTGTCATCAGAACTCTCATCGAATCCCTCATCTTCGACGAGGCCGAATCCCGGATGGATACGGTCTTGTCTCAATGCGTCGATGATCCGGTCTGTGGTGCCTGTGACGTTATCTATGACATCTATCTCCAGGACCTGGACAGATTCCCGGGTGGATGGACTGATGCCTCCGCATACCAGCGTGTCAACTCGTTGATCTGCCAGGACCCGGGCAAGGTCTGCCCACGTGGTTCCTTCCAGCGGAACAACAGTCTGCTCCAGAATCCGCCTGCGATTGACCGACACCAGAAGCACCGAATCGGCAAAGGTGCACCGTGGGGCGACTCGATCAGAGAGTATGGGGATTCCAAATCGCATGGCTTCCTCGTCGTCATTGGTCACGGGATAATCAAAGCAACTCCCATGCCGATAAGAAGAGATGGTGCTGTGCGATCGTAAAATCGGTGATCCTTATACATGAGATCTGTACTGCGTGTCGCACGTACTGTTGCATTGCATCGTGGTGTTGCAACAGATGCAACGTCATTCCGGTGCTGGTCAGACAGGAGGGCCTTACACTCATCCCCCCCGACGACACAGCTATTTTCCCAATAAACAGGACGTTTCTGACCGATCAGGAGATTTGCTCAGGTACCGGTACGATCGATTTTAGATCGGATTGAGGAATTGGTACGGGCTTTGCAAGGGATACAGGTAATCACAACGTGCAACAAGGAACACCGAATGGAAACCGCCACTGTATTACCTGCTGCAATACCTGCCACCGAGATGACCGAGACCCCTTCGCGACGGGTATTCCCATACCACCTGCTGGAGCGCCCGGACGATGAACTGGTGGATCGTTTTCTTGAGGCGTTCGGCCGGGTCCTTGAGTTCACCGACTACAAACCGCTCCTTGATTCCTACCGAAGGTCAAACACGAAGTGCAACCGGTGTGCCGTGGCGTGTCCTGTCCTGCAGGCGTCAGGGGATCCGAAGGATATCCCCTGCTACCGGACCAACCTCCTGTTGGACATCTATGAGCGGTATTTCACTCTCGACGGATGGTTCAAGTCACGACTCACGAACGCGTTCGAGCTGACCGAGGAGATCATCGATGAGATGGGGGATATCTTCTACCGGTGCACTGCCTGCCGTCGTTGCACCAGGGTGTGTCCCCTCGGATTCGATCACGGACTCATCACGCGGCTTGGACGATATCTGCTCAGTCTGATCGGTATCGTTCCCAAGGCGCTTCAGGTCAGCGTTCAGGAGCAGCTCGAGGGAGAGACCCACAACACTTCGAAGGTGCCGAGGGCAGGATTGATTGACGTGCTGGAATTCCTCGCCGAGGAGATGGAGGAGATGCTGGGAGTGGAGCTGGAGTTTCCGACCGACAAGGTCGATCGGGACTATGTCTTCTTCTGCGCCGTCAGCGATTACCTCATGGAGCCCGATACCCTCATGGGCAACGCTGCCGTGCTCTATGCTTCCGGTGACTGGGACAGGTGGACCATCGGGCTCTGCAACTACGACGGGATCAACTACGGTCTCTTCTACAGCGACTGGCACCTTGAGAACATCATCAAGCAGCTGGTGTCAGAGGTGGACCGCCTGCGTGGCAGGAACATCCTCATCGGTGAATGCGGGCATGCGTCCCGGGCCGCTCACGACTTCGTCCCCACCTTCATGGGGCGCAAAGCCCCACCGGTACTGAACTTCATGGAATACACCCTCGACTGTATCAGGAAGGGTAGAATCACCCTCGACCCCAACGTCATCACTGAACGGGTCACCTACCACGATCCCTGCAATATCGCCCGCTCGGGCTGGATCATTGAGCAGCCCCGGGAGATCATACGGAGTTTCATAGGGGATTTCGTCGAGATGACACCAAAGGGATCGGACAATCTCTGCTGTGGAGGTGGGGGCGGTCTTGTATCGATCGACGAAATGCACGAATTCCGGATGGAGATCGCCGGAAAGATGAAGGCAGAGCAACTCCGGCAGACGGGAGCTGAGATCGTGGTGGCGCCCTGCGCCAACTGCAAGAAACAGCTCAAAGAACTCGTGGATTACTACGAACTACCCTGCCGTGTGATGGGGCTTCACGACCTGATACTTCAGGCAATCGAGATCCCCGGCGGTATCAGTCCCATGGAGCGTAAAGAACAGGCGGCTCTCTATGCCATCTGAGGAGAGGTCAGGGGATACGTGATGGAAGCATGGCTCGACTTCGCGAGAGGACCCCTCTTCGCATTCACATTCGGTATCATGCTGGCCGGATTGTGTCGCCAGGTGGCTCTTCAGATCTACTTCCTCTCGGTGAATAAGGGTCGGCGTCTGAAGGAGGTTCCCTGGATGACCATGGTCAGGGATTCGCTGAGCTGGGTGATACCGATTCGCCACATCGAACCGGGGACAAAGATCTTCTCGATAGCGTCTTTCCTGATGCATATCGGACTGATCATCGTGCCCCTCTTTCTACTCGATCATGTAGTCAGATGGGAACGCTTCCTGGGTCTGAACCTGCCTGCCATAGGCAAAGGTGTCGCGGATATCCTGACACTGTTGACCATCGCGTGCAGTCTGCTCCTGCTTGCATACCGGACCTTCCGGGCTCGCCACCGCATGGTGAGCGGGCCGATGGATTATTTCCTCCTGATGCTGCTCCTGCTGCCCTTCGTGTCCGGGTATCTCGCCGCGCATCCCGCGATCAATCCGGCCCCCTGGGATGTGATGATGTTGACCCACATCCTGAGCGCCGAGGCGCTCTTCATTATGGTGCCAGCCTCCAAGCTGGCACATGTCGTGCTCTTCTTCTTCGATCGGATCTCGGCGGTGCACTGGCAGCTCCGTCCCGGGGCCGGGGACAAGGTGGCCGAAGCGCTGTTCGGTGAGGAGGCGAAGATCTGATGAAAGGGATCCTGGTAGATGTCACAAAATGCTCGGGATGCGAGCGATGCGTAGCCGCCTGCATCACTGAGAACGACTCCGATCCGGTCAGGGCTCACATGGACCGGGTGCTCACGAAGGACGGCCTGTCGGAAAACCGCCTTCTCAGCGTGCTGAGTGTGGATGATGGACGATTCGCCCGGAAGAGCTGTATGCACTGTCTGGAACCGAGTTGTGTCTCGGCCTGTCTTGTGGGAGGGATCACGAAGACCCCTGAAGGACCTGTCATCTACGACCCGGACAAGTGCATCGGATGCCGGTACTGCATGCTGGCGTGCCCCTTCACCATTCCCCGATACGAGTGGCAGGAAACGACCCCCTTCATGAGGAAGTGCGAGATGTGTTTCGAGAGGGTGAAAGACGGGCTGGATCCGGCGTGTGTCGAGGCCTGCCCTCATGGAGCCCTGTTATTCGGGGAGAGGGATGATCTGCTCCGCGTGGCATATAGTCGCATCGCTTCAGGCAATGACGTGTACCTGCCACGGGTGTGGGGTGAGAACGAGTTCGGAGGCACCTCGGTTCTCTACATCTCCGATGTTGATTTGAGCCCTATCGGTTGGCCGGAACCTGATGTGGAATCGATTCCCTCGATGACGGAGCCGCTCATTACCAAAACACCGATCATCGGGATGAGCGTAGCGAGCAGTCTGCTGGGAGTGAACTGGATCATCCGGCGCAGGATGAAGCTTCAGAACGAAATCGCTGGTTCAGGTGAAACCACAATATCAACTGAAGCCACAAGTCCAGCTGAAACCGCTGGATCAGTTGGACCAGACAGGAGTGACCAGAAGGGGGGTGAGGGAGCATGATGCGCCGGACCCGCACTCTGAAGGATATCCTGTGGGCGTTAGCCATGGCCGGACTGGTGGCGGGAATGTTCCGGCTCTGGTTCGGACTCGGGGCGACGACCAATCTTACTGATGCCGTGCCGTGGGGACTCTGGAAGATTCTCAACATGATTGCCGGAGTAGCCATCTCGACCAGTGGCTTCACGATCGGCTTCCTGGTCTATGTCCTTAAACTGGAACGGTTCCGTCCCCTGATGAAACCGGCCATCCTGCTGGCCTTTCTGGGGTACGGATGCTCATGTCTGGCGCTGCTGTTCGATATCGGTCTCCCGTTCCGTTTCTGGCACCCGTTCTTGATGTGGAACGAGCATTCGTTCCTTTTCGAAGTGTTCTGGTGCGTGATCCTCTACTTCACGGTCACCGCTATCGAACTGGGCCCCACAATATTTGAAAAACTGCGAATCGAGCGGGTAGCGGAGTATCTGCACAGCATTGCGTTCGGTGTCGTGGTCGTGGGCATATCGCTCTCCTCACTACATCACTCCTCGCTCGGATCACTTTTTCTGGTGACACCACAGCGGCTCCACCCGCTGTGGTACTCCTCCCTGCTACCGCTGTTCTTCATTATCTCGGCTATGGGCGCGGGGATGATGTTCATCGTACTCATCAAGATCCTCTATGCCAGGCTGTACAATCGGGAGTCGGTATTCGGACCAAAGGGAGAAGAGACGATCTTCCTGGCACCTCTGTCTGAGAGGAAGGCCGGGAACGGAAATCATCGGTCTGTTGGCAGAGACATGCCCATGCTGATCGGTCTTGCTTCCATCGCTGTTTCCATCCTGGGTGTTTTCGGGATTCTTCAGATCATCGACCTGCTTGTCAGTGGATCATGGCGTGCTCTGATTGCAGGTACCTGGGAGAGCTGGCTCTTCGGCCTCGAGATGATACTCCTGGCAGGTCTCCCCTCTTTCCTGGTCTGGAATCCCCGGACCCGACGCTCCCCGACCGCCCTGGGTATGGCAGCGTTCTCGGCCTGTTCAGGGCTGATGCTCAACCGGCTGGATGTCGGTATCTTCGGTTATTTCAGGAATGCCGGAGCGTTCTATTTCCCCTCTCTGGCCGAGTGGGCACTCTCCATCGGAGTCATTGCGGCAGCCGGACTGGCATTCCTCTTCTTCGTTGAGAACTTCCCCATCTTCGATGAGGAGTGGAGAAACCGGCGGAAAGACATGGGGGTATTCAGAGCCTCTTTCGACTCACTCTCCCGTGTCTGGAATACGGCCCTGAGCAGTGGCTTGGAGCGGACGACAGTGATTGCGGTGCTCGTGATCCCGTTGGCATGGGGCATTATGTATCCGATGTATTCGCGGGCAGATGGCATTGAGGCGATAGAACCGGCTGTCGGACTCGATATCACCCGGACTGAACTCTGTATTGATGGTAACAAGACAGGTGTTACTACCAACTTCCCCCATGCCGATCATCGGGAGAGGCTGGGCGGGGAATCCTCATGTCGAAGTTGCCACCATATGTCACTCCCCGGAGATGAGACGACGGCCTGTTTCCGCTGTCATAGACAGATGGTGCAGTCGACACTCATATTCGATCATACTGGACATACCCGGGCAGTCGCTGAAAGCGAGCAACTCAAGGGGATCCATCCGTCGAATCACTCCTGCGCTGTATGCCACCATGAGGGTGAAGCGAAATCAGCCGAGAGCTCCAAACCGTGTCTCGATTGTCACAAGGAGGACACAGCATGGGCGGAACGGTCCGACGGGGAGGATGATCTCGCGTATGCCGTGAGTTACATGGAAGCCATGCACAATAACTGTATCCCGTGCCACCGGGAAAAAGCGGAAGAAGTGGACCGGAAGACTCTGGGTGACTGCTCCACATGCCACCGGTCACTTGTTGCCCGGCAGATCGTGTCAGAGACACTCGTTCCGGATGATCATTAGGGGAAGAGGCAGGATTCCTCAGGGGTAGTGTCAGGATATGTTGGTTTGTATCCGCTCCTCCAGCTTTTCACGTCCCTCGACATCGGTCATGATGATGAGCCGCATCCCCGCCTCGAGGACCGTGCCGGCATCAGGTTTGAACTCCGAGTCTTCCCGGCCGGGCCGGTGGAGAGCCAGGAGCACTGTTCCTTCGATCTGGTCGATCTCAAGCGATCCGAGGGTGTCGCCGGTCACGGGTGATTCCTTGTGGATCTTCACTTCCTCAACCCTGAGTGTCCCCCCTCCGACACGGAGCATCTGATCGAGGAACGAGACCACCGTCGGCCTGATGAGTTCTGATGCCATCCGCATGCCTCCGATGTGGGTCGGACTCACGATCGCGTCAGCTCCGGCCGCTCTCAGTTTCGCGATCGTCTCGGGTCGTTCGGTTGAAGCGATGATGCGGATACCGGGTGACAGCCTTCGAGCGGTCAGTACTCCAAGGAGGTTGTCTTTGTCATCGGCCATTGAGAATACGACTCCGGAAGCCTCGATCACGCCCGCTTCGATGAGCACTTCATCGTCGCTGGGGTCACCTACGACTCCCGGAATATCACCCAGTCGTTCGGTGGCTTCATCGATCAATTCCTGGGAGGAGGTCACCAGAACGACACTGCGTCCGGTCTTGGTCAGTTCCTCGGTAACGTACCACCTGGCGAACGTATCGCCGCAGACGATGAAATGGTCTTTCATCCGTCCGATCCTCCTCTGCATCTGCCGTCTGGTGAAAATATGGCGGAGCTGGCCCTCAATAACAAATGAGGCGAGTGTGAGCATGGTATAGGCGACGATCCCCATCCCCCCGAGCAGGAGGAACATGGTGAACACCCTGCCGGCGGGATTTGCCGACATATCGATGACCTCACTGAACCCGACGGTCGTGAGGGTGATGAACGTCATGTAGGTGGCATCGATCAGACTGTACTCACCATCGCCGATGAGCATGAATCCGACCACCCCGAAAGCGGTCACCAGGATGAGTGCGAGGATCGCCAGTTCCAGGCGTTTCTGGATACGATGGAATTCTGCCATCCGGCCGCTCAGTTTGATTTTACGAACGGCACGATTCTTGGTCGATCTGCTCATCGATCAGATTCCATTACACAGATCCCATTACGGCTCGATCTCCCGGATCTTGATATTCCGGTAGCATACGGCGTCGGTATGATCCTGCAGAACGATGTGACCCTTTCGTGTATCAGCGAAACCGGCGATGCCCCGGTATTTGCTCCCCCGGAACAGCAGGCGGAAACGATCGGTATCGAGATCGTATTCGACAACCTTCGTGCCATTCAACCAGTGCTCACCATGTCCACCATGGAAGATGATCCGACCGGTGTTGAATCCACCTACCGGCTTGAGGATCTTCCCGGCAGGCGGGATCAGGTCATACAGCGCGCCGGCCGTCCGGTTCTCCCCGTTCAGGGCATCCGGATGACTGGCATCATCGAGGACCTGATACTCGAAACCGAGGGCGGCATTCCGGGGCGGGCTCGAGACGGACATCTCTTCGGAAACGTTGTACTTGATCCCGCTGTTACCCGCGGGAGAGATTTTCCATTCGAAGAAGAGTTCGAAATTCTCGAACGTCCGTTCGGTCATGAGATCACCACCCTGGAGTGGCTGGCCATCCGCCTGAAGGGGGACCTCACCGCTCGCGACCTTTTTCAGGGCTCCATTCTCGATGGTCCAGTGGCCCTCGGGAATCCCATCCTGCCCGAGTCCTCTCCAGCCGTCGAACGTCTCGCCATCGAACAGGAGTATCCAGCCCTCTGCCCTCTCGGCATCGGTGAGTGTATTGAATTCGGCTCCGACCCGTTCGGATCTCGATCCGTCGTCCGGCTGGCATGAGACGGTCGAGACAGCGAAGGTGATGAGAAGCAGGAGCAGGAGATGAGGGATGCTCCTGATGCCTTTGGTCATGGCCAGGTGCCTTCCTGTGTTGCGAGCATGAAAAGTGCCGACTGCCAACTCCGGTTCAATGGTATAGTATCCTGATTGGAGCGTTCAGTACAAAGGAGACGAGATGAAGAAGATGGCACGACGCACGTTCCTTGAGAACTCGACGAAGGCTGCCGCCGGCACCGCCTTCATGGCGGCGGGTCTCACTCCGGGAGCCGAAGGAGAAGTCATGTCACAACAGGTTGGTCCGAATGACCGGATCGCCGTGGCTCTGATCGGCAGTGGTGACCAGGGCAAGGCGAATCTGAACCAGTTCCTCCGTGTGCCTGAGGTGGAGTGTCTGGCGGTCGCCGATGTGGATGAGACACGCCTCGAAGAAGGCCTTGCGCTCGTTGAGGAGAGACGGGGAAAACGGCCGGACGGGTATGGGGACTTTCGACGGATCATCGAACAGGATGACATCGATGTCGTGATCGTGGGCACCCCCGACCACTGGCATGCGCTTCCCACCATTCTTGCCTGCCAGTCAGGCAAGGATGTCTATGTCGAGAAACCACTTGCGACCACGATCAGTGAGGGGCGGGCCATGGTGGAAGCGGCGCGTCGATACGATCGGGTGGTACAGGTCGGTACCCAGCAGCGCAGTGCCGGCCACTTCGCCGACGCGGTGGAGTTCGTGACCTCCGGCAACCTCGGCAACATCCGCATGGTACGGGCATGGACCTACCTCGACTGGAAAGGCGATCTGGGATTCCCGCCCGATGAAGAGCCCCCGGCACACCTCGATTACGACTTCTGGCTCGGTCCGGCGCCCCTGCGGCTGTACAATCCGCTGCGCGTTCATCACAATTTCAGATGGTCGTGGGATTACTCGGGTGGTCTCATGACCGATTGGGGCGCCCATATGATCGATGTCGCCATGTGGGCGATGAAAGAGGACCCGGTCGGCGCCATGGCGATCGGCGGAAAGTACGGATTCCCCGAAGATATCCGCGAGACACCCGATACTCAGCAGTCGATCATCGAGTTCCCGTCTTTCTCGATCCTCTGGGAGCATATGATCGGTTGTGGCGTGGGACCATGGCAGCGTGAACATGGGGTCGAGTTCCACGGAAAGAACGGCATCCTGGTTGTGGATCGCGGCGGCTGGGAAGTCCATTCCGAGACCGATGCGTACAATCAGCCCCGGGCAAAACGGATGGAGGACGTGGAACGCCAGCCGGCATCACGCGACTATCACTTCGGTCATGTGCAGAACTTCCTCGAATGTGTGAAATCCCGACAGAAGCCGGTCGCTGAC
>JALGVQ010000103.1 GCA_025774615.1 bacterium
CCGGGATCGACGAACACGATCTCTTCGCGGCTCACACCCACGAACTGCTCCCCGTTCCAGGTGAGTCCCGAGAGCCTTTCTTCGAGTTCGATCTCGCTCACGATCTCCCCGCTGCGGGGATCGACCTGGCTGATCTTCCCCGAATGGAGTACCCAGAGGCTTCCGTCCTTCCAGGTGACCGCGCTGGCCGCATAGAACTTGTTGACCAGCATCTCCTCGGTGACGATCTCCCTGATGATCCGGCCATTCCTCGGATCGATGACAAAGGTGGGTTTCCCGGCGGTCCAGCCGTACTGCATGCCATAGAGATACCCGCCATCGTTACAGAGCCCCCTGACCGAGGTGGCCGGTTCCCCATCCACTTCCAGTTCGTAACGGTTCCTGATCGCCCCTGTCTCCGGATCGATCCGGTAGAGTGAGCCGAACTGGGCCACCCACAGATCATTACCAAGTATTGTCAGCGCGGCCGGCACCTCTTCAGAGGGGGCGGAAATCGTCCGAACCGTGCCGGTATCGATGATCGAGGCCGGTCTCGGGTCCGGATCATCCCACTCCTGGCCCGAACGGTAGAGTTCATTCCTCCTCAGCGCCTCATCGAGTTCGCCCATAAACGGATCGGGCAGCTTATATCCGCTCCAGCGATAGACCTTCTCCTGCTCGTCCCCGATCACCATCAGACTGGGATGGGCGGTGACATTGAATCGACTGGTGATCTCCGGGGTGGAATCCCTGAGAACCGTGACCCAGTGGAATTTCCTGCTCATCGCCACGACCGCGGCGTCGGTGTAGGTGGAATCCTCCAGCACCGTACACCAGTGTCACCCGTGGAAGGTGAAGTAGAGCAGCACCGGCTTGCCGTCCCTGACGGACAGTGCCAGCGCGTCCTCGATCGAATCCTCCCACGTGATGCTTCTTGTGCAGGCCGTGGTGATAAGCAGGATCAACAGTGTCGGCAGCACGGGTATGCCTCGACGCATGGTCGATCCTCCTCATCGGTGTCTCCCGGAAATCCCCCTCCGGAAACAGTTTCGGGGACTATATCACAGGCATCGGGCAGGGGGAACCCGCTCTCTCGGAGGAGAAACCATCTTGCCATCGGACCCGGCATCGGCTACGAAAGAAAGCGGAAGCGCATAACAGCTCTTCAACAACCACCCGTTTTGCCGGAGGCGCGCAGGAACGCATGAAGAGACCTGATCTCGAAGATATCCGGGCCGCGCATCGCCGCATCGCACCGTATATCCATCGCACTCCCGTCCTGACGTCGGCAGCCCTGGATGAGATGTGCGAGGCCTCCCTCTTCTTCAAGTGCGAGAATATGCAGAAAGCAGGCGCCTTCAAGGCCCGCGGGGCCTGTAACGCGGTCTTTTCACTGGATGAGGAGACCGCATCCCGGGGTGTGGTCACCCACTCATCGGGCAACCATGCCGCCGCTCTCTCCTGGGCGGCCCGGCTGAGAGGCATTCCTGCCCACATCGTGATGCCGTCGAACGCGCCGGCAGTCAAGCGCGCGGCGGTGGAGAGTTACGGCGGGATCATCACCCTCTGTGAACCGACACTTGCTGCCCGCGAGAGCACGGCCGAGGCCGTGATAGCCAGAACCGGCGCCGAACTCATCCATCCCTATGACGATTACCGGATCATCGAAGCGCAGGCCACAGCGGTGATCGAACTCCTCGAGGAGGCGAACGATCTCGACGTAGTGCTCGGACCCGTTGGAGGCGGAGGGCTGATCGCCGGCACCGCGCTCGCAATTCATCACCTCGACCTGCTCACACAGGTGATCGCCTGTGAACCGGCCAACGCGGATGATGCCTACCGGTCGTTCCATGAGGGGAAGATCATCCCGAGTATCGATCCCGATACGATAGCAGACGGTCTGAGGACCCAGTTGAGTGACAGAACCTTCGATATCATCAGTCACTTCGTCGATGACATCGTGACCGTCAGCGAGGAAGAGATCGTGGCTGCCATGAGGACCGTCTGGGAGAGGATGAAGATCATCATAGAGCCCTCCTCCGCTGTCCCGGTGGCGGCCGCGCTATCAGGCGACCTGCCGATAGTGGGGAAACGGGTCGGAATCATTCTGAGTGGTGGGAATGTCGATCTGGGCAATCTCCCCTTCTGATCCCGCTGACGCTGATCCCGCTGACGCAGGCGCGACACATCCGACCCGAGGAGGAAGAGTACGGTGAGATCCACCTGGTTCCAGAAGTACCTGCTCCCCGGATTCGTGTTCCAGTCGGTTGTAATCGGCGGCGGCTACGGAACCGGCCGGGAACTGGTGGAATTCTTTCTCACCAACGGCCCTGTTGGGGGGCTTCTCGGTATGATGCTGGTTTCCACGGTGATCTGGAGTGCTGTCTGCGCTGTGACATTCGAGTTCGCGCGCGTCTTCCGCAGCAATGACTATCGCACCCTTTTCACCCATCTGCTGGGCCGGGGATGGGTTATGTTCGAGATCTGCTACTTCCTGCTCCTGCTGATCATCCTCGGTGTGATCGCGGCCACTGCGGGCACGATCCTCGAAGAAACATTCGCACTCAACTATACCCTGGGTGTGATAATCATGATGGCAGCGATCGGCTTCCTGGTATTCAGGGGCAGCCGAACAATCGAGCGGGTCCTGGCGACCTGGTCCTTCATACTCTATGGGGTCTTCTTCACCCTCTTCATCTGGTGCCTGATCCGGTTCAACAGCGAGATCGGGATGGCACTGACATCCGGCGGGATCGGCAGAGGCTGGTTCGTCGACGGGGTGCGGTATGCCGCCTACAACCTGGCCGTTATCCCGGCAGTCTTCTTCTGCGTGCGGCACATGGAAACACGGCGGGAGGCCGTCACCGCCGGTCTCCTTTCCGGTCTCATCGGCATCATTCCCGCGCTCCTTTTCTTCCTGGCGATGTCCGGGTTCTACCCCGGGATCGTCGATCAGCCTGTCCCGGCCACCTTCATGATCGGTGCGCTCGGATCCCACGGCTTCCTGCTGGTATATCAGTTCGTCCTGTACGGAACACTGATCGAGACCGGAACCGGCATGATCCATGCCATCAATGAGAGGATCGCTGGTGTATACGCAGAGAGACAGAGAGCCATGCCGGTATCACTCCGGCCGGCTATCGCTGTGGCCCTCCTCCTCTTTGGAGCGATTCTGGCCAGATTCGGTCTCATAGACCTTATCGCAAGGGGATACGGGACTCTCAGCTGGCTATTCCTGCTTATCTTCGTCATTCCCATCCTGACACGGGGCATCTGGCTCATCAGGGCGAGAGGGTACACCACAACATGATGTGGAGGTTTCACTGATGGTTGATGACAGGACGTGCGTGGAACTCTCAGATGTTGCCTTGCGCCCCCTGAAAACCCATGAGGATTTCGACCAGTGCGTCTCACTGCAGCGCGAGACGTGGGGTGAGGATTTCACCGAAGTGGTCCCGCCTTCCATCCTGATGATCAGCCAGAAGGTCGGCGGAGTTGCGGTCGGTGCGTTCGATCCCGCTGAAAGACTCCTCGGGTTCGTCTTCGGTGTGACAGGTATCGATGAAGGGGAGGTGGTACACTGGTCGGACATGCTGGCGGTTCGTCCGGAATGCACCGGTATCGGACTCGGGAGGAACCTGAAGGCTTTCCAGCGCGAGCGACTTCTGGAACTGGGCGTGGAGATCGTCAGGTGGAGTTACGATCCCCTGGAGGCTTCGAACGCCCATCTGAATATCAACCGTCTCGGAGCCCGTCCGGTCGAGTACATCGAGAACATGTATGGAAATGGCACCGGGAGTATCCGCCACATCGGGATCGGGACAGACCGGTTCATGATCCAATGGGATCTGAAAGATCCCCGCGTCGATGACGCGCTGGCGGGCAGGCTGACGGTCAGTCCCGCTCTGATCGTACAGGTCCCTGTCGTGAATATTGACACAGTGGATGAGACTCCGGGACCGGTGGAGATCGATCTGCCGGCGCTTCCCTCGGTGCGGGTCGAGATCCCCGCGAACATCCAGGAAATGAAGCTCCAGGATCCTGACCTGGCCGGTCAGTGGCGGCTGACAACCCGCAGGGCTTTCCAGTGGTACCTCGGGAAAGGGTACGCCGTCGATGGCTTCATCAACGACCCGAATTCCGGTCGCTGTTTCTACTTCCTCTCCAGTATCAGTTCCCGGGAAGATGAGTGATCAGCAGGAGATCATCCGACTGCAGGAACAACCGTAAACACCACCCCAGATCACCCCGTCATCCCATCAGAACACCGGGAGTGAAAGAGAGAGATCGGAGCACCGCGAAGGATATACCATGCGCGCCCGATCGTGCCGGCTCAACTGTCCTGTTTCCGGACATCTGCAGAGGACGTTGCCCCTCACCCTCCTCCTGAGCATCCTCCTCCTGAGTATCTTCCTTCCGCGACCAGCTCTGGCGCAGGCAACAACCGGGGTGATCAGGGGGATGATTCACGATACAGAGACGACTGAGCCACTCCAGCAGGTGAACATCCAGCTGTTCCACCATGACGGGACGAGTACCGGTATGGGGGCGGCTACTGATGAAGCGGGGCGGTTCGTCATCCTGAATATCCCACCCGGCATCTATACCCTCATGGCCACCATGATCGGCTATGCTCCGGTTGAGGTCGATGGTCTGTCTGTGATCACCGGAAGGACCACGAATCTCGATATTTCCCTCGAACCGGTAACGATGGAGACCGGATACATTATCACCGTCACAGCCGAGACTGATCACCTGAAGCGAGATGTGACTTCCTCACGGGACTCCTACACATCTTCGCAGATGATGGACATGCCCGCCTACAGCACTTCCGACATTCTCAATCTTCAGACGAATTTCTTCTTCGAGAACAATTTCACCCACGACATCCCCGGTTATTACGACCGGGGTATCCAGCAGGTACATGTGCGCGGTGGACGAAATGCCGAAGTCGCTTTCATGCTTGATGGGATGCAGGTCACCAACCTTGTGTTCGGTGGACAGGCTGTTCAGACGAACCCGAGCGCCCTGCAGGAAATGGTCGTCATGGCGAGCGGCATGAGCGCGGAATTCGGGAATGCGCTCAGTGGTGTGGTGAACTTCGTAACCAGAAGCGGCGGTCCGGTATACGAAGGGAATGTGGAGATCCTCTCCAGTGAGTTGAGCGGCCGGCAGCCGGATGATGTTCGTGACATGACCCGGGCCAGGGCTTCTCTTGGAGGCCCGATTCCGAGCATATCGTTCCTCACATTCTTCCTCTCAGGATCAACTGTCACCGAACGCGACTACCTGGTCGAGAAGGATGATGTCGTCTACGACCTGCATGTGGATCCTGAAGATCCCTCCAGCCGCAAGGATGATATTTCCTACGATCAGATGCCGGATGACTGGACAGAATTCGATTACGCGACACACAATCCATACGCCCAACGGGAGACCGTCACCGGGAACAACTGGCGTATATATCCAACCGACATATACGCGGGCTGGCTCGGCTACGGATACAACAACAACCAGGAATCACTGGTAAACCTCACCGCCAGAATCACACCGACCATGCGTCTGAAGGCATCGTGGGTCAGAAACCGGTCCGATCGGGTGCCATATACCAACGCCTGGCGGTACTCGATGTTCTGGGGGATACCGCAGGAGATCCAGGACAACTGCATCTGGGGCACCGAACGCTGGAACGCCGATCCGATGTATGCTGGAGAGGATTTCTATCTGGGAGACGCGCGCCAGAGTTCCCAGATCATCTCAAGCACAGGCCTGACCGATTTTCCCAACGAAAAGAATATTGTGACCAAGGCTCACGACCGGCTCGCGCTGGTCTGGACACACCAGCCCTCACAGTCGATCTTCTACACCCTCCGGGCGTCCTACCTTGACTACAACCGCACCATGCGGGTGAAGCGGTGGGTGAATGAAGATGGCTGGGCGCCCCGGTTCGAACATCGATATGCGGATTCAGGGACGTGGCTCAATACCCACTGGGACCCTGACGATGCGATGACCCAGGTCACCCTTGAACCGACACCCTACATATCGAGCGACGATGCGCCTGATGGGAGCCGACGGTACGGGTATTTTCCGATCGGCGGCGCCGGTTACGGGAACGACGGATCGGATCGCTACTTCTCCAACCAGTTCGACATCACCCGCCAGGTGAAACTGGATGTCACTGCACAGGTGAGTCCCCATCATCTTCTGAAAGCAGGATTCCAGTACAGGGCGCTCACTATCGATCAATACGACGTGCAGCTGCTCTACCTCTACCCGCCCTACATCAGCCAGTACCGGCGGGGCCCCACAGAGGCAGCAGTCTACATCCAGGACAAGATCGAATACCCGCACTTCGTTCTGAACCTCGGTCTCCGGTATGATTGGAGTCGATCGGGCAACGTACCCTTCTGGCCTGATCCATATACTCCGACCTGGCCCGGCGGCTATGGTCCGATCGACATGAATGGTGAACTCTACATCCATCCCCCCGACCATGAGCAGTACTCTGTTCGTCATTCCGGCAAGAGGCAGGAGATCTCCCCCCGGCTTGGATTTTCCCATCCTCTCTCGGAACGGTCGGTCTTTTATTTCAACTACGGCCACTTCTATCAGATCCCTGTCTACCGGAACATGTATCTGCAGGGATCCATGGCAGATTCTGTCCCCCTGTTCGGCAATCCAACACTCGAGAGTGAACGATCATCAAAGTATGAAATCGGCCTGCGCAGTCATCTGGATGAGACACATATGGTCTCCCTCGTTCTCTGGGGGAAGGACACAAGCAATCTTGTTGGAACGCAGTTCGTCCCGGCCTTCTTCATGGGAGTAAGCAATCCCTATGATTACACCATCTTCGTCAACTATGACTACACCACGGCCCGGGGAGTTGATCTCTCAATCTCCCGCCGACTTCGCGGTCATTGGAGCGGCCGCGTGAATTATTCATTTCTCCACGCACGTACCAACCGTGACGATCCGTGGTCAGGTTATAGGGGACGTCACGATCTCGACACCACTCCGAAACGGACCCGGCCGGCAAAATGGGACCAGCCTCACACACTGTCCGCCTCAATGAGCCTGAATCTGCCGGCCGGATCGGGACCGATGATCGTCGGGATCAAACCGTTCGAACGCCTCCTGGTGAGTCTTACCTACCGCGGTTCTGCAGGACGGCCATATACACCAACCACGAAGGAGCGGGCCCTCGAACTGAACTCGGGTAGACTTCCCTGGACCCATCAGTGCGACATGAGGGTCTACCGTGATCTGCACCTCTTCGGGCTGGATTGCGGTCTGCTCGCCCAGATCAGGAACCTGTTCGACCGACGGAATGTGCAATCGGTCTTTTCACGGACAGGGCAACCTGATGATCCGGGACCGGGGGCAACCAGTTACAGTGAGAATTACGACCGTTCTCACTATTACGGCACACGCCGTGCGATAGATATCGGGATCCAGGTGAGGTTCAACGAGTAGTAGTAGTCAATTTCCACCGGGTTCACTTTTCCCTTGCATAGTGTAACTCATAGGTTACTTTATGAGTAGTTAAGGTTATAATAAGTAACCTGTTGGTATCTCAAACCGTGGTTCGGACCACGGACAGCTATCGAAAGGGCGCATCATGACGGGAGAGAACGGCGGATTCATCGAGATCACCGAACGGCTTGACCGGCAGAGGAACCAGAGTCTGGCATGGTTCATGTGGTCGTTCCTGGTCTGGTCGTTCCTGCAGATATTTGTGATCATCGGATACGCGATCACAGGCCTGCAGGGTTCACCATTGCTTCCATGGTTGTTCCTCGGTGGCGGTCTGGTACCAATGGCGCTCTGGGTCTTCTTCCTCCTGCGCTATCTCTTTCTGGGACGACGGATCAGGTCCAATCCCGTGATCGCAGAGGCCTTGAGAGATGAGATGGTCCGCGATGCCTGGTATCGGGCAGCGGCCGCCGGGTTCTGGTCGATGCTGGCCGTGGAGGCCTCCTTCACGATCCTCAAAGTCCTCTCCACCGTGCTGATCGGCTATTTCCTCGGGGCTCCACAGCTCCTGATGTTCCTTGAAATCCGTTCGCCACTTGCAATCGCAGTGGGCCTCGGCGTCACGATCGGCACCTACCTCCGCTACCGGAGGGACTGAGCCATGGGCAACCCGAACCTGAGGAACAACCTGAAGGTATTCCGCGCCAGACACGACCTCACCCAGGCAGATCTGGCTGAGCGGATCGGCGTTACCCGAAAGACCATCAATACCATCGAAACCGGCAGGTTCGTCCCCTCCACGGTCCTGGCTCTCAAGCTTGCCCGGGCGTTCGAGGTTCCGGTCGAGGAACTTTTCGAACTGGAGTGATGGCGGGGTCCGGATCGACAAAAATATCGCACTTTTCTGCTGTCGGTGCCTTGCACTACACTTTCGCCCTCACAGTCCAGCCGCGTTTCAACACTGGAATCCTGGGGGCGAGCATGAAAACCTTACTATCCGGCGCTCTGATCTGTTGCACAGCACTTCTCTGCCTTGCCACCCCGGCTCAGGCGCAACTGGAAGAATGGGAAGAGGTCGTTAACAATCAACTCGCGGCCGCGCATGAAGCGCTTGCCGATGAAGGCTTCTCTCTCATCCGTGACCATCAGAAAGGGTACCTTGCGAACGAGAGCAAGGAACGTATCTCCTTCACTCTCAGGGCAGGAGTCGCCTACCGGATCCTGGGAGTATGTGACAACGACTGCGATGATCTCGATCTGACACTCTATGACCCGAAGGGGAAAAAGGTCACCGAGGATGTGGCCGTCGACGATTACCCTCTTCTGTCGATCACTCCTGATGTGACCGGAACCTACCAGGTCGAGGTCTACATGGTGTCATGTACGGTCTCGCCCTGCTACTACGGGATCGGTATCTGGGGTGAAGGGAGTGGAGTCGGCGGCGCATCGAACAAGCAGGGCGATTCCTATACCGGCAGACTGCAATCAGGAGACACCACTCTCACCTCGGGAGAGTATGTCGACAACTACACCTTTGAAGCCAGAGCAGGCCAGCACATCATCGTTGAACTCCGTTCGACCGATTTCGACACCTGGCTCATCGTGAAATCTCCCAGCGGTGACCAGACGGACAATGACGACCATGAAGGGGACGTGAACCTCTCACGAGTTGAGATCGATGCCGGTGAGTCAGGAACGTGGAGTGTGCTGGCTACCTCGTACGAGAAGGGGGAGACCGGTTCGTATGAGGTCACCATCTCGGTCGGTGGTGACAGCGGCGGTGGTGGCGGGACCCGCAGGGAGAGCGGCAGCCTGGCAAAGGGAGACTCCCTGCTCGAAACGGGTGAATATTTCGACTCGTACACCTTTGATGCCGAGATCGGCCAGACGGTCGTGGTCGATCTATTCTCCAGTGAGTTCGACACCTATCTCGGAGTCGGTTCGCCCAGCGACGATCTCAACGAGAACGACGACTGGGAAGATGGGGACATCACCCATTCACGGGTCGAGGTAGACATCACCGAATCAGGGACCTGGTCGATCATCGCCACTTCCTATGAGGGAGGAGAGACCGGCAGTTACGAACTCACCATCACTGTCAGTGGTGGACCAGCCGGATCTTCGAGTGGCGGTCCCCGGATCGAAAGCGGCGAACTCGCCCGGGGCGATGAGACCATCGATACCGGTGAGTTCATCGACCTCTATACCTTCGTGGGAACCGTGGGTGAACAGGTTGTCCTCGACCTCCGCTCGATCCATTTCGACACCTACCTGATCGTTCTCACGCCGGGTCAGGAGAGGCAGGAGAACGATGACTTCGAGGGTGACGTGGATCGATCCCTGCTCAACCTCGAGCTCACCGAGAGTGGGACCTACACCGTCGGCGTGACCTCGTATGAGGCCGGAG
>JALGVQ010000104.1 GCA_025774615.1 bacterium
GTGTCATTTCCCATGGGTGGTCGTTGATCACACGGTTCTGTTCGAGTGACAGAGGTGACCCTGCAGGTATCACGGTCAGGCCAGCAACCGGAGACTGAGTTCCGGCCGATGGCGGAGATCGAGTAGATAGTTGCAGCGACTGAAGTCCGATTCGGTCTGCTATGCAGTAGAGGGAGAACAGACTACTTCCCTTCGAGGGGGCGCCGGCTCGACCGGCGCCCCTTTTTCTGGAGAAGCACTGTCCCGTCAACGAAGGTCAAAAAGTCTGCTGGATCTATTGTCGTTAATCGATCAATGGCTTTAACGGACTATCTACCTCCACCCCCGGCCACCGCCGCGACCCCGGCCACCGCCCCGACCGCCACCAAAGGCGACTGGACGTTGACCGACCGGCTGACCGGTCAGATCACAGATGCCGTCCCGGTTCTGGTCGTTCCAAGCGTAGGGCACACCACCCCGTCCGCGACCATAAAGCGTCGCCATCTGGCCGGTGGCCTGACCGACCATGGTTCCACGACCCTGACCTACCGCGGCCCAGCGGCCTCGACCGCCACCGAAGGCGATCGGGCGCTGGCCAACCGGCTGACCGGTCAGATCGCAGATGCCGTCGTTGTTCAGGTCATTCCAGGCGAAAGGTATCCCACCCTGGCCGCGGCCATAGACCACTGGCGGTTGATTCTGCTGCGGCGGTTCCTGGGACTGTACGGAGGCGAATGATACCATGCCGCTCAGAAGAGCAGCTGCTGAAATCAGCCATATCCTCTTCTTCAACACATCCCTCCTTTTATCCTCCCCGGCGTGGACTCATCGGGATCTTCTCGCTGCGGGTGGACCACACAGTCCGGAAACACACCCGGACCCGACCACCCATCGGTCCACTGATACTAAAGATATTATAACTATAGACATATAGTCAATAGGATAGATCATCCGACCTGGATATTCCTGAAGTGAGCAAATGGTGGATGCGCCAACTGGGGGGAGCAAATAACACTTGACTAATGACAATTAGTCAATAGTATATTAGTCAATAGGTATCACCTTGATATGGAATCAGTGACTGATACTGCCAGAGGCAGACATTTCGCTGAGATCAGGGAATAGAGGCGGATAGCCCGAGACAGATAAGAACGAGACAAGGGGGGGAGTTATTAATGGTTCCTGAAGGAGGAGGTCGTGGAGGTAACGGTCGAGGTGGAGGGGGCGGTGGCCAAGGTGGAGGCAGCGGCCGAGGTGGCGGCAGTGGTCAGGGCGGCGGCAGCGGTCAGGGCGGCGGTAGAGGCCAAGGCGGAGGCGGTGGTCAAGGTGGCGGCGGCGGTCGAGGTGGGGGGGGCGGTCGAGGTGGAGGTGGTGGTCGGGGAGGCGGTGGCGGTCGAGGTCGAGGTGGTGGTCGCAGGCGGCGAGTCATGAGCTTCCTGCAACCCTGCCTGCTCACACTGCTGCAACGCGGGGAAGACCACGGTTACAACCTCTTGAGCGGGTTGGAGGAGTTCGGATTCAATCAGGATAATCTGGATCGGATTCAATCAGGATAATCTGGATCCGAGTCTCATATATCGCGCCCTGAAGGAGATGGAGGTGGATGGTCTGGTCTCCTCTCAATGGGGGGAAGAGAGTCTAGGCCCCCGGCGACGTATATACGGAATAACCGAAGATGGGCATCAGGCACTTGATGTCTGGATCGAAGATCTGAGTAGAACTCGTGACGAAATCGAAAAGCTTCTGGCAGCCCGCGATAAGGGGCAGTCTGAGGAAAAAACAGAAGAGTGATCAAAGGAGGCAAAGACGATGCCAGGTGGAGACAGAACAGGACCTGAAGGTCGTGGAGAGAGGACCGGTCGCCGTGCCGGTTACTGCGAAGATTACGATGAACCGGGGTACACCAATCCGGGTCCTCGCCGGGGCCTGGGAAGGGGATTGGGCCGCGGTCGAGGTGGCGGCGGAGGTCGTGGATTCAGTGGATTCGGTAGAGGACGAGGCCGGGGATTCAGATTCTGGAACAGAGGTGAAGAGTCCCGGTAATTGAAACCACATCACAATCATCATGACGGTGAGAACAACATGAAAATTGCAATTTCAGCTTCATCCCCTGACCTGAAGGCAGAGATCGATCCGCGGTTCGGCCGGGCTGTCTGTTTTATCGTAGTTGATGAGGAGAGCCAGGAATGGGAGGCGTATGATAATCCTGCCCGCGATGCCACCGGCGGTGCCGGTGTGCAGGCAGCCCGTTTCATTGCCGAGAAGGGGGCCGATGTCGCTATCAGCGGAGCCTTCGGTCCGAACGCCTTTGAGATAATGGACGCGACCGGAATGAGGATGTTCGTATTCCAGAACTCCGGATCATTGAAGGTGAGCGAGGTAGTGAGCCGTTATCGGGATGGAGAGCTCGACCCGGTTACGGGCCCCAGCGGTCCGGGACATCACGGCAAGTAATCAGGTCCCCGGGGACACGTGATGCGGATCGCTGTTGCCAGCGGCAAAGGCGGAACGGGAAAGACCACTGTCTCAACCGGTCTGGCTCTCAGCCTGGCCGGTGAAAATGGTACCGGGATGCGTGCTCATTCGCAGAACAGGTACCGCCTCCTCTTTATCGACTGTGACGTTGAAGCACCCAATGCGCACCTCTTCCTGAATCCTGATTTCCAGGTACGGATCGAAACAGGGCCGTCAGTGCCTCAGGTTGACGGGGACGCCTGTACGTACTGCGGGCGCTGTGCCGAGGTGTGTGAGTTCAATGCCATCGCGGTCGTGGAAGAGCAGGTGCTCACATTCCCCCATCTCTGTCATGGGTGCGGCAGTTGCACGCTGAACTGCCCTGAGGGTGCTATCACTGAGGTTCCCCGGGCGGTGGGTCTGCTGGAGGCCGGTCCCACGCCGTACGGTCTTTATTTCACCCGCGGTATCATGAACGTGGGTGAGGCCATGGCGGTACCCATCATCCGGGAACTGAAAAAGTGGGATATAGGTCCGGGACGGGAAGAAACACAGGATGGGGCGGGCTCCACTATCTGGGAAAACGTGATCATCGACGTGCCGCCCGGTACGACCTGTCCCGTGGTGGAGGCTTTACAGGGAGCCGATTTTGCGCTACTGGTCGCCGAACCGACTCCATTCGGGCTTCATGATCTTCGCCTGATGGTCGAAGTGGTATCCGCAATGAACATACCTGCCGGCGTGGTGCTGAACCGTGACGGGACCGGGTATGAAGACCTGGAACGGTTCTGTGAGGACGCTGATCTTCCGCTGATGCTGCGCATCCCGCTCGATCGCCGGATAGCCGAAGGGCTTGCCCGCCGGGAGCCGCTGACCACCATCTATCCGGAATACCTGGATCGAATGCGTGAGATGTACGAGAGCATGGTGAAGATGGTCGGGAGGGATCTCCGGTGAGGGAACTGGTCTTGTTAAGCGGCAAGGGCGGCACGGGAAAGACCAGTCTGGCAGCTTCCTTCGCCCACCTGGCTGCGGAGGGAGAGATTCCGATCAGGGCCGTCATCGTCGATGCCGATGTGGATGCCTCGAACCTCGAACTCGTGCTGGAACCCGTCCTGTTGGAGGATCGCGCATTCGAGGGAGGAAAAGTCGTGGTCATCGATCGGGACCTGTGTACGGGATGCATGGAATGCATGGAGGTATGTCGGTTTGAAGCACTCCACCCGTCACCCGACTCCCCTGATCTGGTAATGGTGGATCCCATTTCATGTGAGGGGTGTGCCGCGTGTACGCATATCTGCCCGGAAAATGCCATGCATATGGAGCAGGAGATCGCCGGGAGTCTGTATCACTCGGAAAGCAGATACGGTCCGCTCTTCCACGCCGCCCTGCATCCCATGCAGGATAACTCCGGCAAGCTGGTCATGGCGGTCAGGGAGATGGCCCGCGCTCATGTCAGTGGAAACGGGTATGACCTGATCCTGGTCGACGGCCCCCCCGGGATCGGCTGTCCTGTCATCAGCGCGGTGACCGGCTCCGATTCGGCCCTGATCGTCACCGAACCGGGCGCTGCGGGTGTCCACGATCTGAAACGTATCGTGGAGACGACAGAGCACTTCGGCGTTCCGACCATGGTCTGCGTCAACAAGGCCGACATCCACCCTGAAGGAACCGAAGAGATCGAGGCGTATTGTCTGGAGCGCGGAATCGAGGTGGTCGGAAAGATACCCTTCGATGATGCGGTTACGACAGCGATGGTCGAGGGAGTGCCGGTAACGGCCAGCGGGAATGGACCGGCAGCGAGGGCGATACACCACCTCTGGAGACGCCTTATCCGTCTCTGACAGGGATCAATCCCCCCCCGGGGGGAGGGAGGTAAGCACAATGGAGTACAATGTCATCATCGTCGGTGGCGGTCCTGCCGGAGTGATAGCAGCCCTGACAGCAAAAAGCGTCTATCCCGACAAGTCCATGTGCCTGATCAAGGACATCGGAGATGGCGTTATCCCCTGCGCAATCCCCTATATGATCCACACCATTCCTGATCCGGAGCAGAACAGGATGGGGAATATGCCACTCGATAAAGCCGGTATTGAGGTAATCGTGGACAAGGTCGTCTCCCTTGACACACAGCAGTCGAGTATCGGGCTGGAGTCGGGGAAGGTGCTGACGTACGAACGTCTTGTATTGGCTACAGGGTCGATTCCGACTGTACCGCCGATCCCCGGGAGTGAGATGCCGGGTGTGTATACAATAGAAAAGAGTCTTTCAGCGATGACTGCCCTTCGGGCGAAGGCAGCAAAAGCGAAGGATGTGGTGATTCTCGGTGGCGGGTTCATCGGTGCTGAATTCGCTGATGAAATGGTGAGACATTCAGATTCGAACACTCATATCGTCGAGATGCTGCCCCGGATCCTGTATGGAGCCTTCGATGATGAGTTCTGCGAGGAAGCGGCCGACATATTGACGGACTCAGGTGTCACGATCCACACGGGAAAGCGTGCAGTATCCATCGATGGTTCAGAGCATGTGGAAGCTGTCACTCTCGAAAATGGGGAGAAGATTCCGGCCGACATGGTGATAATCGGTGTCGGAGGCAAACCGAATACGGAGTTGGCCGAAAAAGCAGGATTGCTTGTTACTGAAAGTGGTTCGATCTGGGTCGATTCCTATATGAGGACAAATGCAGAACATGTATTTGCCGTGGGTGATTGCGCGCTGAAAAGAGATTTTTTCACAAGGCGTGAGGTTCCTGTATGGCTCGCTTCGACAGCTACGGCGGAAGCCAGGATCGCTGGTACGAACATCTATGGTATCCGCGTACTCCGTCAGATACAGGGCACCGTTGCTGCCTTTTCCACGAAGCTGGGTGATGTTGCATTCGCCAGTGCCGGTTTGACCTGCCGCGCCTGTGAGAGGGACGGATTCCGCTGGGTCTCGGGCGAGGGAGTTGCTCCCGATCGTCACCCCGGAGTGCTTCCCGGTGCATCTCCACTCAAGGTCAAGCTTGTCTTTGCAGATCGGGGAGGCGCTTTACTCGGCGGTCAGATGTCGGGTGGTTCTTCTGTGGGTGAGTTGATCAATGCAGTAGCCATCGGGATCCAGATGCAACTGAACGTCCGCGATCTGGACATGATGCAGATAGCTACCCATCCATTACTTACATCGGCGCCGACCGTACATCCCCTGATCAACGCCGCTCATATGGCGCTGGCGAAATTGAGGGCCGGCTGATCTATTTGAGGTACTGGTTCAAAGAATGAGATCGTCATACTCACTGCCGTCGATGAGGGCCTCGACGATGACGGGGCCGTCGGCGGCGAAGGCATGTTCGAGAGCCGTGCGGTACATTTCGGGATCGTCGGCAGTCAACACCGGGACTCCAAGGAAATTGTTTCCCATTCCATGACCGCCTGTGCGGATCGGTGTGCCATACTCTCCGTAGCCCTTCCGCTGCTGTTTGATACGGATCAGTGAGAGAGACCGGTCGGTCAGAAGTACGAATACGACCTTGAGGCCAAGACGCGCCGCGGTATCCATCTCTCCGGCTGACATCAGGAACCCGCCGTCACCGATGACGGCGCAAACCGGCCTGTCGGGAAGGCATAATCCGGCCGCGATTGCCGCCGGGATGCCGAATCCCATCGATGACCAGCCATTCGTCATCAGCTGCATTCCCGGTTCCGGTGTGAGCCACATCTGGCCGATCAGGTGGGTGTGAGCACCGACATCGCATGCCATGATACCCTCGTCCGGGAGGATTCTGCGCAGAATATCCAGGGCCGCCCGAGGGCCGAAAGGACCGGGAGGAGGCGCCAGCCGTCTGAACATGGCGCTCCGTCGTTCGGCGAGGGCGTCGAGATCCCACCCGGTGTGTGTCATATCAAGGCCCGCGAGCCTCTCCAGTGCCGGCTGTATATCACCAACAACATCACAGGCCAGATCGTGAACCGTGGTGTCGATATCCGTTCCGGTAGTGTCGATGTGGATCAGGGGCACGCCAGGGAGCCATTCTTCGTAGCTGAACTCGACCGGATCGTATCCGATCCCGATGACCAGGTCGGCTTCCTGGTGGGTCACGGCCACAGTGTCACTCAAGGCATGAAAGAGCACACCGGCATAGGATGCGTGGTGTTCAGTCAGCATGCCCTTGGCCATTGGTGTGAGTACCACCGGTATACGGCCCTGCTCGGCGATCTTCACGATCAGGGAGCGAACATCGAACCGGGTAGCGTTCAATCCGACAGCGAGCAGGGGTTTCCGAGCCTGGGCGAACAACTTCTCCATCCTGTCCAGAATCTCCGGCGCCGGCGGTGGCAATGATCCGGAGGGATGGAACTGCACAACAGCCCCTGTCGCGTCAAGCGTCGCCATACCGGCAGGAAGGCCGATGTGGACCGGCCCGGGCACTTCAGCGACAGCAAGGTGAGCCGCATCGATCACGGTCTCGGAGACCCGGTCGGTCTGCAGACGCGTGGTCTGTTTGGTGATGGGCCTGAAGAGGGTCTGGTGGTCGATGTTCATCTGGACCCGACGGCCGAGCAGGTGGTCAGGCATCTCGTCGGTGAAGGCCAGCATCGGGGAACGGTCGAGAAAGGCGCCCCCCACACCGGTCGAAAGGTTCGTGGCGCCGGGACCGAAGGTCCCGAAACAGGCCCCCGGTGCTCCGGTGATTCTACTGCACACATCTGCCATTACGCCGCCGGCACCTTCATGAGCGACCAGGACGAAATCGAGGCCATCGACCTCGCGGATGGCATCCATGTAATCGATCCAGCCACCACTGGGAATTCCGAACACGTGGCGGATGCCCACATCCCGAAGAGATCGCACCAGTTGCTTCGCTACTATCGCCACTGTTCCCTTTCTGCACTCTCCAGGATCGTTTAATACCGCCCCGCATGTGAAACTATCATACAGATAGCGGGCAGTCTATTCTCACTGAAATACCTGTCAGAGCTCATCAATCGCATCTGATCTCACAGGAGTGGATTTCACGGGTGTGCTGAAAAGGATGTGGATGTAATTGATAGTAGAGCATGCATGCTCTTGACAGATGTATATAACCATAATATACATTCAATATGTCCGACATCCTGGAGAAACTCGCCGAATGTACCGGTTTTCAATGGGATACCGGCAATAGCGAGAAGAACTGGCAACACCATCGGGTCAGTCGGGGAGAGTGCGAGCAGGTCTTCTTCAATCGACCGATTCAAGTTGCACCCGATCTGAAGCATTCCGATCGGGAAAAGCGCTATGCGGCCCTGGGACAGACCAGTTCAGGACGGTTGCTCACGGTCGTCTTCACGATCCGGGATGAGCACATACGGATCATTTCCGCACGTGCCATGAGCCATCGGGAACGGAGTATCTATGAGCAGGAAGAAATCCAGTAGGAGGGCGCTTCCTCACTTTGCGCATGAGGAGGAGGAGCGGGAGTTCTGGGCCGTTCATGATGTTGTTGATTACTTCGACTGGGACAAGGCGGAGGATGGGGCCTTCCCTGCTCTCAAGCCATCCACAGCGACGATCTCGATCCGTCTGCCGGAAGCCATGCTGGAGGAACTCAAAGCGCTCGCCAACGAACAGGACGTCCCTTATCAATCACTGATAAAGATGTATCTCGCTGAACGTGTTGCCCGTGAACGTGAGAAGCGTTTCCGGGCTCGAGATTCCTACATCATCAGGGATAGCTGAAAAGGAAGAACCAGCCGTGGGGACGAATACCGGGACGGGACCTGAACAGCTTTTCAATTACCAGGTGATGCTCAAGCCGCGGGGCGCGATCTGCAACCTCGCATGCTCCTACTGCTATTACCTCTCCAAGGAGAAGCTCTACCCCGGCAGCGAATTCCGGATGAGCGATGAACTCCTGGAGGATTACATCAGGCAGTATATCGAGTCGCAGAATGTGCCCGAGGTAACGTTTGCCTGGCAGGGAGGGGAACCGCTCCTGATGGGGCTCGACTTCTACCGGAAGGCGGTCGAGTACCAGTGGAAGTACGTTCCCTCCGGGACGCGGATCGTCAACGCTTTCCAGACCAACGGGATACTGCTCGATGGGGAATGGTGTTCCTTCCTTCACGACCACGGATTCCTGATCGGTCTGAGTCTCGATGGTCCCCGGGAATTGCATGACGCGTATCGGGTCGACAGGGGGGGGGAGCCCACCTGGTCACGGGTTATGAAGGGACTCGACCATCTCAGGAAACATGAGGTCGAATTCAACATCCTCACCTGTGTACATGCCGCGAACATGGAACACCCGGTCGAGGTGTACCGCTTCCTGCGCGATGAGATCGAGGCGTGGTTCATACAGCTCATCCCGATCGTGGAACGCGACAATGAGACCGGGTTCCAGGAAGGGGAGCGTATCACCGATCGATCGGTGACCGGTCAGGCGTACGGAGAATTTCTGACTGCCATCTTCGACGAATGGGTTCGCAGCGATGTGGGAGCGGTATTCGTGCAGATCTTCGATATAGCCCTGGCAGCCTGGCATGGGATGCGACCCTCTCTCTGCATTTTCGAGGAGACGTGCGGCTCGGCGCTCGTCATGGAACACAACGGCGATCTCTATTCCTGTGACCATTTCGTCGAGCCACGCCATCTGATCGGGAATATCGCGGATGAACCGATGATCGATCTGGTGCGATCGGATCAGCAGAAAGAGTTCGGACTGGCCAAACGGGATACCCTGCCGCGTTCCTGCAGGGAATGTGATGTCCGCTTTATCTGCAATGGAGGCTGTCCGAAGAACCGGGTAATGCTGACCAGCGATGGCGAACCGGGTCTGAACTGGCTCTGTGAGGGGTACCAGGCTTTTTTCAGACATATCGACCCGGCGATGCGTTTCATGGCTGGTGAGTTGCGTGCCGGGAGACCCCCGGCGAATATCATGAACCAGCTTCCCGGTTCAGGGCTCTGACCGGTCGGTAGTGGAATCGGATCACCAGGGTATCGGATCCGACAGCGATGAATACGTGGATCAGCCACGGAACGAGAATCGATCCCGATGCGAGCGTGATGGCACCGAACACCAACCCCAGCAGGGCTGAGCCGATCACCTCCTCACGCTGTTTATCGAGGTGGATGATGACGTAGATCAGCGTCATCACGAGGATTGCCGGTACCGCACCGATACTTCTCATCAGCGAGAAGAGCAGATAACCCCGCAGAGCCGACTCATACGCCGCAAGGTAGGTGACCCAGCTGAGCGCGTTCCAGGTCGTGTCCGGTCTCCGCCACTCACTGAGTCGCGCAGGTGGGACAGTCTCAGCGGCCACGGGTTTCCTGGCCCAGGCACGGAGTATCAGGAAAGAGAAGATGCAGGCTGCGAGGCCGACCAGGAACCAGAGCGGTTCCTGGGGAAAACGGAATCCGTACTCTCCAGGATCCCGGGCGAAGATGAGAAAGAGGATCGTCAGCGGGATCAGACCGAGGATGAACACTCCCGAGAACCGGTGAAGGAAGAGGGTGTACGCCTGACGCTTCTCTTCGGGCACCTTCTTGATGAACGGTCGGATGAAGATCAGGGCGAGCAGATCAAAGTGATAGGTGGCGTAGCTGAGTCCGAAGATCAGCACAGCAACGATCGCTTCAATATGGATGGGGTTCAGTGGAAGGTTCATGGTGATACGCTCCGGTACCACTCCACTGTCGCGCGGAGATGAGCATCCAGGTCGGTGTCGGGCTGGTACCCCAGTTGCTCCTTCGCTCGTTCGATACTGTAGTGGAAGTCCTTCGCGCCCCTGATGACACGGTAGCGCGTGGCCATCGGCTCGCCGTGGAAGAACGGCAGTCTATTGAGTGACTCCATCAGAACACCGGCTGAGAGAGCCACGGGGTAGGGGATGTTCAGGAATCGCGGACGCACACCGAGGTGTGACGCGATCAGCTCGCTGAACTCCCGCCAGCTGACGGTGACGCCATCGGTGATGTTGTACACGCCTCCGGTACCATCATGCCGCAGAGTCAGGTCGATCGCCCGGCTGAGGTTGTCGATGTACAGGGGTGTGGAGATCGCCCGCCCGCCACTTACCAGCGGCCAGCTGCCCTGAGCGATCCTGCGCACCATCTCATAACTCCACTTCCAGTCCCCAGGACCGTACACGGCTGATGGTCGAAGGATCGTGAGTTGAAGACCGTATGCTCTGCACAACTGGAGAGCAGTCTGCTCAGCATCCAGCTTCGATCGGGAATAGTGAAATCGGAGTCGATCCCGCGATGCCATATCTTCTGTCGCGTCCCGGGTTCCATATCCCGCTACATTGGCGGTCGAGAGATGGATGATCGATCTGACGGTTCCCGATCTCCTCGCGGCCTCGATGACGTTCTCCACACCCCCGACATTCGCCTGATGGAACACCTCCCTGCTGCCCCAGTCACTGGCGCGCGCGGCGCTGTGGATGATGGTGTCACAGCCGGCAACGGCTTTCTCAAGCGCGTCCATCTCTTCGATGTCAGCGTATCGCAGGGTGACATCGAGTGTCTCGAGCCGGCGCAGATCACTGGTGGTCCTGACGAGTCCGCAGACCTCCCGATCGTGATCGATCAGGAACTCCACGATCGCCGCGCCCACAAAACCATTTGCGCCTGTCACAAGGATCATCTCACCGGTCTCCGTTGCTTCATATATAGAGTGATTGAACCCCCGGCGTCATGGCCTATATCCTGTATCTCTCATGCGGAGGAGTGTCAGATATGGGATCGACGTCAGGCGCTGCGGTTGACCGCGGGTCTCGGAGCTGGAGCAATGGCCCTGGGTTCTCTGCCGGTGCTCTCGGGTTGTTCCGGATCGGGTGGTCGTCGACGCCCCAATATCCTTTTTATTTTCAGTGACGATCACGCCTGTCACGCCATCAGCGCGTACGGATCGAGGATCAACCGGACCCCGAACATCGACC
>JALGVQ010000105.1 GCA_025774615.1 bacterium
CTCGATGATCGTCACCTGGCTCTCTTCCCCCACCACGATGAGGTTCCTGGGCCAGGAGACTGTAGCTTCCTCACTCTCTGATGAGAGGTAGAGCAGGTGGATCGGCTCTTTCATTACGGTGCCGCGCGGGATGTAGAGGAAAGCACCGTCCTTGATGAACGCGGTGTTCAATGTCGCGAAGGCGTTCTCATCGATCGTCGCATATCCGCCCAGGTGGGTCTGTACCTTGTCGGGGACGGTCCTGATGGCATCGTTGAGGTTGCCCAGTACCGCGTCCTCGGGGAGATCGCAGATGGAGGAGAACGAGGGTGCGTAATGTCCGTTGATGAACACGAGTTCCCCGCACATCACATAGGAGAATGGTACCACGTCGACCGGGCTCAGGTCTGCCTTCGCACTCGGGACCCGTTTGAACAGTGTTTGCGCTATCTCTGAGATATCGGTCGCGCGCCAGGCCTCGAGGTCGGTTGAAGGAAAGCCGCTCTCCTTGAACCGGGAGATCGCGCGGTTCCTCAGCTGGGCGAGTGCGGCCGGTTCGTTCTGAGGCAGTCGTGACGCGAACTCGGTGTATTCCTCCAGCCAGGGACCGAGGATGACAGAGCTGGCAAAGTCAGGTAATCCCATGAATGCTCACCCCGCCACGGATTCCTCGTCGGTTTCATCCGACGGATGTTGCTGGAGCCAGGCGTACCCCTTTTCCTCCAGCTCGAGAGCGAGCTCCTTGCCCCCAGACTGGACGATCTCACCATCGACGAGTACGTGGACGAAGTCGGGGACGATATAACTGAGAAGACGCTGGTAGTGTGTGATCACGATGAATGACCGCTTCTCGTCCCGCATCGAGTTCACCCCGTCTGCTACGATTCGCAGGGCATCGATATCGAGGCCGGAGTCGGTCTCATCCAGGATCGCAAGCTTCGGGTCGAGGACGGCCATGTGGAATATTTCGTTCCGCTTTTTTTCGCCTCCGGAGAACCCCTCATTCACCGGGCGTTTCAGGAGTGACTCGTCCATCTTCACCAGCGCCATCTTGTCCTGGATCATCTCGAGGAAGTCAAAGGCGTCCACCGCGGGCTCACCGTGGTGCTTGCGGATCGCATTGAGGGCGGCCTTGAGGAAGTAAGCATTCGTTACGCCGGCGATCTCGACCGGGTACTGGAAGGCCATGAAGATCCCTTCCCGGGCCCGTTCCTCGGGACTGAGTTCGAACAGGTCCTTACCTCCGAAGGTGATTGTTCCATCGGGGATATGGTAGTGATCACGGCCCGCGAGGATCTGGGAAAAAGTGCTCTTCCCCGACCCGTTCGGGCCCATGATCGCATGCACTTCACCCGGTTTTACGGTCAGGTTGAGCCCCTTCAGGATCTCCTGACCTTCGATCCAGGCGTGTAGATTCTTCACCTCAAGCATGATGTCCTTTTCTCCTCAGCCGACAGAGCCTTCGAGCGTAATCTGAAGCAGGTTGGAAGCTTCCACCGCGAACTCCATCGGCAGATGGTCGAAAACCTCTTTGCAGAAACCATTCACGATCATCGAGAGTGCATCCTCACCGCTGATACCCCGGGAAGCGCAGTAGAAGAGCTGATCCTCACCGACCTTCGAGGTTGAAGCTTCATGTTCAGTCTGCGCGGTCGGGTTTCTGACGTCGATGTAGGGGAAGGTGTGAGCGCCGCACTGGTCACCGATCAGCATCGAATCACATTGCGAATAATTCCGGGCGTTCTCCGCGCTCTTGCCGATCCGGACGAGTCCCCGGTAGGTGTTCTGACCATGCCCGGCCGAGATCCCCTTCGAGATGATGGTGCTTTTCGAGCCCTTCCCGATATGGATCATCTTGGTACCGGTATCAGCCTGCTGGTAATTGCTCGATACAGCCACCGAGTAGAACTCACCGATCGAGTTCTCACCTTTCAGGATGCAGGAGGGATACTTCCAGGTAATGGCCGACCCGGTCTCCACCTGGCTCCACGATATCTTCGAACGGTCACCATCACAGAGTCCCCGCTTGGTGACAAAATTGTAGATACCCCCTACGCCCTGTTCATCTCCCGGGTACCAGTTCTGGACCGTCGAATAACGTATCTCCGCGTCCTTGTGGGCATACAGCTCAACCACCGCGGCGTGCAGCTGGTTCTCATCCCGCATCGGTGCTGTACAGCCTTCCAGGTAGCTGACACGGCTTCCTTCGTCGGCGATGATGAGGGTCCGTTCAAATTGCCCGGTATTTGAGGCATTGATCCTGAAATAGGTAGAGAGCTCCATCGGACAGTGGACACCGGGAGGTACGTATACGAACGATCCGTCGGTGAATACCGCCGAATTCAGAGCAGCGTAATAGTTGTCACGGTGAGGCACAACCGATCCCAGGTACTGCTGAACCAGTTCAGGGTGTTCCCTGACCGCTTCGGAGAATGAGCAGAAGATCACCCCCACCTCGGCCAGCTTGTCCTTGAACGTTGTTGCCACCGACACGCTATCGAAGATCGCGTCGACGGCCACGCCTGCCAGCTTCTTCTGCTCCAGCAGGGGGATGCCAAGTTTCTCGTAGGTGTCAAGGATCTCGGGATCGACCTCATCAAGACTCTTCGGCTGATCACCAGCCATCGACTTCGGTGCCGAGTAGTAGCTGATCGCCTGGAAATTGATAGGGGGATAAGAGACATTAGCCCAGGTCGGTTCAATCATGGTGAGCCAGTTGCGGTACGACTTCAGCCGCCACTCCAACAGCCAGTCCGGCTCATTCTTCTTCATGGAGATCAGTTTGATCACATCTTCGTCGAGACCGGGTGGAAGGGTGTCCTGCTCGACATCAGTTACGAAACCTTCCCGGTATTTCCGCTCTTCCAGCTGCCTGATTGCGTCCTCGGTTGTGGCAGGTGTGCTGGGCCCGGGCGCAACAGGTGCGGTTCCTTCGCTGTGATCGATCTCTGACATGGATATCCTCGGTATAAACCCGACAAATTTCGTCGCTTTTAATGTGCCTGTATGATAGGCACCCTGTATGCCCTGTCAACCCCTGTTATTACAGGGGTTTACGCCCATTGGAATGTTTCCCTGTTGTCACACGATCGCCACACCTTATCTAGATAATGGGAGCGTTCAAAGCAGTCGAATCTGATGAGATACCGGATCGGGAATGCTGACATGTACATTTCCCGCGAATTCCGGTCGAACCGTCCAATCAAGGAGATTCTTCGGATGTTCCGACGAGTTCTTACTGCCGCCACCGTGATCATGGTGATCGTCTCTCTCGGCACACCGGCCCGGGCTCAGGTAGCTGGAAACGGCACCCTCAAGGGGAGGGCCTATTTCGACCTTTCGCAGGGATTGAGTGATGATGTGGACAATATGCTGACCCACGGATTCCGCCGGGTCTACTTCACCTATGACACGCAGATGAGCGAAGGCATTACCGGGCGTTTCCGCACCGACGTGAAACAGGATGGTGACGGGAAGTATCGTCTCTTCATCAAGCATGTCTACGCTGACTGGATAGCATCCGGCGTGGTGAGTATCCGCGCGGGAATGATGGGTACACCTTTCTTCGGAACCATCGAGGAGGTCTGGGCCTACCGGGGTGTAGAGATGACGATGCAGGACTACTTCAAGATCCGTTCATCGGCAGATCTGGGGGTGATGGCCCGGATCAGGCTGAACGAGATGATTGCATTGAATGTCATGCTCAGTAACGGCGACGGCTACAGCAAACTCGATGACATTTCATTCGGCAAGGCGTATGAGATACAGGGGGTCTTCACTCCGGTCGACGGCCTGCTCGTGACCGCTCACTTCGGGATGAACGGGTTCGACAGTGACGGCGACCCGCTGACCGAAGGCGACATGGAGAACACAACCACCATGGATCTCTCGGTCGGGTATGAGAGTGGGAACTTCGTGGTCGGTGGCTCATACACCACCCAGTCGAACTACCGGTTCACCCTCGACCAGGACGGAGCCGGTTTCTGGGGCTTCGGCCGTTTCACGATCCCTGAATCACCCCTGACCGTGCTGGCCAGCTACATGAACTGGGATCCCGATACCGGCGTGGATGATGACACCATGACGCTGTTGCTCATCGGTCTCGATTACACCCCCGGCAAGGGGCTGAGCATCATTCCGAACTTCCATCAGACGAAGACGGGCAGTGGTGATCCCACCAACGTGTTCCGGGTTACCTTCAACTGGAAGTGGTAGGGGATACGGTCAGGCGACAGGCAGGGTGAACCAGAAGAGGGAGCCGCCGTCGGGCGCCGGTTCGAAGCCGGCTCTCCCGCCCATCGCTTCCGCCAGGTGGCGAACGATGGAGAGTCCGAGTCCAGTACCTCCGGCTTCCCTCGATCGTCCTTCATCGATCCGGTAGAAACGTTCGAAGATACGGTCCCGGTGTCTGAGTTCGATCCCCGGACCGTTGTCGATCACTTCGATTCTGATCTCGCCGTCGCGGTTCTCTGCGCGCACGATGATCTTCCCGCCTTCAGGGGTAAACTTGATCGCGTTGTCCAGGAGGTTCAGGAATATCTGCTCTATTCCCTGAGGGTCAGCTGTGACTGCCATTTCGTCCGGGATCCCGACGATAAGTTCATGCTCTCTTCCCTCGATGAGGTCTCCAAGGGACCTGACTGTGCTCTGCAGTACTCCTTGGAGCTGCAGTGTGACCGTTTCTGCCTGGAATCCATCACTCTCCAGCCTGGAGAGGTCGAGCAGGTCGTCCACCAGGTTCGAGAGGCGTTCGGCATCATTGAGGATGTTGCCGATAAACCGGACCGCGTGTTCCCGATCATCAAGAGCTCCATCGATCAGGGTTTCGGCATTGGCCCTGATCACGCTCACTGGTGTACGCAGTTCGTGGGATACATTCGCCAGAAAGTCACGTCTGATACGTTCCAGCCGTCTCAATTCGGTGACGTCGATCAGGACCAGGACTGCACCGCCATTCACATCGAGGGGTGTTGCCCGGACGAGCAGAGTGAGCGCCTGATCCCCGAGCAGCGCGATTTCTCCGGCAGCGGGAGTGCCGGCCCGGGCGGAATTCACAAGACGGTCGAGATCGGGTGACCGGACCGTTTCGAGAAGGGTTCGTCCAACCGGTTCCTCTTTCAGACTGAGCAGAGACATGGCCCGTGGATTGACCATCGTGATCCGCTGGTCTGCATCGAGGGCGATCACCGCGCCATGCATGCTGTCCAGGACCGCCTGGAAGCGGTTCCGTTCATCGGACAACGTGGAAACGGTGTGTTCCAACTCCTCTGCGATCTGGTTTATCGATCCGGCCAGCCCTCCAAGTTCATCGCGGCTCCGGGGAAGTAATCTACGGCCCATCTCGCCGGAGGCCAGGGAACGCGCTCCGTCGGCGATCTCCAGCAATGTGCGTGCAAGGAGGCGGGAGATGACCCATGAAACCAGGAGAGCGAGGATGACCCCGAGCAGTCCGGCGACGGCGAGGAACTCCCGGAATCGTCCGATGGCGGTGTGCACCTCGGTCAGTGGTCGGGATACCCGTACGACACCTGATCCTTCCTCCCGGGACCAGGGCAGCGCCAGGTAGAGCATGTCGGTGCCCAGAGTCGTGCTGTAGCGACGGGCTACTCCGCGGCCTTCTGTGAGGGCCTGATGGATCTCACTCCGGTTACGGTGGTTCTCGACTGCTCTGATCTCGTCGAGGTTCAGCTCGGTGTCACCGAAGACCACTCCTTCACCCGAGATGATCGTGACTCTGACATCCACGAGCCCACCGATGGAATCAGCCAGTGCGTCCCAGGCTGTCAGTGAGTCGAACCGGGGTGTACATTCGACCTGCTGGCGGGTGAGGCGCGCGAAATCGGTCAGTTCGCTCTCTATCCGCTCCTCATACCAGTCCCTCAGACGGTTCTCCAGATAGAGTCCGCTTGCGACGATCATGATGAGGATTGCTGCACCCGAGCTGAGAAAGATCTTCCCCCGCATGCCGATCCTCACTCCGGGACTCCATTCACTCTGGCGCGGAACCGGTAGCCGACCCCCCTGATGGTCTCGATATAATCTCCTGCCGTCCCCAGTTTCACTCTGAGACGTTTGATATGGGTGTCGACGGTCCTGGTCGTCACATCGGCCTCGATGCCCCAGACATCATCAAGGAGGATTGTGCGGGTCTGTACTCGCCCCTTGCGCCTGAGGAGGACATTCAGCAGTCGGAATTCAAGCGCGGTCAGCTGTATCTCCTCTTCTCCCACCCAGACCCGGTGTCCATCCTGATCGATACGGAGCATCCCGAACACGTGTTCGTCCAGTAGTGCCTCCGGGGGCATCCGGCGGCGCAGGATCACCTTCACTCGCAGCATCAGTTCACGCATGCTGAATGGTTTGACCACGTAATCGTCAGCTCCGACCTCGAAACCGACCACCCGATCGATCTCGTCACCCCTGGCGGTGAGTATGATGACGAAGACTTCGCGGGTCAGTTCATTCTCCCGGAGGCTCCGGCAGACCTGCGTGCCGGGGATGTCGGGCAGCATCAGATCGAGCAGAATGAGGTCGGGGACCGGTTCAGTGGAGGCCAGCTCGAGTCCCTCGGCTCCGGTCATCGCAGTCCTGGTCTGGAAGCCGTTCTTCTGGAGATTGTAATCGAGGGTGCTCAGAAGCCCCTCTTCATCCTCGATGACGAGGACAAGCCCGGAGGCCATCTCATCCATATCGGGCCTGCCCGGTCTTCAGGTGCTGCAGATATTCTTCGATGCGGGATCCGATCTCATTCCGGATGAGTCGGAAAACGTCCATGATCTCCTCCTCCGATCCGGTCGCTCCGGCCGGATCATCGAACGGCCAGTGATCCTTCTCAACGCCCGGCGGCAGGATCGGGCAGTGCTCATCGGCGTGTCCGCACACCGTGATCACCAGCTCGGCCCGCTCGATCATCGCATCAGTCACACGGGTCGACTCCTGGCTGGCGATGTCGATCCCGATCTCCGCCATGGCCCGGATGGCGCGCGGATTCTGGCCGTGAGCCTCAATCCCGGCCGATTCCGCCTCGATGAGACCGGCGCCCAGTTGGTGGGCGAATCCCTCTGCCATCTGTGATCGGCATGAATTGCCCGTACAGAGGAAGAGTATTCTGCGAGGGTGCATCATTTCGACGGCATCTCCCCGGCATCGGGCTGGTGGCGGATAATCTGGCCCTCCACCATGAAAACCACCTCTTCGGCGATGTTGGTGGCGTGATCGGCGATCCGTTCGAGTTGCCGTGAGACCGAGAGGATATGGACCGCTTCATCGAGTGTTTCCGGATTCTGTCTGATGTGATCCTGCACGGTCTCATACATCAGACGATGGGTCTCATCCACTTCATCATCCCTCTGAATGATCTCCCTGGCCAGCGCCGCATCCTCATTCACCAGGGAATCGAGACTGTCTTTCACCATCTGCCGTGTCGTTGCGGTCATGTCGATCAGATCTTCAGGTATCGAGATCGGTTCATGATCGGTGAGGAACTCGGCACGCTCGGCGATGTTGACTGCCAGATCGGCCATCCGTTCCAGATCGTTGTTCACCATCATGCAGGCTACCACGAACCGGAGATCGCTCGCGACCGGCTGATGGAGTGCCAGGATCTTGAGACAGTTCTCGGCGATGTCGACCTCTTTCTGATCGATCACTTCTTCATCCTGCAGGACCTCCGCCACCAGGGAATCGTCCCGGTTCATGAGGGCGGTGATCGACTTGTTGATCGCTTCTTCTACCAGACCGCCCATGGCCAGGAGTTCCTGCCTGACGTTCTCAAGGTCTCTGAACAGATGCATCGACATCGATACTATCCCTTCGCATATGCGGCGGCACCAGTGGCAGTCGCGCCATGTGTGATGTTTCCAGGCGCTATCATCCGAACCGTCCGGTCACGTAATCCTCAGTCTGTTTCTCACGCGGTCGGGTGAAAACCTGTTCAGTCTCACCATATTCGACCAGATACCCCTCATAGAGGAACACCGTATTGTCGGAGACACGGGCCGCCTGCTGCATGTTATGGGTTACGATGATGATTGTATACCGACCGCGGAATTCACCGATCAGATCTTCGATCCGGGCGGTCGACTTCGGGTCGAGGGCCGAGGTCGGTTCGTCCATCAGCAGGATCTCGGGATCGACGGCAAGCGCCCGCGCGATGCAGAGACGCTGCTGCTGACCGCCGGAGAGACCGAGAGCGTTGTCATCGAGCCGGTCCTTCGCCTCGTTCCACAGGGCCGCACGATTGAGACTCTTCTCAACGATCCCATCGAGCGTGCTCCGGTCCCTGATCCCGTGGATTCTGGGACCATAGGCGATGTTGTCATAGATCGATTTCGGAAACGGGTTCGGCTTCTGGAACACCATCCCGACCCGCTTGCGAAGGACGGTGACGTCGACATCATCGCTATAGACATGATGCCCGTCGTAGTAGAGACCCCCATCGGTCGTGGCGCCGGGGATCAGGTCGTTCATCCGGTTGATGGCCCGCAGGAAGGTGCTCTTGCCGCATCCGCTGGGGCCGATGATGGAGGTGACCTGACCGCTCGGGATCGAGAGGGTGACGTCACTGACCGCGGCCTTCCCGTTGTAGTACACCCAGAACGAATCCGCCCTGACATGGGCTTCAGCGCCATCTGCCTGCGTCCCTTCGACACGTTCTTCCATGATCGCCTGTCGGGGGGTGGATATCTCCGCTGGAGAGATCATGACCTGATCTTACCCTTTCAGTTTCTTCGCCACCCGCGCTCTGAGGATGACCGCGGCCAGGTTGAGAGTCAGAACGAGGCCCACGAGCGCCAGAACCATGCCGTACTGGACGTGGCGGATCAGATCCACCGCCTCATGTTCCGTGGCCAGATTGTAGATGTTCCATGGCAGAGCCGGGGTCGGCTGGCTGAAGACCTGCCAGAATTTCAGCGGCAGGCCGACACTTACCGCGGCTGTGAAGATGATCGGGGCGGTCTCACCGGCGGCGCGCCCCATGCTGATGACGATGCCGGTGAGGATCCCGGGCAGGGCCGCGGGCAGCACGACCGTCACGACCGTCCACCACCTGCTCGATCCGAGGCTGAGGGAGGCTTCCTTGTAAGTGCGGGGCACAGCCAGGATCGCCTCCTCGGAGGCCCTGATGATCACCGGCAGTACCAGCAGGCCGAGGGTGAGTGATCCTGCCAGTACGCTCTTGGCCGGCGATATGTGCATGGTGTTGATGAAGAACGCCAGTCCGAAGAGACCGAAGACGATACTGGGCACCCCGGCCAGGGTGTTGATGCAGGTTCTGATGATGCTGACGATCATCCCCTGTCGGGAGTATTCGGTCAGGTAGATCGCAGCGATGATACCCATGGGAACGGCGAAGAGCATCGCTCCAAGCGCAAGGTAGAAGGTGCCGAGCAGTTCGGGCCAGATGCCGCCGAAGAAATGAGAGTCGATCGGATTGTCGAACAGGAACCGCCAGTAGAAGGTCAGACGAGGCCACAGCATCACAGTGGCATTGTTCTCGATATACGCGAAGAGGGGCTCGATTGAGGTACCCCGGAACTCCTCCACGCGCGGAGTATGGACCAGCACTCCCATCTGTGTCGGATCGGAGTAATCCCAGCTCTCGATCATCAGCACCCGTTGCGTCGCATCCTGTGCCTGGTCCCATCTGGTCTGACCGTACTGGTCACGGATCAGAACCGGGATGTGAGCGCCCGGGGCGGGACCGAGCAGGAAACGGATATGATCCTCGAGTTCGCTTACAGAACTCCGGTACCGCATCCTGTCGGAGAAACTCATGGTGTCGAGTTCAGCCTCGAACGCGGCGATCATGTCGTAGACCGGCTGACGGACATCGATCGCCCGGCACCGTACCCTGGAAGAGGTAGGCATCGAGCCCCTTGATGACCATCGGTACCAGGATGATGAGCAGAGAGGCGGCAAGCAGGCCGATCGCCAGGTAGCCCAGACCGGAGAAAGTGCGGTCGAGCAGTTTTCTTATCTCTCCCGTCACCGGTCAGCCCCTCTGCCGTCTGATCCGGGCTGAGAACCGCTCGCTGACCAGGTTGGAGATGAATGAGATGGCCAGCAATGAGAGGGCCATGGCGAAGAGGACGCTGTATCTGGCCGAACCGGTGACGTGGTCGGCCTCCCCCATATCACCCGCGATGGTAGCAGTGAGGGTCCTGACCGGTTCGAGGAAGTTGAAGAACGGTTCGGGGATCTGGGCGGCGTTTCCGGAGGCCATCCAGACGACCATCGTCTCCCCGACCGCGCGCATCACCCCGAGGATGACCGCGGCGACAATACCGCTCGCGGCGGCCGGCATGACGACCTTCAGCAGGGTCTCGGCGCGGGTCGATCCGAGAGCGTAACTTCCCTCCCTCAGATCGCGGCCAACGGCCTGGAGGGCATCCTCCGAGACGCTTACAACGGTCGGAACCGCCATGATACCGAGTATGATCGATACGTTCAGGGCGTTTGTGCCACTCTCGATCACCAGACCTGACAACCAGCCGCCGATCATGGAGAGGATCGCCAGCGATACCAGCCCCAATACCACCCACGATCCGATCTTCGTCCAACGACGGTGGCGTTCTGGCACCCTGATGGATATCAGACTGCCGATGATCCATGTCCCGAGGGCCGCCACGGGGATCCCGGTGACCCAGAGTGCGGTGCTGAGCAGATTTCCGCCCCGTTCCTGGAGCAGGGGAGCGAATATGACGAGGGCGAAGAAGCCATAGGCTACCGAGGGTATGGCAGCGAGAACCTCGATCACCGGCTTGACCATCTGACGAACCTCGAATCTGAGGATGTCGCTCATGCAGATGGCCGCGGTGATCCCCAGGGGGACAGCCACGAGTACCGCTCCGAGAGTGACGAGGCCCGTTCCGACGAAAATCGCCGCCGTGCCGAATGAGGCCGGATCACCCGATGGATACCACCGGGTACTGGTAAAGAACTCCCTGAATCCCTGCAGCTGGAAGAAGGGGAGGGCGTCTTTGGCGATGAAATAGAAGATAAAGAGTACCGCGAACACCGAGAGTGAGGTGATCAGCAGCAGCGTGCCTTCCCCGGCAAGGGAACCGAACCGTCTTGCCCGGCTGGCTCCCCTGCTCAGCAGCAGGTCTTCTGTCGTCTTCCTCTCAGCCATGGATAGCCGGGATCAGCGATCCCTGATATCCCTACCGATACGCGGTGACCGGGACGAATCCGATCGATGCGACGATCTCCTGCCCCCGCTCGGTCAGGTAGAGGGTGATGAAGCGGTGCAGGTGACTGCCCAGCTTCGGGTACCCGTTCGTGAACAGGTAGAGCGGGCGGGCGATAGGGTAGGCGCCGGAAATGATCGTTTCACTGTTCGCTTCGACACCGTTGACAGGGATCGGCTTGACCGTCCGGTCGACGAAGCCGAGTCCCACATAACCGATCGCGTTCTGCGTCGATTGGATACGCTGGCGGATCGCGCCGTTGGAACCGACGTACTCGGCGCTCTGGGTGATCTCTTCCTTGTTCATCACGAGGCCCTGGAAGGTCTCGTAGGTGCCGCTGTTGGTGTCACGGCTTACGATGGTAATCGATCGGTCGGGACCGCCGACCTCACTCCAGCTGGTGATCTCACCCTTGTAGATCCTCTTTACCTGATCGATTGTCAGGCCACGCACCGGATTCGAGGGGTGGAGTACGATCGCCAGTCCGTCGAGCGCGACTACATGGGCAACCGGCATGAGACCGGCCTCGGTCGCGGCGGCGAATTCAGTCTCCTTCATGAATCGGGACATGGCGGCGATATCACAGGCGCTGTTCATCAGGCTCTTGGCGCCATTGCCACTCCCCGATTCGCTCACCGTGATGTTCACGCCGGGATTCTGCCGCATGTAATATTCAGCGAACGCCTTGGCGATTGGACCGACCGTGGTCGATCCATCGATGACGATCCGGTTCTCCTGCATCTGCGCCGAGATTCTGGCCGGGCTCATCGAAGAGGCCAGGCCGATCGTCAATGCGAGGGCGACCAGGTACATGGTCGAACTGGATTTCACAGCAACCTCCATCTGGTATGGACAGCTGATGGGTAGCTGAAGTACCCCCGTCGTTCTGATAGTATTGTCGGGAGTACTCGAACGTTGTCCTGAAGAGTACTGACCGATTGTGCCAGGATTGTGACAGGAGGGTGACAAGTGTCTGACTCCGCAGGTGGCTTGAGATCTGATGCATCGCGTCGGTCTGTGATACTGATCGGCCTCACCGTGGCGCTTCTGCTTCCGGCCGGATCTTCTATCAGGGGACAGGGAGCGCTGGAGAATCTGCTCGACCTCGGCAGGCTCCCTTACCTGAAGCAGAGCACCTTCCGCCAGATCGCGTCCAATGACACGACCGGCGGCAATGCCGACCGACTGGTAATTGCTCCGGGAGCGACCGCGACCCTGGCCGATATCGAAGGGCCGGGTGTGATCACCCGCATCTGGGTCACGATCTCGAGCAGCGATCCCCATTACCTGCGGCGGATACTCCTGCGGATGTACTGGGATGATGAGAAGACTCCGAGCGTGGAG
>JALGVQ010000106.1 GCA_025774615.1 bacterium
GGTCTGCATCAACGATGGAAGAGTGGAAATCAAGTAGTAATGAGTGGAAAAACAAGAAAACTCGGGGATGTGATAACGGCATGGCTCGCTTCTTCCGGCCTTGAAAAGGGTCTCGGAAAGGGTCGCTTGCTGCAGGAGTGGGAATCGCTCGTCGGGACGAACATTTCTGCGGTTTCAAAGCCGGTGGATGTCAGGGGAGAAACGTTACTTTTAGAGGTAGAGGACCCCGCCTGGAGGTCCGAGTTGTCCATGATGCAGGAGCGTCTGCTGAGCGCGATTGCCGGACGGCCGGGACTGCCCAGGATCAGGCAAATCCGTTTTGTAGCAAGGCGTTCAGGAGGAAACAGCGAGTGACAGCAAAGCAGGGTGGTGGAACGGCATACGATGCGGAGAGCATCCAGGTTCTGAAGGGGCTGGAAGGCGTTCAGAAGCGCCCCGCGATGTACATCGGAAGCACAGGTACAAGTGGTCTTCATCATCTTGTATATGAGGTTGTCGACAACGCGATTGATGAGGCTCTGGCAGGGTATTGCACGAATGTCTCAGTCACCATCGAGGATGGCGACGTCATCAGGGTCAATGATGATGGTCGGGGAATCCCGGTCGATGTCCACCAGGAGATGCAGAGGCCGGCAGTGGAAGTCATCATGACCATGCTGCATGCCGGCGGCAAGTTCGACAGCAAGACCTATCAGGTATCAGGGGGATTGCATGGAGTCGGCGTGAGTGTGGTGAATGCTCTCTCGGAGTGGCTGGAGGTCGAGGTCGATCGGGATGGTGGCACCTACAAACAGAAGTATCAGCGGGGGATCCCGCAGGCAGACCTCAAGAAGGCGGGAAAGAGCAATAAGACAGGTACGACGATCCGGTTCAAGCCGGACGGCGAAATCTTCACAGAGACAGAATTCCACTTCGAATTACTTACCAACAGGATGCGGGAGCTGGCGTTTCTGAACGCTGGTCTCAAGATCACCCTCGAGGATACTCGAGAGGGTAGAGAGCGGAAGACAACCTTTCAGTACAAGGGCGGCATTGTTGACTTCGTCAAGTATCTGAATGAGAACCGGCAGGTACTGCACCCGAAACCGATCTTCATGTCTGATGACAGAGAGGGTGTGAAAGTCGAGGTTGCCCTGCAGTATCACGATGGTTACCAGGAGGATCGGTACAGCTTCGTCAACACCATCAACACCATAGAGGGTGGAACACACCTGACCGGGTTCCGTTCCGCGCTGACCCGCACGATCAACAACTACGTACAGAACAACAACCTTCTGAAGAACGGGTCCCAATATACGCTCTCAGGTGATGACTGCCGTGAGGGGATGACAGCCGTCATCAGTATCCAGGTGCCCGACCCGCAATTCGAGGGACAGACCAAGACCAAACTTGGAAACAGCGAGGTCAGAGGGATAGTGGAATCGGTTGTGGGTGAATCCCTGGCAACCTTCTTTGAGGAAACACCCTCATATGCCAGAAAGATCGCGGCCAAGGTCGATGCCGCGGCAAGAGCCCGGGACGCGGCCCGCAAGGCGCGGGAGCTGGTGCGGAGGAAAACGGTACTCGAATCGGGTACTCTGCCCGGTAAACTGGCCGACTGCGCCATCAGGGATCCCGAGACAACGGAGATCTATCTTGTTGAGGGAGATTCAGCGGGCGGGAGCGCCAAAGCGGGACGGGATCGCAGTTTCCAGGCGATCCTGCCGCTCAAAGGTAAAATACTGAATGTGGAGAAGGCCCGCCTGGACCGCATCCTTGCAAATACCGAAATTCGAACGATCATCACGGCAATCGGCACAGGCATCGAAGAGGATTTCGATCTCGAAAAAGCCCGCTATGGCAAAGTGATCCTCATGACGGACGCCGATGTGGATGGCGCCCACATCCGAACCCTTCTGCTCACCCTCTTCTTCCGGTACATGAGACCACTGATAAGGAATGGCAGTGTGTACATTGCCCAGCCTCCCCTCTATCTCGTGAAAAAGGGAAAAGAGGAGGTCTATACATATAGTGAAGAGGAGAAGAACACTGCGGTGAACCGGATGGGCAAGAAGGGTGTCTCTCTGCAGAGATACAAGGGGCTCGGTGAAATGAACCCGGACCAGCTGTGGGACACGACCATGAATCCCGAGACGAGAACACTTCTGCAGGTGACTCTCGAAGACGCGGTGGAAGCCGACCGCATCTTCACGCTCCTCATGGGCGATGCTGTCGAACCACGACGCAACTTCATCGAGATGAATGCGCAGTACGTGCGAAACCTGGATGTGTGACGGACAATCCTGGACGTTTAACGGTCTAACCTGGACGTGTGACGAAACATGGCATCACTGATCAGACAGCGAATCGTGCCGATCAACATCGAAGAGGAGATGAAGTCCTCCTATATGGACTATTCGATGTCGGTGATAGTCGCCAGGGCTCTCCCGGATGTACGGGATGGTCTCAAGCCAGTACATCGCCGGATTCTGTATGGCATGCGTGAACTGGGGCTCCTGCCCAATCGCGCCCACCGAAAGAGCGCCCGCCTCGTGGGGGATGTGCTCGGAAAGTACCACCCCCACGGTGATTCGGCTGTCTATGACTCGATGGTCCGGATGGCGCAGGAATTCTCCCTGCGTTATCCCCTGGTGGACGGGCAGGGGAACTTCGGGAGCGTTGACGGCGACTCTGCGGCCGCGATGCGGTATACCGAATGTCGGATGGCGCCGATAGCCGGCGAGATGCTGCAGGATCTGGACAAGGACACAGTTTCCTGGGCGCCCAATTTCGATGACACGCTGGAGGAGCCGGAAGTACTCCCGACCAAGCTCCCGAACCTGCTTATCAATGGTGCTTCCGGGATCGCAGTCGGGATGGCGACCAATATCCCGCCGCACAACCTCACTGAGGTGGTGAACGGTCTACTGCACCTGGTAGACAACCCCGATGCATTGATAGAGGATCTCACTGAATTCATCCATGGTCCCGACTTCCCGACCGGAGGCATCATCTACGGACGGCAGGGCATCCGTGATGCTTTCCGGACCGGCAGGGGCAAGATCACCGTCCGGGGCAGAGTCTATATCGAGGATGCAAAAGACCGGGAACGGATCATCATCACCGAGATTCCATTCCAGGTGAATAAATCAAGACTCATTGAAAACATCGCCAATCTGGTCCGTGAGAAAAGGGTAGAGGGGATCAGCGACCTGAGAGATGAATCAGACCGGGATGGGATGCGGATCGTTCTGGAGCTCAAACGGGATGCCTATGCGGAAGTCATCCTCAACACGCTGTACAAACACACGCAGCTTCAGACAACCTTCGGCGTGATAAACCTCGCGCTGGTGGGTGGAGTCCCGAAGGAACTGAACCTGAAGGAAACCCTGCAGGAATTCATCACCTTCCGCCACGATGTCGTTGAAAGACGCACACGATTCGATCTTGACCAGGCCGAGGCCCGTGCCCACATCCTTGAAGGACTGCGGATCTGTTCCGACAACATCGATGAGATAGTTGCCCTGATCAAGAAAGCCAGTGACCCTGCCGCGGCGAAAAAGGAACTGATAAAGAGATTCAAGCTGAGTGACATCCAGGCCCAGGCGATCCTCGACATGCGCCTTGCCCGACTGACCGGACTGGAACGGAAGAAGATCGAGGAGGAGTACCGGGACCTCATCGAGATGATAGCGCACTACCGGGAGGTTCTGGCAAACAGGGGCCTCAGGATGGCGATCGTTCGGGAGGAGTTCACCGAGATCCAGGAGAAGTACGGAGATGAACGGCGGACGGAGATCGTGGCGGACACCGGCGACTTCTCCATCGAGGACCTGATCGCCCAGGAAGACATGGTGATCACCATCTCCCACCAGGGGTATGCCAAGCGTATCCCGGTTTCCACCTACCGGCGCCAGGGACGCGGAGGGAAGGGGATCAGCGGAGCGGGAACGAAGGAAGAGGACTTCAGCGAGCACCTCTTCGTGGCCTCGACCCACTCATATATCCTCTTCTTTACCGACCGGGGAAAGTGTTACTGGCTCAAGGTCTACGATATACCGCAGGCAGGGCGCCTGGCGAAGGGACGCCCGATCATCAACCTGCTTCAGATCGAGAAGGATGAAACGGTACAGGCGGTGGTACCGGTTAAAAATTTCAATGAGGGCCGGAACATCATCTTTGTCACCGAGCACGGACTGGTGAAGAAAACTGCTCTCACCGATTACGGCAATCCGAGACGCGACGGCATCATCGCCATCGACATCGTTAAGGGAGACTCTCTGATAGACGCCCAGATCACTGAGGGCACATGTGACATCATACTGGGCACCCGAAAGGGTATGGCGATCAGATTCCGAGAGGACGATGTTCGACGCACAGGTCGAAACACCCGCGGCGTAAAGGGGATCACCCTGGCGAAAAAGGGTGACGCAGTCGTCGGTATGGTGGTGGTCCGCCGGGAGGGATTCATCCTCGCTGTCGCCGAGAACGGATATGGAAAGCGCACGAAGATCAGCGATTACAACGTCCAGCATCGTGGCGGGAGAGGGGTCATAACCATCAAGTGTTCTGACCGGAACGGAGACGTGCTGACGCTCCAGGAGGTTGTGGACAGCGACGAGCTGATGCTGGTCACCCATAACGGCCTGATCATCCGGCAGGGTGCGCATGAGATATCGATCATGGGTCGGAACACTCAGGGTGTCAGGCTCATGAACATGGGTGAAGGTGATGTGGTGGTGGATATCGCACGGGTTGCCGAAGAAGAGATCAACGGCGGGGAAGAGAATGACATGGTGCCTTCAGATCTTGAGGCGCCGGAAGAAAAAATCCCTGCCGAGGCAATGGCCGCCGAAGAGGAACCAACCGTTCCTGAATCCCCTGCGGCAGCAAAGAAAGCGGCTGCGAAGAGGGGTGCCACAAAGAAGGCGGTTGCGAAGAAGACAACAGCAAAGAAGACGACATCAAAGAAGGCCACCACAAAGAAAACCGCGGTAAAGAAGACCAGCGACTCGGGATGATCCCACCGGGTGAACAGGAAGATCGGTCGAGTGGGTGGAAGAGGGATCAGATAAGCTATTCGACCATCCGCCGGCTCTCCCGTTACTACCGGGTGCTGGAATCGGTTGCCGAAGAAGAACTGACACATATTTCAAGTGACCAGCTGGCTCAGAGAAATGGAGTTACCAGCGCACAGGTGCGCAAGGACCTTTCCTGTTTCGGCACCTTTGGGAAGCGAGGGCTGGGATATCCCGTAAAAGAACTCCGAAACGAAATTCTGCGCATACTCGGCATGGACCACCAGTGGCCGGTGGTCCTGGTGGGAGCCGGGAACATCGGCCGGGCGATGATCGACTATGTGGAATTCAGGCGACGGGGATTCTTCATCGTTGCCGGCTTCGATGTGGATCCCAAAAAGATCGGTATCACCTATAAAGGCGTTCCGATTTTCCCGATGTTCAGGTTGCCCGGTGTGATGGAAACTCATGAGGTCGAAATCGGTATTGTGGCGGTGCCCGCACTTGCGGCTCAGCGGGTATGCAACCAGCTTGCCGAAAGTGGTGTGAAGGGCATCCTCAATTTTGCTCACACCCGACTGATCGTTCCGTCTGGAATCAAGGTACGGACGGTGGATATGAGTATTGAAATGGAGACACTGGTGTACGTCGTGAAGAATGACGGATCCTTTCCTCTCGACTGAAGTTGTTGACACTGCTGTGGATGTATCTCTTGTATTCTCCCTATCATGGTAACTGTCAATACATTACACTGGATATATATTTACTGAACAATGTGGATAATTACCTGTCCCTGGTGGATAAAAGGCGAAACAGGGCACCAGGTTTTTCATTATGGGCACAATCCGATACAATCGTGTACTCTTGACACACTCCGGGTATCTGATATGTTTCACTTTGACGACATCAGGAATGTCTGTCGCACGCCCTGATATCAGTCAACAAACGCCTTCGTCGCATAAACAGAGGGGTTCCGCGAGCAAGGCCCCACTACGTTTTATTGGCATGAAAGGTGCTTGTTTCTCTCTGTGCCTGTAGATACTCCCCAATTTCGGGGGGCGTGAGCGCGGAGAGCGCTGCTGAGGCGTGTAAGGAGAATCACATGAACTACACACGTATGGCGATGACGGTTCTTGCGGTGGCACTCGTCATTCCTGTGCACCCCGCAGCGGGCAACACCCCGACAGAGAATAGTCGGAGAGTACTGCCTGCCGGCACTGAGGTTGAACGACAGGAACCCCGCCGGATCGAGGGTGACTACACCATCGGCCGGAATGAATTCATCGAGGAGGATCTCGTTGTCGAACGGGGAAATCTCACTGTCGATGGAGAGATCCGGGGTACCATCGTGGTTGCCTACGGGGACGCGATCATACGGGGAACGGTGGACGGCCTCGTTGTCGTGGTCCACGGTGATGTGATCGTCATGGATGAGGGGCTCGTGCAGGGTGATGCGGTCAGTATCGAGGGGAGTGTGAATCTCAGGGGTTCGGGAGTCGTGACAGGGAGCAATGTGACCACGACCCGTGAAGGTCTGCGGCGGCAGGGAAGAAGTGTCGAGTGGGCGCGGGCCGTCCGCATGGCCAGGGTCCTGGACGATGAGACAGTGGAAGAGGATCGCTGGGACCGGAGAGATCGGGATTTCAACCGGGACTACTACCGCAGGTACACACACCACAATTTCCTGGAAACCGGCAGATTCCCGCTCGGGGGACTCGTCTACAACCGGGTCGACGGGCTCACCCTTCAGGGAGAGATATTCAACAACAGCTTCGACTGGGACAGTGCCTCGTCGAGCTTCTATGGCGGTGCGGGATACGGTTTCAAGAGCAAACGGCTCTATTACCGTCTCGGGTTGAACCGGTTCTGGCTTCCGCGGACCCCGATCGAGATCGGGATAGGAGCATACAAGCAGCTCGAGAGTGAAGACACCTGGTATATCAACCCGAATGAGAACGATTTTCACGCATTCTTCGTCAACTACGACTGGTATGACTATTACCAGGTCGAGGGATTCGGTGGTCTGGTCAGGTTCTCACCGCAGCGCTGGGTCTCGCTGGGAGCCAGATATGTCCAGGAAACAGAGAGTGTCGTCGAGAAAACCACAGATTGGTCCCTGTTCGGCGGTGAACGGCACTTCCGGGAGAATGAATGGCTGACCACCTGGGATCCCGATCCGGATTTCCGCGTCTATAACCCTGCGGATGAGGGTGACCTGAAGCGATGGATCTACTTCCTTCACGTCGATGTGACCTCGTGGGGGCGGAGTCGTCCCGGAAAGGGACTCATTCTCGATGCGTCCCTCGAGCAGGTGGAGCATGAGTCGGTCGGGGGAGCATTCAACTACGAGCGGCTCCAGGCGCAATTGCAGGCCTACCTGAGCCTGAGCAGGATCGACCATATCGCGCTTCGGGTCCGCATGGGATCGACGAAGGCCGATGATGGCTTCGAGGACATGATCCCGATCCAGCACCGCTACTATCTGGGGGGATTGGGAAGCCTGCGCGGATATGCGTTCAAGCAGTTCACCGGGAACAGATTTTTCCTGGCTACAGCCGAGTACACACTGGGAGCCGACAGCTGGACACCGTTCTTCAGTGACCTGGCGCTCACGGTCTTCTTCGATTACGGCCTGGCCTGGGACGCCGACCCGATGACTGATCTCTATGATGAACTCTACCCCGAGAAGGGGAATCGCGCCGTCGGAGTGGCTATTGCACCCTTTGGCTGGGATGGATTCAGATTCGAGGCAGCGCGACCTCTGGACGCGGATGACAAGGAATTCACCTACTACATCCGAATGGAGTTCGACTTTTGAGTTCCTCACCCTGCATCGACGCCCGAGTGACGGCGCAATCGCGGAACGGTGTACCGAAGGAGTACAGTGATGAACACAACTGAGAAGCAGGCTTTGAAGACCATCGGACTCACCCTGTTCTTTCTGCTGACGGCCACTACTCTGCTGTTCGCCGGCATTCAGGAGAAGGTGATCACGAAGGTGTTTACTCCCGATCGCTCCCGTCCGCTTCTGGTCAAGGTACGTGGAGATGGGGCCGAGGTGGCTATTGCGGCGGTCGAACGGGGACGGGAAGGACGGGCCCGGTACCGGTATGACGAGGGGCACTTCTCAGGTTTCATGGAATGGGATTCCGAGCAGAACCAGCTTGAGACCATTCTGGATATGGAAGGTCTCGACTTCGATACTGACAATGACCAGGAATCCAGCCTGGACATCATGCTGCCGACAGGTGTTCCGATCGATCTTGATTTCACACTCAAGGCCGGTTCGGTTGATCTGGATGCGGATGGACTCGAATTCAGCGGGTTGGAGATCTCCCTGTGGGCAGGGGAACTGCATGTGAATTTCCCAACGCCTTCCCGGAGCGTGATCAGACGTGTAAATGTGGATGTCAAGATGGGAGAAACCGTAATCGAGGGGCTCGGCAACCTGGCCATCGAAATGCTGGACGTGAACGGGTTCGCAGGAGTCTGCACCCTCGATCTGACCGGTTCGGTCAAGATGCGGCGACAGGTCAGGGTCGATATGGAGATGGGGGAGATCACGGTGATCGTTCCCGAGGGAGCAACGGTGGAAGCCAGAATAACCAAGCTTGGATTCCTGGCTGATGTCGATCTGCCCCGAAGTTGGGACCGTGATGGCCGATACGCCTTCTCACCGGGCGCGCACAGAGGTGAAGCAGATATCAAACTGGACATACGTGGCGGGATAGGTCAGATAACAATACTGGAGCGCTGATGTAATCCTGCCTCGACGCATGTGGGGAGTCGAGTGGCACGAACTTATTCATATATCCTGATCGCCTCTCTTCTGGCACCGGTAACGGTTTTGGCCCAGGAGGAGGAGACCGTGATCACCGTGGGTGAGGTATGGCTTGAAGAGAACGGGCTCTACTTCTCGGTGGAAACGGTCAACCTGCTTGAGGAGGACGCCCGGGAGACCATCCAGGAGGGCGGCACCGCCGCTGTAGACTATACCTTCGAACTCTATCGTCAGCGCAAAGGATGGTTCGATTCCCTGATCGATAGTGACCAGTTGCAGTTCAGGATCAGTTTCGATGCCTTCGAACGCCAGTACCGCGTTATCAGTCCGGACATGCGTCTCAAAACCGATGAATTCTCCAGGGTCATCGCTCAGTGTACCGATCTCAACACGGTGTCGTTCGGTACCACTGATGGTTCCCGTCTCGACCCGCAGGGAACCTACTACATCGTCGTACGCGTCCGCTATCAGCCGATGTCGGTGGAAACGATCGATGATCTCCGTGACTGGGTGAGTGGATCAGGTAGTGAGGAACAGAGCCCCACCAGGTCCCGCGGTGAAGGATTCGGATCACGCATCGCGCGGGTATTGATGAGTGCCGCCGGGTTCGGTGAGGAAGATCTCCAGGGGGAGAGCAGCCGGTTCCGGCCCTCTGAACTCGAGACCCGCATACCTCCGGAGATCGACTGATGGGCGGAAGCAACCTCCCCCCTGTATACACCTTTATCGCCTGGGTGGTTTTCCTCGGTTTTATCATCGCCGCCACGGTTTTCTACCGCTGGCGCCGTCCCGAGCGTTACAGCAGATACCAGCTCAAACTCACCGTCACGTTCATCCTGTTCCTGCTCGTACCTTCCGTGCCGCTTGTGTTTGTAGCGGGTACTGCCGTCGATCAGTTACGTACCCTTGTAGTGGCCCTTCCTGTGGATGACGCCCTCGACCGGGGACTCGATGTGCTGAGAGAGGCACTCACTGACGAGGAGAGCAGACTCACCACGTGGCATGAGCAGCTCCTCG
>JALGVQ010000107.1 GCA_025774615.1 bacterium
AATGGATCAGCCACACTCGGTGGACGCCGCTGGGAAGTAGTGGATACACCGGGGATCAACACACTGATCCCCCAGTCGGAGGATGAGCAGGTCTCACGCGATATCCTGCTGAAGAATCAGCAGGAGGTGGTCCTCCAGGTGGGGGATATGAAGAACCTGCGCCGGGTCCTTCTAGTGACACTTCAGCTGGCTGAGATGCAGGTTCCCTTCCTGCTCGATCTCAACATGCTGGACGAGGCGAGGACCGCCGGAATCGCTGTCGATACTGCAAAACTCTCTTCCATCATCGGTGTACCGGTGGTCGCCACGGTAGCGACACGGAAAAAGGGGATCTCATCCCTGGTTGATGCCATCGCGTCCGCGGACCGGAGCGACTGGCAATGTACCTATCCCCCCAGCATCGAGCGGGCGGTGAAGAAGGTGGAGCTGATGCTCCCCGAAGAACTGTCGATCAGCCGGAGATCGCTCGCGCTGATGCTTCTTGCGGGTGATGAAACGCTCATCCCCTGGCTGAAAGAACATGTTGAAAGCGCCGAGATACAGCGCCTCGACGAGATCATCCTTCGCCTCAACCGTGAGTTCGCCGCGGGACCACGGATAGCTATAAACAGGGCCCGCATGGCGGCCGTGGATAGGGTACTGGCAGAGGTCTTCGATGTCAGGGCTCCCTCGGCAGCTCCTGCCTGGCTTACCACCATCGGCGACCTGTCGACCCATCCGATCTGGGGAATACCCTTCCTGCTGGTGACGCTGGTGATCGCCTTTTTCATGGTGGGAGTTGTCGGTGCGGGGATGCTGGTCGACTGGTTCGAGGGAGTGTTCTTCGAGGCGTGGCTGAATCCTCTTGCTACAAGTGTGGTAGATGCGGTTCTGCCGATACCCCTTGTGCACGACCTCCTGGTCGGGGAATACGGCCTGATCACCATGGCCCTGACCTACGCGGTAGCCATCGTACTGCCCATCGTCGGCACCTTCTTCATTTTCTTCTCGATTCTCGAGGATTCCGGATATATGCCTCGTCTCGCGGTCATGGCGAACCGGACCCTGCGGAAGATGGGTTTGAGCGGGAAAGCTGTATTGCCGCTGACGCTCGGTCTCGGCTGTGACACGATGGCAACAATGACTGCCAGGATCATGGAGACGAAGAAGGAGCGGGTCATCGTCACGCTTCTGCTGGCCCTCGCTGTGCCCTGTTCGGCTCAGCTGGGAGTGATCCTCGGAATGCTCGGCGGAATGGGGCCGGTCGCGATGGCGATCTGGATAGTGCTGGAAATCGGGGTGATCCTCTTTGTCGGCTGGCTGTTCAGCAGACTCTACCCGGGTGACCGGAGTGACTTCCTCCTCGAACTCCCTCCCATAAGGGTTCCCCGGATCGGCAACATCCTGGTCAAAACCCTTGCCAGGATCGAATGGTATCTGAAAGAGGCAGTTCCTCTTTTCATTGCTGGAACCTTCATACTCTTCATACTCGACAGACTCAATCTTCTCGTCGTGATCGAACGATTCGCGAGCCCGGTCATCCAGAGCGCCCTCGGCCTGCCGGCTGAGGCGACGCAGGCATTCCTCATCGGATTCCTGAGGCGCGATTACGGCGCCGCCGGTCTCTTCGACCTCTACCAGGGTGGAGATCTCGACCCGATCCAGGCGCTGGTGGCGCTCATCGTCATTACCCTTTTCATGCCCTGCATCGCGAATCTGCTTATGATCATCAAGGAGCGGGGCCTGAAGACCGCGCTCTGGATGAGTGCCTTCATCATGCCATTTGCGCTCATCGTCGGCACGATGATGAATTACCTTCTGCGTCTTCTCGGGGAGGGGTTCATTTCATGACGACCTGTCCCCTGTGCGGCAACAGCTTTGATGAAGAGGATGGCGGAGCCTGCACATCCTGTCCGTTGGGCAAGGAGTGCGGCACGATCTGCTGTCCCAACTGCGGGTACCAGTTCGTCGAGCGCTCATGGATCGTGGACAGGTGGAGAGCCGTAAAGCACACACTCACATCAGGCAGGAGTAATAGAGGGAGCAGGGCTGATGGTGCATAGATTCGGTTTCAATGCCTGGCAGACGCCGGATGAACGGGAACGTGAACACCTCCTCCATCTGCTCTGGAATCTCGAGGAGGAGGGGGACCAGCGGCTGGAGACTGTTATTAAACGATGGATCCAGAATGACGATCCTGAACCGATCATCAAGATGGCGACTGAAGAGGGGCTTGTAATCGCGGATGATCAGCATCTGCGGCTTACCGATAAGGGAAGAGAACAGGCAACAGACCTCGTGCGTCGATTCCGTCTGGCTGAATGCCTCTTCAGTGAAGTCTTCCTGCTGGAAGAGATGCAGTACGAGAAGAGCGCCTGCGAGTTCGAGCACATCCTCACACCTGAGGTGACTGACAGTGTCTGCACCCTTCTGGGTCATCCTCCCATGTGCCCGCATGGGCGACCGATACCCAGGGGTGCATGCTGTCTGAAATTCAGCTCTGACGTGAAACCGATCGTCGTGAGGCTCTCAGACCTCAGTCCGGGTGATATCGCCAAGGTGGTCTTCATCACCTTCACCCGCTCGAAGCATCTCGACAAGCTCGACACGATCGGCCTCACACCGGGAGCGATGGTGAAACTCCATCAGCGTCAGCCCTCATTCATCCTCGATCTCGGCGAGACCCAGATAGCTATCGATCGGGAGATGGCTCACGAGATATTCGTGAAGAAGATGGGGTGACCTCACCTTCCCTGGTAGTATGATGGTAGTATGACAGCATCCGGTCTGAGGACCGGCACCAGTGTCATGCAACGGTTGTTGCATGAGAGGGCACCAGCGTTTGCATCGGTACCATTCCTGGAGGAGATCGAACCGGCAGCCATGTCTGATTCCAGCAGAGAGAGCAACCATCCCGCGCCCGATCGTCCCGATCCGCCCCCGACCGACAATATCATCCGGACTGCCGTGGATCAGGAATCTCGCCTCACTGAACGATTCCGTGAGACCTATGAGAAAATGGTCGAACGGGTTGTAGAGATCCGAAAGAGTCAACGGCAGGTCCACCTGGGTGGTGGTGAAGCGAACATCGAGAAGCAGCACAAGAAGGGAAGACTGACTGCGCGTGAGCGGATCGACCTGCTGATCGACGAGGAGAGCAGCTTCCATGAACTGGGTGAGTTCGCAGCCTGGGACATGTACCAGGAATGGGGGGGTGCTCCTGCGGCGGGAGTGATATGCGGTCTTGGCCGGGTCGAGGGGCGACTCGTGATGATCATCGCCAACGACGCTACCGTGAAAGCGGGAGCCTTCTTCCCCATGACTGCGAAGAAGACGATCCGCTGCCAGTACATCGCCGAACAATGCCACCTGCCGACGATCTATCTGATCGACTCCGCCGGAGTTTTCCTTCCCCTACAGGAGGATGTCTTCCCCGATCAGGATGATTTCGGTCGGGTGTTCTACCTGAACGCGCGCATGACCTCGAAGGGGATCCCCCAGATCACTGCCATCATGGGTTACTGCGTTGCCGGTGGGGCATACCTGCCCATCATGACCGACAAGGTCCTGATGACAGAGGGTTCGGGGCTCTACATCGGCGGACCGGCTCTGGTGAAGGCGGCCATCGGACAGGAAAGCAGTCACGAGGAACTGGGGGGGGCATGGGTCCATTCGGCGATCAGCGGTACGATCGACTATCGTGAGAAGGATGACCCGGCCTGCATCACCCGTCTCCGCAGGCTGGTGGCGCAGATGGGGAACATGCAGCGCGCTCCCTTCGCGCACGTCGAGACAGTCGAACCACGTTTCGATCCCGATGACCTGTACGGCATCTTCAAGGATGACCCGGTGCAGCAGTATGACATGAAGGAGATCATTGCAAGGATCGTCGATGACTCCGAGTTCGTGGAGTACCGGACCGACATCGGCAAGACGCTCCTCTGCGGTTACAGCCGCATCGGGGGGTGGTCTGTAGGGATCGTTGCCAACCAGCGCCTGCAGCAGAAACCGGCCCGGGGAACAGCAGAAGTGGGGGGAGTGATCTATCCCGAGTCTGCCGAGAAGGCCGCGCGATTCATCATGGACTGCAACCAGAACCTCATACCGCTCATCTTCCTGCATGATGTCTCGGGATTCATGGTGGGGCGTGAGGTGGAGTATGAAGGGATCATCAAGGCGGGTTCGAAGATGGTGAACGCGGTATCGAACTCGGTGGTACCGAAGATCACCGTGATCCTCGGGGGGTCACATGGAGCGGGCAATTATGCGCTCGCCGGGAAGGCATACGACCCCCGGTTCATCTTCGCGTGGCCGCCAGCCAGGTATGCGGTGATGGGTGGAGTGCAGGCGGCGAATACACTGGCGGACATCAGGGTGAGGTCGCTGGAAAAGCAGGGAAAGCAGCTCAGTGACGAGGATAAACAGGAGATACTCGATTCGATCGCCAGTGAGTATGAACGTCAGACCGACGCCCGGTATGCGGCAGCCCGTCTCTGGGTCGATGCCATCATCGATCCGAAAGAGACGCGGTCGTGGATCATCACCGCGCTTGAAGCGGCAAGCCATCAACCCGAGTTCGAACGGTTCAACCCGGGGATACTGCAGACCTGAACCACACCACGATCTGCCGCCGCTCAGCAGGCAGCGCGGGATGAAGGGCAGGGGGAATGAAAGCACTGGTAACCGGCGGGGCGGGTTTTCTCGGCTCGCATCTCGTGGAGCGACTGGTATCAGAGGGCATCGAAACGATCTGTTTCGTTCGGCCTGAAGACGATCTGCGATGGATCGAAGCACTCGACATCCAACTCATATATGGTGACTGTACGGATAAGGAATCCATCCGTCCGGCACTCGACGATCCCCCCGACCTCATATTCCATCTGGCCGGTATAGCGAACGCGGAATCAGACGACATCTATCACCGCGTCAATGCCGGAGGGACGAAGAATATCGTCGAGCTCTGCCGCGAGAGATCCATTACCCTGAAGCGGTTTGTCCTGTCATCGAGCGCATCGGTGATGGGACCGAGCAGTGGAGGACCTCCACTGGCTGAGGGTGATGACTTCAACCCCACCACCGAATACGGGCGGAGCAAAGTGGCGGCGGAAGGGTATGTCCGGGAACTGGAAGGGCATTTCCCCTGGACCATCCTCAGGCTGGGGCTGATATACGGACCGCGGGCCACCCACGGCTTCTTCCCGGTATTCAGGATGGCTGCGAGGGGATTTCTTCCCCTGACCGGAAAGATGAACGGCAACATGCTCCATGTTGATGACGCAGCCAGATGTCTCCTTCATGTTGCCCGGCACGAAGCGGCGATCGATCGGACCTATCTTGTCGGCGAGGAATCTCCAGCTTCCCTGGATGAGATCGTGGACGAGATAGTCTCCTCTGTCGGAAAGCGCGTCGTCAGGCTGACTATCCCCTTGCCCTTACTCTATCCGGTTGCTCTGGCACTCCAGGTGGTCGGCAGACTGCGGGGTCGCGTGCCACTGCTGGACCTCCGCCGGCTCGATGACATGCGCCACCGTGACTGGCTCATCGATTCATCCCTGATCCGGAAGGAGACGGGATTCACTCCAGAGATCGATCTTGAGACCGGGATCAGGCAGAGCGTGAAGTGGTACCGGGAGGCGGGCTGGATACGCTGAACAACCGGTGACGATTTATTGCCTCCGGATGGTATATCCCCTACAGTAGCACAAACATCATGCCCAGCAAGGAGGAGGTCTCATGGGCCGCACCCTCATGACGCGCACTCTCAGCATCCTGCTCATCGCTTCATTCATGGTTGTACTCACCGATCTGCCGATGCTCGCGCAGACCGGCGAAGAGATTCTCACCACTGAAGCGTTCCTGAGCCCGCCTGATGAGATCGCACAGGTCGTTCTGGCTCCCCGTCACGAGAACGTGAGCCTCAGTAACCGCAGTCCCGACGGGAAATATTTCCTCCGTACACTCGGTGACGGTCTCCCGCCGATGGCCAACTACGCCAGGCCCTTCTACCGTCTGGCCGGCACCCAGATCGACCCGGTGGCCAACCGCAATCGCCGGTTCAGCACCCGGACCGATATCGGATTCGAACTGATCGACTGGGAGACGGGTAACCGCGTCCGGGTCGATGCACCAGATGGCGCCCGCACCAGCAATCCGGCCTGGTCACCCGACGGCACGAAGGTCGCCTATTTCGTCCATACCGATGACGCGACCCACATCTGGGTCTATGACATTGCCGTGGGGCGCGCCAGGGCGGTGACGCGCACCGCGACCCTGACCGTGCTGGCAAGCTCATTCTCCTGGACTGAAGACTCAGCTTCTATCGTGGCAGTACTCCTGCCTGCCGACCGGGAAGATGAACCGGTGAAACCGGCAGTGCCGACCACGCCGATGGTAAGAGTAGCCGAGGATGGTGAGAACAAACTCCGGATCTACGCCAGTCTGCTCGAGACCCCCCATGACAGGGCTCTGCTCGAATATTACGCAACCGGCCAGCTCTCGATGATCGATGTGGCCCGTCGGCGAGCTGTCCCGATCGGGTCACCCGACATGATCCGCAGTTTCAATATCTCCCCCGACGGGCAGTATCTGCGTGTCACCCGGATGATCAAGCCGTTCTCCTATATCGTGCCGATGGGCAACTTCGGCACTGTGGAGGAGATCTGGGACCTCGAAGGGAATATCCTTCACGAGATACAGAAGCGGGAACTGCGTACCGGGATCGGCGGCAGCCAGGGCGGTGGCGGTGGCCGGTTCGGGGCCGGAGGAGGGGGTGGTGACGACAAACGCAGCCTCTTCTGGCGACCCGACGGAGAGGGAATGAGCTTCCTGCAGATGGAGCCGAGGAAGAAGTCGGAGAGTGATTCGACTGACGCGGGTGACGAACCCGCCGAAGATGAGACAGCTGAAGAGGAGGATGAGGAACCGCGCAAGGATCGGGTGATGCAGTGGATCGCGCCCTTCGATTCGACCAGCACACGGATGATCTATGAGAGCGAGACCCGGATGAGCAGTGTGGCATATTCGGCCGACTGCCAGACCCTCTTCATCACCGAGAACGAGGGCGGGACCCGTACCACCTACGTCATCTACCTCGATGACCCTGAAACCCGGTACGTCATCTCCGAATACAAGACGGAGGATTATTACGCGAATCCCGGAAGCCTCCAGTCGAAGCGTGGACCGATGGGCGGCTCGGTCATCCGGACTTCCACCGACGGCAGCTACGTCTACCTTTCAGGGTCACAGCCGTTCGAGAACTGGGATGAAGAAGCACCCAAAGCCTTCATCGACCAGGTCGAGATCAGGACGGGTGAGGTCGAGCGAGTCTACGAGACCCCCGACGGATTCAGCGAACGGATACAGGTCATGGATGACGATCTCGCCCTGCTGATGATCTCGAGGGAATCCCCCACCCAGATCGGCGATTCGTGGTTGTGGACCCGGGCTACCGAAGACATGCGGAAGATGACGAACAACGTCGACCATTCGCCCGAGATCACAAACGCTGTCCGGCAGCGTTTCCAGGTGACGCGCGCCGACGGGATCACCTTCTGGGTGAACGTCACCCTGCCGCCCGATTACGTCGAGGGTACCCGCCTGCCGGCGATGTGGTGGTTCTATCCGCGGGAATACGCGACCCAGAAGGCAGTGGATGAGTCGAAGCGGAGAACAAACATCAACCAGTTCCCGCGCGTCGGCACCCGTTCGATGGTGATCCTGACCAAGCTGGAGTACGCGGTCATCGAACCTGACTGCCCCATCATGGGAGAACCGGGTGCGCTCAATGACAAATACACCGCCGATCTGCGGATGAACCTCTATGCCGTGATCAGGGCGCTCGATGACAGGGCCCTCGTCGATGTCGACCGGATGGGGCTCGGCGGGCATAGCTACGGAGCGTTCGGCACCGCCAATGCCATGATCCAGACCCCCTTCTTCCGGGCGGGGATCGCCGGAGATGGAAACTACAACCGGCTCCTCACCCCGGGCGGCTTCCAGTCTGAGCGTCGGGAGTTGTGGGCAGCCCGCGAGGTCTACCTCAGGATGTCGCCGATCCTCTGGGCGAATGAGTTGAGCGGCGCCCTGCTGATGTACCATGGTATGGATGACCAGAACACGGGGACCGCGCCCTTCCACGCGCCGAAGATGTTCCACGCCCTGAACGACCTCGGCAAAACAGCGGCTCTCTACATGTACCCGTACGAGGATCACGGACCGGCCACCATGGAGACCAACCTCGACCTGTGGGCACGCTGGATCCAGTGGCTCGACCGATACGTGAAGGACTACGAGAAGTACGAAGATGCCGAGAAGGAGAAAGAGGGGGAGGGCGGCCGGCCGGGGAGACGCGGCGGCTGATACCTTCGTTTTCCGCCGTGAACAGCATCATCTGAGCTGGAAGAGCGGCAGGTCAGGCAACCTGCCGCTCTTCTTTTTAGTGTGCCGGGCATGTTCGACAGCTTGGAGGTGAAAGTCCTCTGACCAACCTGATGGAGGTGAAGGTCTAGCGAAGCGCAAGGGCGTCATCGCGAGGTGCCGTCTGAAGGAAGCGTAGAGCAAAACCGCGACCCGACGAACAGAAACCGGATATAAGGCTGGCAGGGTCGGACGAGTGAGCTAATGATCACAAAGTCCATATCCATCAAGGGTCCTGTCAGTAGATCCGGCGGGTGTGCGGTGAAGGCTGTTGAGCTTACCCCGGGAGGCCTGCACCGTGTCCCGATGAGGGACTGAGGGTGTCGTGAGACACCCTGATCGCTGTGCAGGAGTCAGCAGACGGCATAGTAGTTCGGAGCAGTCGGCCTGCTCGAGCGGGACACTCACCTGAAAGGGGAGAAACGGCCCGGGCTCGCAGGGCCGGGAACGTCCGGACGAAGGCCTGAACGGTTGGAAGGGTTACGAGGATACGCGACACGTGAGCGGAGAGCGGCAGAACAACCAGCTGGAACTGGCCTTCCTGGGGGAGAGTAGGGGTGAAGCCCCGATGGCCTCCGGGCAAGGGATCGAACCGCCCGCGGAGGAACGTAAAACCAAGGACCCGGCGGATACCGAGTATCTGATGGAGGAGGTGTGCCAGAGGGAGAACCTGAAGAAGGCACTAAAGCGAGTCCAATCAAACAAGGGTGGTCCCGGCATCGACGATATGACCGTCGATGAACTGCCGGACTACCTCAAGGAGCACTGGCCGGACATCCGGGAACAACTGTTGGGAGACACCTACCAGCCACAGCCGGTCAAGCGGGTCGAGATCCCCAAACCGGGGGGAGGGATGCGCAAGCTTGGCATCCCCACCGTACTCGACCGCTTTATCCAGCAGGCTATTTTACAGGTGCTGCAACCCCGATGGGACCCGACGTTCTCCGATCACAGCTATGGCTTCCGTCCCGGAAGGCGGGCCCATCAGGCAGTGGCCCGGGCGCAGCAGTACATCGCCGAGGGTTACCGCTGGGTCGTGGACATAGACCTGGAGAAGTTTTTCGACACGGTCAGCCACGACTGGCTGGTAGGTCGGGTAGCCAGACGGATGGATGACAAGCGGCTGATACGACTGGTCCGCAGATACTTGCGGGCCGGGGTCATGGAGGACGGACTGGTCAGTCCGACGGATGAGGGGACCCCGCAAGGCGGTCCTCTGACTCCCCCAACGCAGTCGATAACATTGAGTTTGAGCGAAGTCTCCCCCTGACACATTCATACAACCGAGGTTGACATAGTGTCGTATATGGTAGTATATATATGGCATGACTT
>JALGVQ010000108.1 GCA_025774615.1 bacterium
TGCCGGGATCACGGCTATCCACAGCACCGACTATATCCGTACGCGTGACACCATAGCGCCTCTGGCCGAACGGCTCGAACTGCCCGTCACGGTCTATGATCCGCGGAACCTGGTGGTGAAAGCGGAACTGTTGAAGAGATTACCTGGCAGGCACGTAGTAAGCGGTCACAGCAACACCACCCCGGAACTGGTGCGCCTGCTGGGTGGAAAACCGGGGCCGCCGTTCGTGGAGGCCGGCGAGAACGACCGGCTCTATATCCTGACCCTCTACTCCGACGACAGAGTCGAGACCCTTATACTGCGATTCGGAAAGCGGTTCCGCCCGGAGGGGTAGGTTCGGCTCCACACAACCATGGCAATCATATCACCTGCTGATCCCGCAGATAGTCCCCGGGTGATTGGACAATGATCCCTTTAACACGCTTTCCGAACCATTGACCAAAATGACGTTTATCCCCCGTGATCAGGTGCGTGGCACCTGCCACCATCGCTGCCTTCAATATCGGTTGGTCTTTATCAGGTAGCAGCAGGAGATCGGGATCCTCCTCCCGGGTCCCCTACGGTCTGATATGATCGATCTCGTCCGGATCCAGCCCCATTTCACGGACCTTCCGAACTGCCTGCTCATAGTCGGCTTCATCAACTGCTGAATTGAGCAGGAATTCCGCTACTCTCTCCGAGGTATACGATTCCACGGGAACAACCGCAGCAGGCCGAAGGAGTATCCCGTCCTCAGTCGCCTCGGCGACCATCATGGAACCATCTTCGATGCCGTAGAGTTGCCTCAACCTGGCCGGAATAACCACTGTGCCCCTCTTACCGACGCGAGTTGTTTCCATTTTTGACATGGCAGATCCTGCTATTCTGATTATCTGATATTCTGATTTACAGACAAATAATACGGAATCCCGCTTGCGACGTCAACCGGATATCGAAATCAATCCCTTTTCAGTACTCCATTTATTGCCCCCTCGATCAACCGGATGGCGGCCTGTCGGGAGAGATGATCGGGGTCCCTCGGCCCATAGGGGGTTGAGGCAATGCCGATCGCGGCCACGCTGGGCCAGGTGAATATCAGTTCGAGACAGGCTGCCAGCTCCCGGCTCGTCGGACCATCCGGAGCTGTCAAGTTGTGCCCCAGCACCTCCTCAGGCGCGAGAACATCCATATCGATGTGGATGTAGATCACATCGGTCAGCTCACTCAGGCGATCCATCTGTTCCCGGACATTGCTGGTGAGATCCCGGATGTCATCGGTGGAGATGATCTCGATCTCCAGCCGCTCGATGAGTTCCTGCTCCCTGGGGTCGGTATCGCGCACATCTCCCAGCACGATGTAACTGGGCGGCAGGGGCGGATCGAGGCTGGTGATCAGTCGATTGCTGTCATTATAGAGACCCGCCGCCAGGGCAACATCCATCCCGCCGTACATGCCGCTGAGGGTCGTTTCCGGAGTGTTGATGTCGGCATGGGCATCGAAATAGATCAGGCCGACCCGGTTCGGGATATTCGCCGCGAGGTGATAGACCTGTTCCTCACTGCCCGGCCCCATATGCTGGAGACCCGCCAGGATACCAGGCAGATCGGTGCAGCTGCCCAGCAGAGCGACAGTGAAGTACTCGTTCTTCCCATGGACTGAGATCAGATCGGCCAGGTGTCTGCTCACCAGAGCTGACCTCGCCCATCCCCCGAATGCATCTTCCTCCGGCGTGAGGGCGAAGGCCTCATTGAACGCGATCTCCGCGCCCAGCGCTGTGATCCGGTCGATGAGCCCCTCCTCAAGGATACTGTTAGAGGCGCCGAAGGGATTCCGGACGACCGAGACAGCCACCGATCCCTCCCCACGATATTCCTGCGCACCAATGACCTGCGGCAGAGTCACAAGCAGGCCGATAAGGATCCCGGATGCAGTTCGCTTAAAACTGTTCATGGTCGACTCCCCTCATCCGTATTCCCTCCACTGCTGCCTCGATCAGTCGATAAGCCGTTGCCAGCGATGTCTCTCCGGCATCATCGGGAAGACCGGCGATCCCGATGGCGGCGGCTTTCCTCCAGGCGAATATCTCCTGCAGGCTGAGTGCCAGATCCCTGCTCGAGAGCCCATCCTTCGTCAGGGAAGCACCCGGCATCACGGCAGGATCGAGCACACTGAGATCCACATGCACATATATGACGTCGACAGTATTGCTCAGCCTTCGCATCTGCCGGCCGATCGCTCCTGAGCGGGCCTGCATCTCATCGACCGAGATCCTCTCGATAAAGGAATTGTCGATATTCAGTTCTTCATAGGGATTCGTATCCCGCACGCCGGCCATCACGATATGCCTGGTGGAGAGCGGCGGATCGAGACCGGCCTGAAGGCGCAGGGTCGTGTTGCACAGCCCGGCGGCAACGGCCACGTTCATCCCGCCCATATCGCCTTCTATAGTCGTGTCGGGTGTATTGAAGGCGCCTTTCGAATCGATCCAGACCAGCCCCACTTTCAGCGGGCGGTTCTCACCCTGTCGAGGCAGACCGATGATGTCCCGGCCCAGAGTGTCCTTGAGGGGTGCGCGATCGGGCCCCAGATGCTGGAGCCCGGCGAGCATCCCCACCACCGATTTACTGCCTGAGAGCAGTCCGACGAAGAAGCACTCATCCAGGTTGTACTGATAGATCATACGACCCAGCGTCCGGTTGGTGAGCGAGGCCCGGTTCCACTCCCCGTATTCCCGTTCCAGTTCAGCCGGCATCCGCACCATTGCGGAACTCAATACCTCACAGCCAAGTTCGACGAGCCGTTCCAGAAGACCTCCATTCAGGAGCATCTCGGGACCCCGCAACAGCTCGGGACCGGTCCGGGAATCAGACCAGGGATCGGCGAGAACGACAACCTGCATGGTTCCTGAGTCGTTTATATATTGTTGGGCCACTGTCGATACCGGCTGAAGAATCAGCAGGCTGAAACATGCACAGCAGATCCGGATCGTCACGATTTTACCTCTTCCCACCACTACCACCTTTCAGGATGCTTTCCGGGATCTCCCGACCGGGCATCTCGACATCGGTCACTATCGATGAGATCCACCAGCGTCCCTCATGGAAAGCAAGTGAGATGCTGTCCACCCCGCGCTGAAGCGGGTTGGGGGCCTGGGGATCCATGCGGATCTCATAGACAGCGTAGGAGTGAGCGATCCGCCCGAAAGAGGTCATCTCATATCGGCCCAGGCGCTCATGGAAACCGGTCCGCTTCATGTCGAATTTCTCGATGTCTTCCTTGAAGAACTGGATGAAGCCCTCCAGATCGAAGGGACGGAATGCGGCCTCTCCCCTCCCCGGCGGCTGGAAGAAGACAGCCTCGGGATGGCAGAGCAGCCTCATGCGGTCCCAGTCGCACTCGTTCCCCGGGCTGAAGGAACATGACCGGTAGAGATCGAGGAGTACATTCTCCACCTCTGTGTAATCGCCGGAGTACTGCCGCCACGGTTCCTGTTCCGCGGCCGATACGGTGAAGCCGCCGCCGATCATCACCGCGAGGACAACAACCGTTGTGATCCCTGATATGGTTCCTGAAATCCTCTTCATGCGATACCCCCTGGAAGCCTGTCGGAGAAACCGACGACAGGCTCCTGTGATATTCCATCCCGAGTGTCTACTTCCTGACGATGTACCCTGGATTGTCCTCCTCGATGACCAGGGTCGTTGTCATCTCCTCGCCACTGACGATCAGTGTCACCAGGTACGTGCCGGCTCCGGCCATTGCTCCTGAAAGCCGTCCCCGAGCGCGCCCGCCGAGGGTCTGAGCCTCAGCGGTGAACCGGAGCTGGAACGTCCGCAGCCTGCCCAGGTCGGCCCCGGCATCAGTGAGGGCTTCCTGCAGATCCTCTATCAGCCTCAGCTGCGCTCTGTCCGCGCGCTCAGCCAGACGATCGAGTTCCCTCCCGATCGCGGTGATGAAGAGCTCGATCTGCTGGGAATTCGGATCGGAACTCCGGTCCCACTGGAAGGTGTGGATACCGGATCCACCCTTGATCTGAACGGTACGCACCAGTTCGCCGGTGATGTCACTGATCCTCAATTCGCCTGAGCCCGCTGCCTCACTCAAGGTGTACGAAATGAACGGGCCATCGGGTGGATTCGGCCCCCTGAACTCCTTATCGGTCTGATAGGGATACTGGCCGCTCGGCCGGGCCCAGATCACCGAGGGTCTGACATCGAAGAGATGAGCGTCCTTCAGCCTGACAACCGGAGTGAATTGCTGCAGCGCGGTAATGTTGTCGGCGATCCAGGCACCCCTCCCGTGCGTGCCGGCGATAAGATCCCCGTCCCGTGGATGGATATACAGGTCATGCACCTCGACGGTGGGGAATCCGTTCATGAATCGAGTCCAGTTCCCGCCGCGATCGAGTGAGACGAAAACTGAAGAGGAAGTGCCGGCGAAGAGCAGATCAGGGTTGTGGTAATCCTCGCGGACCACGAATACGGCACCCTCAGGGAGATTGTTCGAGATCTTCTGCCAGCTCTCGCCGAAATCATCAGTGATAAAGATGTACGGAGCGATGTCATCGTTCCGGTGTCCGTCAAAGACCAGGTAAGCCCTTCCCTCGACATGGTTCGAGGCCTCGAGGCGCTTCACCCAGTACTCACTGGGGGCCCCCGGGATATTGTCGATCACGTTGGTCCAGTGCGAGCCACCATCCCGCGTGACCCAGACATTGCCATCGTTCGAACCGACCCAGAGGATATCGGGATCCAGGGCTGATTCATCGATGGAGACGATTGCCCGTGCCTTCCCGTCATCCTTCGCGACGGCCAAGGTCATGTCAGGACTGATGATCCGCCAGTGATCACCCCGATCCACCGACATGAAGAGATGGTTGCCGCCATAGTAGATCGTGGTCGGATTGTGCTGGGAGATCATCAGTGGTGAGTTCCAGTCGAAACGGAACCGGACCCTGCTCGCTCCAGTCTGTCCTTCGGCAGCGGGATAGTATCTCTCCAGATTTGTGGTGTTGCTGGTGGAGGGTCTGATCCCCCGTCGCTGGCCGGTCCGCAGATCGGTGCGCCCGACGTTCCCGTTCTGGCTCTCGGTGTAGACGATGTTGAAATCAGTTGGCTCGACCTGGGCGTAGAACCCGTCTCCCCAGCTGATCATGTACCAGTCCTCGTTCCGGATCCCGTATTGTGACCTGGTCCGGCTCGGCCCACCCCACGAACCGTTGTCCTGCAGACCGCCATAGACGTAGTACGGATTCCGCATGTCAGCGGTGATGGCGTAGAACTGCGCCATCGGCATCTGCATGCAGAGATCCCAGGTCTTGCCGTGGTCCCAGGTGATGTTGATCCCGCCGTCACTGCCGAAAACGACATGATCGGAGTCGTTCGGGTCTATCCAGGCGCAGTGGTAGTCGATGTGGGTCGGCCCGCTGACCCGGGCACCCGAGATAACCGTCACCCCGCCATCCTCGGTGTAACCCATCGCTGTGCCACCTATCCAGATGATGTCGTCGTTGTTCGGGTCGACCCGGATCTGACTGTAATAGAATGGACGACTGTTGTAGGTGCTCTGCTGGTGCCATGTCGCGCCGTAGTCAGTCGATTTGAAGATTCCGCCGCGGTCGACCTGTGATGAGGTCGCTTCTTCCTGAACACCACCTCCCGGTCTTCCACCACCCTGCGACTCGGTCTGGATGATTGCGTACACATGACCCGGTCGACTGCGGGAGGCACTCAACCCGATCCGGCCCATGTCGACTCCGGGCAGTCCGGCGGTGATCTTTCGCCACGTGGCACCCGCATCGTCAGAGATGTAGATCCCCGAACCGGGACCGGTCATCTTCTCCGGATTGCCTCCTGAGAAAGCATCCCGCTGACGCTCATACGCCGCTGCAACCAGTCTTCTACTGTCGGCCGGATCCATGACCAGGTCGGTCACACCAGTCTCGTCATCGATGAAGAGCACCTTCACCCACGTCTCCCCGCCATCGGTCGACTTGAACACACCCCGGTCGGGATTGGTCGCCCAGAGGTGGCCGACCGCAGCTACATAGACGACGTCGGGATCAGCCGGGTCGATCAGTACCCGACCTATATGGTGGGTGTCTTCCAGTCCGACGAAACTCCACGATTCCCCAGCGTTGGTCGACTTGTAGACTCCCCTGCCCCACGGAGAACTGTTCCTGCCGTTGGCCTCCCCGGTACCGACATAGATGATATCGGGATCGCTCTGTGAGACCGCCAGGTCACCGATCGAGGTGATCGGTTGATCGTCGAAGATCGGCTCCCAGGTGGTACCCGCATTGACCGTCTTCCAGATTCCACTGGTGGCCGCACCCGCGTAGATGATCTTCGGGTTGCTCTCGACACCCTCGATATCGACCGTCCGGCCCCCCATGTTGGCCGGTCCGATATTCCGCCAGCTGAACGATTTCAGGATGTTGTCATCGATTGTCTGTGCTGTCACAGGAGTGGAAATCGTGGCTGTCAGCAGAAGCATGAACGGGATGACCAGAACGATGTGAAACGGATGTTCCCTGAGATTACGAGTCATGTTTTCCCCCATTGAGACAGGTAGCGAGATGCGGGGGCGAGTATAGCAGAGAGAATCGAACAGAGGAAATAAAGCTGTGGAACCACTCGGATGGTTGGGGGTCGACTGATCTGCGCCACAGGGACTCAGATCATATCGGATGTCAGGCCTCTGCCAGCTCGCCCATCAGTTCGTCGATGAGTTCTTTCACCGTGAGAATTGTGTCAACCCTGAATACGTTGGAGCCGCAGAACATCAGACCGTCATCAACATCTCCGGCCCATGAATCTGTGAGTGCCTTCGCGATACAGTATCTGGCGGTAGCGATCTTGCAGGCAGTCAGGCACTGGTAGGGGCAATTGAGCTTGATTTTCACGCCTGCTTCAAGATCCTGCAGCAGTTTATTCCGGATGGCGCGCCCCGGCAGACCGACAGGACTCTTGATGATCACGATGTCCTCTTTGGTGGCATCCAGGAATCTCTGCTTGAACTCCTGAGAGACATCGCATTCTTCAGTGACAACGAACCGGGTGCCCATCTGCACACCGGAGGCTCCCATCTCCATCATGCGGGCTATGTCTCCCCCGGTATAGATCCCGCCGGCAACGATGATCGGGATACTGCGTCCATGCTTGTCCTCGAACGGTTTGACGGCCTCCAGCACCTGGGGCAGCAGGACTTCCAGTGAGAAATCGTCGACATTATCGAGTTGTTCGAGTGTGAAACCGAGGTGCCCCCCTGCCAGGGGGCCTTCGAGAATGAACGCGTCAGGAATGCGGTCGAAGCGCCTGTCCCAGGTGCGTGAGATCAACTCGGCCACGCGCGCGGAGCTGATGATCGGTACCAGGTTCACCTCAGGATCGGGCGCCAGGGCTGGCAGTTTTGTGGGGATCCCCGCCCCGAAGATGATGACCATGATCCCGGCCCGTATTGCGGCGGGGATGAGATCCTCTACGTTACTGAGAACCCCCATGAAGTTCACGGCCAGGATGCCGTCGGTCAACGCTCTGGCTTTACCGATCTCGTTTTCGAGAGCCTCCCGGGACACATTCTCGTAGTCGTTCTTGGCGTCTTCGAAATCCCCCAGACCTATGCTGGAGATGGTTCCTATCGCCCCCTGGTTGGCAACCGCGGAGGCAAGACCAGCGATGGAGACCCGTACACCCATACCGCCCTGGATGATGGGAACATCCGCCGTTAAGCTACCTATCTGCAGTTTTGGTATTTCCAACTGAGTTCCGCCAATCACAACAGCAAGACAGGCACCCCACCCGCCCCAGAGTCAGAGAATTGCTTTATGATACGATTTATAATCTAATCTCATTGACACGTCATGTCATTTACCGGAAATACTTTTATCGGAATTACTTTGCTCATGGATGCTGAATCGGCTGTGGATTCCTGAAGGTGCCCCGCGAAATGCAGATACGACGAGTAGTGATCACAGGACTGGGTGTACTGACTTCGATCGGAACGGGTGTTGAGAAATTCTGGTCCGCTCTGAAAGCCGGCACCAATGGTATAGCCCGGGTGACCCATTTCGATGTTTCCGAATACCGATCGACACTCGCGGGTGAAGTAAAGGAGTTCGATCCATTCGAATGGATCGAAAGGAAGACCGCGAAACGGATGGGTCGATTCGCGCAGTTCGGTCACGCCGCCGCAGGCATGGCACTCGAGGATGCCGGTCTCGATGCCCATCCATTCGACCCGACCAGGATCGGTGTCATCGTCGGCTCCGGGATCGGTGGGTGTGATTCCATCCAGGAACTGTATGACGACCTCTTCAATAAGGGCCCGCGGAATGTTAATCCCTTCTCGGTTTCCAAAATCGTGGTGAACATGGCAGCGTGCGGGATCTCCATCAGGTACGGCCTGAAGGGCCCCCTGTCTGCCCCGTCGGTGGCCTGTTCTACCGGTTCCAACGCCATCGGTGACGCCTTCCGCATCGTTCAGCGGGGAGAGGCGGATATCATGCTCGCGGGGAGCTCCGAAGCGTCTATAAGCCCGATGGCATACGGCGGTTTCTGTGGTTCCCGCTCGATGTCGACGAGTGATTCTCCAGAGACCGCAAGCCGCCCCTTCGACCTGAACCGGGATGGTTTCATTATGGGTGAGGGAGCCGGGATCGTGGTCCTGGAGGACCGGGATCACGCTATTGAAAGAGGTGCCGGTATCTACGCCGAACTCATCGGGTACGGCAACACTTCCGACGCTTACCATCTCACCGCTCCCGATCCCGAGGGGGATGGAATGGCACGGGTCATGGAAGCAGCTCTGCGCGATGCCGGGGTGGATCCGGCCGGGGTCGGATATATCAATGCCCACGGCACCTCCACACCACTGAACGACAGGTGCGAAAGCATGGCCATCTCGAGAGTCTTCGGCAGCCACGCCGCGAACCTCAAGATCAGCTCTACCAAATCGATGATCGGACATCTCCTGGCCGCCGCGGGGTCAGTGGAATGCGTTGCGACCGTAATGAGCGTGTACACGGGAGATATCCACCCTACTATCAACTATCGGGACAACGATCCGGACTGTCCCCACGACTATGTGATTGATGGCACCGAAAAGGCCGATCCCGAGATCGCCATCAGCAACTCATTCGGTTTTGGCGGCGGAAATGCCTGCCTTGCTATCAGAAAGCACCAGGAGTAACGGATGCATCCAGGAGCATCGACATGAGCCTGACACTGGATGATGGTTCCCGCATCGGTGTGATCGGCGGAGGGCCCGCCGGGTCATTCTTCTCCTATTTTGCGCTCACCTTCGCCGAACGGGTCGACCTCGATCTGCGGGTGGACATCTATGAATCCCGTGATTTCACTCAGCCCGGCCCCGGGGGGTGCAACATGTGCGGCGGGATCATCAGCGAAACGCTGGTGCAGTACCTCTCTGCCGAGGGGATCGATCTTCCCGATACGGTGATGCAGCGCGGGATCGACTCCTATGTGCTCCACACACCGGAAAGAACCGTGAGGATAGACACGCCGGTCAGAGAGAAGCGGATCGCGGCGATCCACCGGGGAGGCGGCCCGCGCGATATCAGTGAAGTGAGATGGGGCGGCCTCGATGGTCACCTGCTCA
>JALGVQ010000318.1 GCA_025774615.1 bacterium
ACCGGGGGTTCATACCAGGTCGATGTCCACGATCATTATGAGCAGAATATCTCTTATCTCTACGGAACGACGGCCTACTACGATTCCTTCGAACGGGGAGGGATCAAGGTCTGGATGTTACCCGGTTCCTCACCGGAGTGGGATAGCCCCCAGCGCTGCGACTCACCCGGTCAGGGATACGGTGAGACCGATATCCTGGACGGCTTCAGGGTGGAGGTATCCCAGCCCAACAACGCCAATGGCGGGATCCATACTTTTTCGCCGACAACCGACGTGGGGAGCGGTTACGGTTTCAACGTTCAGCTGGCCGAGGCCACCTATGCCCGGGACGCGGATGAATCGAACCGGGCGAACCTCACCGGATTCATGAACGATCTGGAGATCAGGTTCACCGGGTTTGCGCCCGCCGGGATCGACACGAACCTGGCACACGATGTCATCACCCGCGGTCCCGTACCTGTCCCCTTCGAACTGTGGGATATCGTGCGGGACATCCGACTCTACCCGGTGATCATCGACTCCGCTGCGGTCGGGCCCCCGTTCGATCAGGGGAGCAAAACGGGTGAATGGGACGGCCGGGATCATATCTTCGTCACCACCGAGCCTTATTTCACGGATAGCGGTCCAGTGGTGGACTTCTCCACCCTCCATCCGGCCTCGGCCGACAGTTACTGGGTGGAGGACGCCTCTGTACCCTCCAGCCGCTCGGACTGGATCTACCGGCTGGCGTTCGTAGAGAGCGACAGTACCCACACCCGCTGGGATGCCGGTGATGTATGGACCATCAAGCCGTATCAGACCCTCAAATACCATGCCGGTGAGAGCTTCGAGTTCGACACTGTCCTCCCGGTGATCGAAGAGTCGGAGAACAGCCTGGACGGGGTGACGGTCGTCCCGAACCCCTACCGCGTCTACGCGGAGTGGGACCGGGGCGAGGGGGAGCGGAAGATCCAGTTCCGGAACGTTCCGGCCAACTCCACCATCCGGATCCTGACTCTCTCCGGGGAGCTGGTGGCGATCCTCGATCATCACGGGGACGCAACTGCCGTGGCCGGCAACCGCGGCTATAACAGCAACCGGATCGGAACGGTCGACTGGAATCTCTGGTCGTACGAATTCATGGAAGTCTCCTACGGTCTCTACCTCTACATCGTGGAGACCGACGACGGCCGTCAGAAAGTCGGCAAGTTCGCCATCATCCGATGAGGCGCACGATGTCCACTGTCATGACAACGCAGACAGGGAGAAAGGGGCCGGCCATCAGCCTCCTGCTCGCGATGCTGATCGGCCTTCTTCCCCTTGCAGGCTTCGTCAGTGCCCAGACATCGGTCGTCGATGTGGGATCGATAGGAACCGCTCCATCGGCACAGGACACCCTCCGTTACCGGTTCACCGGGTCCCTGGAGATCGTAAACGGAAGTGAGGTCGCGTATCTGCCCCTGCTCACGAACAGTGACATCCTGAGCGCCCAGACCATGGTGTACGCCCACCCCGGTTTCGAGGAGGATGTTCCTCTCAACTACGACAGGGGGTTCGAACAGTATCACCTCCGGGGGGGACCGTACGGAACGACTGCCTTCACAATCGATGGCCTGCAGGTCACCGATCCCCTGAACGGCGTCCCGGCATACCTGCCGACACCCTCCTCGACCGCGGAGATCACGATCCTCGCGGGAGGCACACCCGCCCGGTATGGGAACAACCTGAGCGGGGTGATCGACTTCGTCACCCGATCAGGAGGTTCGGCCTGGAGTGGTTCCCTTGATGCGATCTCAAGTGAATTCAGCGGGAACAGCCGCGACGATGTTCGTGATCTGACCATGATCAACGGTTATATCGGCGGTCCGCTCCCGATGGTTTCCGGGGTGACGGTGTTCCTCTCCGGTTCTGCCCGCACCAGCCGGGATTACCTGGTAGAGAAGGATGGGATCACCTACGATCTGGAGGTCGATCCCTCCAATCCCGGTTCGTACCGGAACGCCCTGCAGTACGACGCTGAGAATCCGTATCTGCAGCGGGGGCCTGACGGCCGTGCCGTCGACCCGCTCGACACCTGGTCCGGCTGGCTTGGCTACGGGTTCGATACCCGCTGGGACGCTCTGGCGAATATCTCCTGGAAGCTGGCAGACGGAAATCGCCTGACGACTTCATGGAGCCGGAGTCATCAGCAGAGGGCCCCCTATACGCACCCGTGGCGATACACGATGTTCTGGGGTCTTCCCGGCGAGATCGAGCAGAACGCGGTACTGGGGACCCCCCGCTACGACGCGACCGATGCTGTTGATCTTATTCCGGGGACGGGTGTGATCGACTGGCCGAACGAGAAGAACATCATCAACTACTCCCTCATCTGGACCGGTCAACACACGCCGAAGATCCACTACACTGTCCGCGCCGCCTACTTCGATGTGGACCGCACCATGCGGGTCCGCCGGTGGGTGAACCAGGAGGGCCTGACTGCGGGAAACCAGAACCGGTCCCTGGTGTGGGATTCAGAAGGAAATCCCGTCTGGGAGCCGGCTGATCCGATGACCCTGGTGGTCCTTGACCCTATACCATTCGCTGCTTCAG
>JALGVQ010000109.1 GCA_025774615.1 bacterium
CCTGGTCGGGATGGGGGATGCTCCTCCTCCCGTCATGACCGAGACCCTTATCGAGCAAATGCCCGACACCACAGAAGTCGCTCCTCCGATCGAATTGAGGGGGCCAAGACGTGAGTACCAGATCCAGATCGCCATCACGCCTTCGGCTGATGAGGCCGAAGAATTCAAGGAACGGCTGACACCCCTGCTTGAAGAAGAAGTGGTTTTTATTGTCTTCACCAGCCCTTACTACCGTATCAGGGTGGGCAGGAAAGCGACCCGCGAGGCAGCCGATCTGCTTCTCCGGCGTGTCCACGAACTGGGGTATACCGGCGCCATGGTGATTCCCATCACGATCACGCCCGATGAGAGGGATGACCTTTGACACACAGTGATCGCTCCGGCTATACTGCTTTGCCGGAAAATCTTTGCAACTCAATGAGTTACAGCAAACTGGAATCAGCCTCTTCGCGTGGTGCTCTTCTGGCCATGCTGCTCCTGCTCACGCCTCTGATCAGCGCGTGCTCCGGCACCGGTGTGTTCTCCCGAATCGTGCACAATGGGGAGAGCGTTGAAGACCCTGGCGGGACAGAGCTGACAGCGACCGCCTCCCCGGCAGATACCGAGCAGGTCCGGGTCCAGGTCGAGGAGCAGGCATCCACACCGGCATCGGAAGCACGGGCGTTCCTTGATGAAGCAGCCTTCCTGATAGAGTCTGCCGAAGAGTCGTTCGACGTGGGCGATCATCACGCCGCGGAATTCTGTATCAAGGAAACGCATCTGGTCCTCCTGGACGCTGACCGGTTGGTACCGACCCGGTTCCAGCTCGAGACCGAGATCCCGCGCACAGAGAAGGACGTGATCCTCCACGAGGCGATGCTGAGATTCCGGAACGAGTTCGAAAGACTCTGGAACAGCTCCAATGCCCTCTACGACCGCCTTCTGCCTCACCTGCAGGTCACCGTCTTCACATCCAACATCTCGGAAGATGGGGAAGAGATTGCCCTCGAGGAGATGAACGCCGCGCTGGAGGAGATGACCGAGCCTGCTCCCGGATCGTGGCAGGAGATCCGTGACCTCATGATCGGCATGCAGGAAGAGGGTCTGATCGATATCGACATGGGGCTTGAGGAGTACTCCGATTACGCCTGGACGCGGATCTATGGGTGTATCGAGTACTACACCGGTCGCGGACAGAGCAACTTCCGGGTCTGGCTCGAACGCTCCGGCCGCTATCAGCAGCTGATCGAGGAAATCCTGGTGGAAGAGGGGCTCCCCCGGGATATGGTCTACCACGCCATGATCGAGAGCGGTTTCAGCCCCAGGGCTTATTCACGCGTTGCTGCCGTCGGGCCGTGGCAGTTCATGTATTACACGGCCGGCATATTCGGGCTGAAGACCTACCGGACCGATCCATTCCTGGATGAACGTCGCGATTTCAGAAAGAGTTCTCACGCAGCGTCACAATACCTGATGGCACTCTATACAGAGTTCAGGGACTGGCCGCTGGCGATAGCCGCCTACAACGTCGGGGAGGGCCGTGTACGAAGCGCCCGCCGCTGGGCGGAACGGAATCGGCGGGACGGAGACTACTGGTCGATCTACTCGCGCCTCCCGCGGGAGACGAAGAACCACGTCCCCTATTTTCTGGCAGCAATGGTGATCTCGAAGAACCAGGCGCGTTTCGGGTTCACAGATGTCGCCTATCAGACCCCGTTCGACGATCTCTACGAGGTCGTGCACATCCCCGAACCCTCCCAGCTCTCTCTCGAACTGGCTGCCCGCTACGCCGGATCGACTGAGGCGCTGCTCACCGAACTGAATCCTGAATTGCGCCACAAGATAACACCTCCCGGAGGGTATGATCTCAAATTGCCGAAGGGAACGACAGACAGCTTCATCGCGACACTGGAAAGTCTTCCTGAAGAGGGCCGGGTGAGTTACGAGAACCACCAGATCAGGCGGGGAGACACCGGGAGCGCGATCGCCGAGCGGTATGGCATGCCGTGGAGTGAGATCAAGGAGCACAACGCGGGCAAGGTGGGACGGGACAGTAACCTCCAGGTGGGGACCATTCTCAGAATTCCGAAGTATGAACAGTCCCGATACCTCACTCAGCGCGAGATCACGAGCCTCACGCGGCAGCAGACGGTCGCCACTACCGGCACGCGTCGATACCACACGGTCAGGCGGGGTGACACCATCAGCGGGATTGCGACGCGGTACGGGGTAACGTGGATGCAGATCCGCCAGTGGAACAATATCAGAGGGGACATCATCAGGACGGGGCAGCGGCTCACACTGTACACAAGAGGAAGCACCCGCACACAGCCTGCCGTGGCGACCGCGAACCTGCCCGCAAGCGGGGTATACACCATCGGTCGCAGTGATACCCTCTGGGACATCTCGATGAAGTTCAATATCTCGGTGACGAACCTCAAACGCTGGAACAATCTGAGCGGCAACACGATCTATCCCGGCAACCGGCTGATTGTGACCCGGACAGCCGCTGAACTGGCCGGGACAGCAGGAGGCGATACCAGGTGACCTATCGAAAGCTCATCGTCGGTACGGGTGTCCTTTTCTTCGTTGCAGTTCTGCTCAGCGTCATCTGGAGCGGCCGGCGAGAGGGGCGAGCCGGAGGTGATCGCTTCGATCTCGGATGGTCAGCCGGCATCGGACTGGTGGAGATCACCGGGTTCATCGGTTCGAGCGAGAGCACGGTTCGGCTGATCGAAGAATACGGCAAGCGATCCAGCATCAGGGCCATCCTTGTCAAGGTCGAGAGTCCGGGTGGGGTGACGGTCGACTCCGATGAAATTTATCGGGCTCTGCATCGGGTGCGTGTCGAGAAGGAGAAGCCGATCGTGGCCTACCTCGGCAGTGTGGCTGCGAGCGGGGGGTACTATATCGCCTGTGCCGCGGATACGATCATTGCGCATCCGGCAAGCACCACCGGCAGTATCGGGGTCATCATCGAGTACCCGGTGGCCGAGGAACTCCTCGATAAAGTGGGGATCAGATTCGAGGTGGTGACGACAGGCCCCTACAAGAGCATGGGGAGTCCGTTCGAGGAACCCACAGAAGCGCATCGGGAATGGTTCCAGGCACTGGTCGATGATACCTACGAGCAGTTCATCGATGTTGTGCGGGCCAACAGAATGCTGGATGATGATATCCTCTACAAGTATGCAGATGGCCGGGTGTTCACCGGAAGACAGGCTGTTGCCTGGGGATTCGCGGACATGACTGGAGATTTCCGTGACGCCCGACTGGTGGCTGCCCGGATGGGTGGGCTTGGAGAAGATGCCGATCTGATCCGGCCGCGGAGAGCAAGCTCGACCACAGTGTGGGATATCCTGCTGGGTAGAGCGGGTGTGAGAGAAATAAGGGAAGGGTTGGGACTGGGCCCTATCGAGGGTCCCAGGACATTGTACCTGATGCGGTAAACTGAGACCTGAGCGGTAAGGAGTATAATGGCATGACCAAAGCCGATATTGTCGAACAGATCGCTGCCAGGACCGGGTTGACGAAGACCGATACGGCTCTCGTGGTTGAGGGTGTACTTGAATCGCTCAAGGACGCTCTGATAACCGGGAAAACCGTTGAGATACGTGGGTTCGGTACCTTCAAGATAAAGAAGCGGGCAGCCAGGAGAGCGCGAAACCCGCGTACGGGCGAACCGGTGACCATACCCGAGAAGTTCGTTCCGACCTTCAAACCTTCACGGGAATTGAAGGATGCAGTGGCAAATGAGGTAAGGTTCGGGGTATAAAGGGCTTTCATCCTTTGAGAAGGGTCCCTACTTTACTTCGTTCATGAATTCTATCAGACTGAGTAAAGGGAGGACTGATTCCTGATGCCTTGTGGGAAGAAGAGAAAAAGGAAGAAGATCGCCAAGCACAAGCGGAAGAAGCGGATGCGGGCCGATCGTCACAAGAAGAAGAAGCGCTGATCCAGCGAGATAATTATGAGCCGAGATTTTCTGCGCAAGATCTGGAGCATCATCTACGAGGAGCATGAGGGTGGCGACACAGCTGCCGCCAGGATTGGCGGCAAGGTCGCAACCGAGCTCACCCTTGCTGATATGGGCTTCATCTTTGGGGCGGCAGTCGATCTTGCTGAAGGTCACGCCTCAGGTCATGCCCAGAGAGTCGCCTATATTGCGCAGGAACTGGCCGTCACCCTCGAGATGGATGAGGATGAGATAGCGGATATCACGCTTGCCGCGCTCTTCCATGACGTCGGATTGTTCTCTATCACTCATGAGCTCACAGAGCTCTCGAGCGCACCAGAGACAGAACTGCTTGTCAATCATGCCAGGGATGAGGTGGAGGACCTTTCCTCACAGGTGAGGTCGGGTAACATCCAGAAGGTTGCTGAACTGCTCATCAAGCATGCCCTGAGCGGCGCGGAGATCACCGGGGATCTCCCGCTCCCGCCGAGTGTGGCCAGGCTGATCATGTGCAATCATGAACGTTACGATGGGTCGGGTTATCCCGAGGGGCTCCGGGGGGATGATATCCCTCTGGCTCAACGTGTGCTCACGGCCGCGGACTGTCTGGAAACAGCGATCGCGGGAGCTGGTGAACGTGGTCACAGTCCCGAATTCGTTCGTTCAGAAACCATGCAGTTGTCGGGGAAGCAGATCGATCCGAATATCTCGCGCGGGCTCGTGGAAGCGACCCAGAATGTTCGTTTCTGGGGAGTATTCACCGGCGGTCAGCTCAGTAAGCAGCTGACAAGCCGTTTTCCTCAAGAGCGGCTGGCAGTGACGTATGGAGATATTGCAGCCTTCCTCAGCCGGCTGGTCTGGCTTGTGGATGGCAAGTCTCCCTTTCGGCAGCACCACTCGTGGAATGTCGCCAAATACAGCTTTCTGATGTCGATGGAACTAGGACTCGCGGAGGATCTCTCCGCCTCGCTGGGAATAGCGGGGCTGGTACACGATCTCGGGAAAGCGGGTGTGAGCAATCAGATACTCGACAAACCGAAATGGTTGACCGGCCCGGAATATGAACTCGCCAAGAAACACATCAATTACACCCTGAAAATCATGAGCCTCGGTGGGGGCATGTTCGATGATCTCGCCGACTGGATCAACGGTCATCACGAACGGCTTGATGGTTCGGGTTATCCGAGCCGTCTGAAGGGTGACCAGTTGAGCCGCGAGGTGCGAATCATCTCCACCGCGGACGTGTATGATGCCCTGATCTCCGACAGGCCGTACAGGAAGGGACTTGATGCGGTTGCGGCGGTGCGGTTCATGGAGGGTAAAGTGAACCGTTATTTCGATCCTGAAGTTCTGGGTGCGCTGGGAGCCGTTGTCGGTTCCGCTCCCACGGACTGATTTTCCCCCATTTCTGCGGTTTAACCTCCGAAAGCGCCCGTTTTCTGCCCATATAACGCTGATGTATCCCTTTCAGGACGTTTTCAGGTCCAGTTGCAGTTCGATGCAGACAGGTGCAGGTACGAACAATCAGGTGATAAGACATTTGACAAGGACGAAAAAGACCTGTATGAGTAGACTCTTTGCTGAATTGTCCATTACTGAATGGGAATCCATTACCAGGGCATGATCTGATGTCCTGAGGCAAGGGAGTCGCACCGTGGATGTCGAGCGGCGCGTATATTTTGTGAGTGAAGTGGCTGAGATCCTGGGGGTCTCACGCCAGACAGTATTAAAATATATCAAGAGTGGAATCGTACCTGGCCTTCGCGTGGGTGGACGTTACCTTATCATGAAGGATGAGTTCGAAGCGTTCCTGAGATCAGGCGGTGGGGAAAACGCGATTGCTGAAGAGATACCCGCCGAGAATATCATCGAACCGATCTCGCTGTAACCACGTCGTGTCCCGGACTCATTCATACCGAAGAATGGTTTGCCCCGGTAGCTCAGCTGGATAGAGCGCATGCCTCCGGAGCATGAGGTCACAGGTTCGAATCCTGTTCGGGGTACCATCAACGACCGCCGTGCCATAGCGGTCCTGGTTCAGGCGGCTCCCGGAGTACCGGGAGCCGTTCTCTGTGTAAGGGGGCAACAATGATCCGGATCATGACCTCACGTGCGGTGCTTGCACTGTCGCTTGTTTTCATCGCGTTGCCGATAACACAGTCACGCGCGGATGGATCGGTAGTCCCGAAGGCAGGCGGAGGGGCAGGCGAATGGGCAGGCGGAGGGACAGGCGGAGGGGATCAATCAGCAGGTGAACGGACCTGGGACCGGGAGCTGGATGGCCGGACCGAATCCCTGCACATAGTGGGCAATGATACGGTTGTTCGCCTGAGCAACCGCTCGGTTGAAGCGTACGTCATCGAAACAGGATCTCTGATATGGAGTATTGCCCGGGATGGCGCCGGCTCTGTCATGATATCCGATGTGGAAGGAACCCCGTTCATCGTACTGCTTCATCGCTTCGATCGACCGCCACCGACGTCGGGTCTCGCTGAGGGGACCTCCTGGAGGGTGAGTGTCTACCGTCATGACGCGGCGGAACCGGTCTGGGAATCCGGTCAGCGGGAGGGAGACGCCATCGGTTGCTGGCCGGTACCCGATCATGATCGGATCATTGTTCTTGTCCGCAATGACGGGGAGGGCGGATCGCTCTCTGCCATCAGTCTGCTCGATGGCGCGTTCCTCTGGGATGTGGAGTATGGAGATCTCGATGGCGTTCCCCACGGAGAACGTGCGCCACAGGCACAGTACTTCACGACAGCCGGAGACCGACTGTTCAGGGTGGACAGACGTGAGCGTACGGTGTCACTGGCCGCGCATGATCTGTCAGATGGCAGCCTGAAATGGGTGGGATACCTGCAGGGAGAAGAGCGCGACCTTCGACTCACAACCCGGGATGGCCGCCTCTATGTTACCGGCGCGATGTTCACGTCGATCGATCCGGAAAGCGGTTCTGTTCTCTGGCAGATCTCCGAACCGTGGATGCCGCTCGATGAGCGAATGCCGTGGATGCTTGCCCGCCATCCTGATGGCACCAGGCTCCAGCTGATCCATGTCAATTCAGGCGAGGAGCGCTGGCGTTCCCCCACACGGATCGCAGGAAGTACCGCTTCGATCATCAGCTGGTTCCCTGAGGGGCTGCTTGTTGGTGGCGAGCGCGGCGAGACAACACTGTACGGTGTTGTAGATGCCAACAAGATCTCCTCAGAGCGAAAGCGTTACCAGGGGCCGGGCAGGAGTGGTGTCGAAAAGATCTTTGCACTGCCGGACGGACTGCTCTTCGTACGGTCCGGCCCGAGGGGGAGTCTCATTCTCAGGACCGATACCAGGGGTGGTACTATCTGGCAGACCGAACTGTCTCTGCCGGGTCCCGGGATCGAAGAGGGGGATAGTGAAGGGGTAACGCGCAATTTCTCCGCTCCGGCCGGGATCGAAGCCGTTGGCACCGGGGGATCTCTCTGGGTAGCCGGTGTCGCCGGAGCTGAGAGGGTAGTTACGCGGGTGGACCTGCAGACCGGAGAGGAGCGGGAGACTCATTCACTGCTGGGAAGTACCCCGATCTTCGCGGTGAGTGAACTCCATGCAACGCTCATCTACATTGCGGGTAACGGTACACTGGCGGCTGTCAGGTATTAAGTACTTTTCAGTGCGAACGAAGCTGAAGGCGACCTATATTCCCGCCACGAACCCGAACTGAAAGGACTTCATGCGCCTGTCGACCAGTTTCATTCCCACGTTGAAAGAAGACCCATCCGATGCCGAGGTGGTAAGCCACCGCGTGATGCTCAAAGGGGGTATGGTGCGCCTCCTCGCCGCCGGGCTCTACTCCTATCTCCCCTTTCTCTGGAAAAGCCTGCTGAAGGCGATGCAGATCATCCGGGAAGAGATGAATGCGATCGGCGGACAGGAATTCCATTTCCCGGCGCTCAATCCGATCGATCTCTGGGATGAGACGGGCAGGAACGAGGATTTCGGAGACGACGTGTTCCGGCTGAAAGACCGCAAGGGGAGGGGAATGCTGCTGGCTCCGACACATGAAGAAGTCGTCGGCGATATCGCCCGGAAGGAGATCCGCTCCTACCGGAATCTTCCGCAGATATGGTATCAGATTCAGACCAAGTTCAGGGACGAGCCGCGTCCCCGATCGGGGATCCTCCGGACGCGGCAGTTCATCATGAAAGACTCCTATACCCTTGATGTCTCACAGGAGGCGCTCGACTACGGGTACGATCTTCACGCGAAAGCGTATCGCAGGATATTCACCCGCTGCGGACTCCGGTTCTTCGAGGCGCGGGCTTCTTCGGGGCTGATGGGGGGGACCGGTTCACAGGAATTCCTGGTCGAAGGAGCATCGGGAGAAGACAGGGCGGTGGTGTGTGACAGCTGCGGATATGCCGGAAACGTTGAAGTGGCCGGTACGGTGTGGCAGATGGCGCACGGAGAAGAAGCGCCTGTAGAGGAGGTACACACCCCGGGGCAGCGAACGATCGAACATGTCTCGACTTTTCTGGATATTCCCGCGGAGCGACTGGTCAAAAGCCTGGTGTATCTGGACGCCGAGGATGAACCGGTGATGTTTCTCGTTCCCGGCAGCCACGACCTCAACGAAGCAAAGGCCTCATCGGCGGTCGGAAGCGCCGTCAGGCCGGCCGAGGCAGAGGAAGTGTTGAAGGTGATGTCAGCGCCGGCCGGATTCGTCGGCCCGGTCGGGGCTCCCGATGGACTCAGGATAATCGCGGATACATCACTCGAAGGGCTCCTCGATGGTGCCACAGGAGCGAACCGCGAGGATTATCACGTGGTACATATGAGCCTGGCACGTGATGTGAAGGTGCATGCCTTTGCCGACCTCAGGACTGTACTCGAAGGAGAGTCCTGTGTTGTCTGCGGCAAACCGGTCAGGGCCATCACCGCTATCGAGATGGGGCACATCTTCAAGCTGGGCACGAAGTACTCAGAGGCGCTGGGCGCAACCTTCCAGGATGAGAATGAAGAGGAGAAGCCGATCGTCATGGGTTCGTACGGGATCGGCGTCGAGAGGATCGCGGCAGCGGCGATCGAGACCCGGGCGGATGACGATGGCATCACCTGGCCTGCATCGATTGCGCCGTATCATGTTTTTCTGCTCGCGGTGAACATGGGAGATGATGAAGTCGTCAAAGCTGCAGAGACCCTCTACGAAGAGATGGTGGAGGCTGGTCTTGAGGTGCTCTATGACGACCGGGATATCAGGGCAGGCGCCAAGTTCAACGATGCCGACCTGCTCGGCCTGCCCCTTCGTGTCACGATGGGGCGCAGGGCGCTCGACAAGGGTGTCGCGGAGGTGCTCACGCGGATCGACAAGGTGACTACCGAAGTGTCGATCGGTGAGACAGCTTCGTTCTGCAGAGAGAAGATCGATGCTGAGATCGCGGGTTATAACCAGCGAGCTGTGGAGGTCCAGGACGGATAATCAGATCCTGCGGGTAATCATAACGGCGGTCGTGATAGCCTGGCCGCTGCAAGCCGAGGCCCAGGGACCTGAACGGATCGCCATGATCGCGATCGATGCTCCTACCCGGACCGAGCTGGCCCGAATATCCCGCCAGGGACCTGAACGGATCGCCATGATCGCGATCGATGCTCCTACCCGGACCGAGCTGGCCCGAATATCCCGTCTCGGTCTCGAGATCCAGATGAGTCCTTTCGGTGGAGATGCGGTAGTCTTCGCCGACCAGGAGGAACTTGCGGCCCTTCGGACAGCCGGCATCACCTTCCAGATCACCCATGAGAATGCCGAAGCATGGTTCGCAAGTCGTCTCGATGTCTCTCTGGGGCCCGGCAGCATGGGCGGCTATTACACTCTCGCCGAGGTACTCACGAAGGTTGATGAGCTCTCAACGAACTACCCTAATATCATCAGTGCGAAATTCAGTGTCGGCACTTCGTTGGAAGGCAGGGAGATCTGGGCCTTCGTCGTATCAGATGCTCCCGATCCAGACACGCCCGACCTGAGCCGACCGGCGGTCTTCTATAATTCCCT
>JALGVQ010000110.1 GCA_025774615.1 bacterium
CCGAGAGTTCGGTCAGGTCGGTCTCCACGCCGGTCTCCATATTCCGCACCCGCACCCTCTCATCCTTCAGATAGAGGTACCACTTCCCGTCGGGAGATGTGCCCATGGCGCGTCCCAGGTTCTCGACCATTAGTGTCATCTCACCCGTGGACGTGTCGATGCGATAGTAGTCAGCCTTGCTCCCGCCCCAGGCAATCATACCCTCATACGGAGTCTGATCCCGGCCGATCCCCCACCGGCCGTCATCGGTGAAGGTGACCGAGCGTATATCCCCCCCCGCGAGTTGCAGGAACCGCGGGCCGTCGAGATGGATAACCGAGGCCCAGGTAAAGTTGCGGTCACGACTCGCCTGCCTCATCTGCACCGACTGGACCCGGACATCAGCCCAGTGCCAGACATCCACATCTGCCTGGGGATCATCACTCTCCGGCGGCACCTCCTGCTGTTCCTTGACTCCGGTGAAGAGCATCGTGCTCTCCTCGTTCCAGCCGAGTCCCGCCAGTTCACTGAGGACCATCCCGTCAGGGAAAGACGCATCGGCTGACGGATCATAGATGACCGCCTTCTGGCGACGACCGCCGATATCGGTCCAGGCCAGAAGTGTGTTCGCCATCTGTTCCAGACTGTCCGGCTTCGAACCCCGAAGGACCGCCAGAGCTGTTCCCTCTTCATTCCAGGTGAGCTGTGAATAGTGCTCACCGCTCGTGTCGAGTGGTTTCAGGGTGCCCTGTTCGAGATCCATGAGATAGACACCGTTGCCGGTGCCGCCGGCGGCGTCCACGGTATAGACCAGCATCGAGACCTCGTCGTTGAAGGCGTAATCGGCCACATTCCCGATGTTCTGGACCACATCATTCGAGAGGTCGATCACGATCAGGTCGGCCCCGCTGTAGTCAGCGTCGTTCGCGACCTGCCGTTTCCGCACCACGAAGTACTTCCCGTCATCGGAGAAGCTCGATCCGGCGATGTCTTCATATATCTGCTCACTACCGGTCGACAGTTCGAGGAGTTTGACCTTCCGGGTGGAACCACCTGAGGCTCCCGCGCCACCACCCTGGCCACGTCGCCCTCCGCCCCCAACTCCATTCCGCGGAGGAGAGATGGTGACCGCCAACCAGTGGGAGTCACTTGAGAACGACGGTCCTGAACCGAGAGGGATCTTATACCGCGTACTCCCGTCAAGCAGTTCGACGTAAAGAGTGTCGTTCCCCTCGTTCGGACGGTAGCCATAGGTCATCCAGTTCCCGTCCGGTGAGATGGATGTCGAGGTGACCCGCCGCCACTGAGGGTAGTCGTCAAGGGTGAGGACCTTCCCTCCCTGGGCGGAGATGTTTGTTGCCTGAGCCAGGATGAGCAGTGTGAACAATGACAAGAAGAGGGAGGAGCGGTGCCTGTGCATGGGATCTTCTCCGGAAGAGGTTTCTTGAGTACCGGACCAACATTACACCAGGGAACGGAAGGTGACCAGTATCGACAGCGGTACTGGCAGACTGGACCGCTCTGCGCTACCCTGCTCACGGACACCAGGCAGGGAGTGAAAGGATGCGATTCGGGACCATCCGCTACATGGAGTGGCACAAGACACGCGAAGCAGCCGCGATCGACCTCTGCCGAAGCGGGATCACTCCACGCCCCCTCATCGATCTCGAGCTCCGACTGGAGGAACTGGAGCTCTCCGGCAACGATGTCTACGGGTACCCACCGCTCCTTGATCGGATCGCTGAGAGATTCGGAGTCGGGACAGAAAACGTCGTTTCCACCCTCGGCACCTCGAACGGGCTATTCGTGACCTGTTCCGCCCTGCTCTCTACCGGTGACTGTGTGGCGGTCGAGCAGCCAGCCTACGAACCGGTCCTGGCAGTACCTGAAGCCTTCGAGACCGATGTGGTGCGGTTCGAACGGAAGTATGAGAACGGGTGGGCGGTCGATCCCGAGGAATTCGAAGCAGCCATTCCCGACAACACAGCGCTGGTCATGCTGACGAATCTCCACAATCCGACCGGGATGTTCCTCTTTGACGATGAAGTGGTCCGGCTTGCAGAGATCGCCGCTTCGAAGGGCGCCTGGCTGTTCATAGATGAGGTCTATCGCGAATTCCTCGATGAGTACCGCAGGACGACCACGTTCGGGCTGGCCGACAACATCCTGACCTCGTCGAGTCTCGGGAAGGTCTACGGGCTGGGCGACCTTCGTTGCGGCTGGGTGATGGCGCCTCCGGAACTGAGCAAACGGATGCGACGGATCATCGACTATATCAACGTGGAGGGCGTCTTCATCGGCGAGCGGACCGCTACACTGGCATTCGATCAGCTCGAGGCCCTCAGGGATCGCGACCGACTCCTCGTGGAACGGAACCGGCGCCTCGTCACCGGATTCATGCAGAGGGAATCAGAATCAGGCAGACTCTCATGGGTGGAGCCTTCCGGAGGTGTGGTCATCTTCCCGCGGATCGAGATCCCGGTGAGTGGTGATGAACTCTCCGATATCCTGATGAGGAATCACGGCGTGGCCATTACACCTGGCAGTTTCTTCGAGGCCCCCGACCATTTCCGGCTCGGATTCTCCGGAGATACAGAGGAACTCTCGACCGGACTGGAGATCATCAGCCGTGTGCTGAAGGAGAATAGTGCAGACTGAACCTGCCGGGACCGATATCGGTCACCGGCCGAACGACTGAGGACGATCCATGCCATTCATCCTGACTCTGCTCCTCACCTGCCAGCTCTCGACCGGCGCTCTCCAGGTCGAGGACCTGAACGACCTGCTCGAGCCGATCCGTGTTGACTCGGGTGTACCGGCTCTGGCTGCCCTGGTCATGGAGGATGGCAAAGTGACAGCGATCGGCGCCACCGGCTTCAGGAAATACGGCGATGATACAAGGGTGACAGTGAACGACCAGTGGCACCTCGGCTCCGACACCAAGGCGATGACCGCCACCCTGGCGGCGATCCTGGTCGAGGAGGGTCTGATCGGCTGGGACTCCACCATCGACGCGGTCCTGCCCGACCTGGTCGGCACGATCGATGAGGCCTATCACGATGTCACCCTCCGGCAGCTCCTCATGCACCGGGGAGGATGCCCGAACGTGACTTTTCCACCCAACATGAACGTCTATCAGCTTCACGATCTGCCCGGGAACACCATGATCGGACAGCGGCTCAAGTACGTTGAGCTCTTCCTTGCCGGAGAACCGGAGGACACACCGGGAAGGCGATATATCTACTCCAACGGCGGGTATGTAACGGCCGGAGCGATGCTGGAACGGGTGACCGGCAGACAGTGGGAGGAACTGATACAGGAGAGACTCTTCGTGCCCCTCGGCATCACCTCGGCCGGGTTCGGGGCGATGGGAACACCCGGGGTGATCGACCAGCCCCGCCAGCACGTGATGCGGGATGAAACCCCCTACCCGATCGAGCCCGGTCCCTGGAGCGACAATCCGCTGGTGATCGGTCCCGCCGGTACGGTCCACATGACTCTGACCGACTGGTCCAGGTTCGTGGCAGCCCACCTGAGCGGACGCGCGGGAGAGAATGACCTGCTCTCACAGGAGACGTGGAAACTGCTGCATGAGCTCCCCGATGAAGGCGAATACGCCATGGGGTGGGTGGTGGTGGAACGGCCGTGGGCTGAAGGGGAAACCCTGACCCACGCCGGCAGCAACACCATGAACTATTCCGTCGTCTGGGCCTCGGTGAAGCGGCGATTCGCTGTCTTCGCAGTCACCAATATCGGATACGACCAGATCGCCGGCATCTGCGACCAGGTCACCAGCGCGCTGGTCGTGAAGTACACGCCGGGAGGATGACTGAACCGCCAGTAAATTTCCCTTTGCCCGATAACCGCATGGTCGCAGATCCGAATCGTGCCCCACTACCGATCAGACATACGACGCTGAAGGAGCCTCCCTTGAACAGACCTCACCTGATCCGGATGGTGTTCGTGTTCAGTCTCTCTATTGCTTTGGCGGGTTGTTCCCGGTCGGGATCGGAAGGAGATCGGCCGGAGTTTCCCTGGCAGTTCGTCAGGATCGCGGAACTGGAGACCGACCATCCCGAAGCACTGGTGGGGAACCTGGAGTACGATTCGGCAGCGATCGGTCCCGACGGGACAGTGTTCGTCGCCACCGATGCATGGAAGGGCGTGCACGAGTTCGACCGGAACGGGAAATGGATCCGGAACCTGGGCGGCGAGGGGCACGGGCCGGGCGAGTTCCAGCAGATCCGATACGTCTCGACGTCCCCGACCGGCCAGTTGGCATTGTACGACGATATCGGAAGGGTGAGCGTCTTCGGAGCTGACAGAGTGCTCTCGCATACATTCAGATACATGGTGAACACCGCCTCCCTGACCCGCATCGCTTTCGCCGGTAAGGCCGGATTCTGGACCTTGAACATCGTGCCCGGACAGAATCCGACCATGACCAGCCTGCGCGAGGACCTCATCGTGCTCTCATCGGCTGGCGACACACTTCTGATCCATCCGGTCCCGGATTCACAGCCGGAGATGTCAACAGGGCGTGTCTCGAGCGCCAACCCGGCAGTGGGAGCACTGAAGTGGGCTGTTTCTCCTGACGGTACTGTCTGGCTCTACACACCGAACGGTGAGCAACTGGTTCATCTTTCTCCTGCGGGAGGAGCGCCGGATAGTGTCGCTGTCCAAGCGTATCCGGCGATCTTCTCCGATGAGCAATGGACCCGGATCATCGAAGCACAGACTGCTGTCATGCGCGAGGTGAGCTTCCTGAATTCCTATGTCGAACCGACCATCGAGATTCTCGAGGAGATCCGCGATCGCTGGAGTCCTGTTCAGCGCATGTGGTGGGTCGATGAACATGGCCTGCTCGTCGATCGGATGTCTCCGAACTACCCGAGTATCCAGCGAGGTCCCTGGAGGTATAGTGCCCTCCGTCCGGATGGCGTCATGACGAATGAGATAGAAGGTCCGGCAGGTCTGCTCACGACCGCATACGGATATGCGCTGACAGTGACGTCGGAATGGCTGGAGCTTCCCCATCTCACCCTCTGGAGACTCGAACCTGTTCGTATCCTTGCCGAAAAATGATAGATGAGGTACTTTCTGCGGTGCCCGACCATTCGACACAACTCTATTTCGCAAGGAGTCGAGAATACCATGAGGCGAGTGCTCCCGTTCCATACCATTCCGTCGTTAGCCATTCTGCTTATACTGGCAGCCTGCGGGGACAGACCAGGATCATCCGCTGAGATCCCCGAGTCAGAGATCGAGGCATCGGTACCCGAATTGACAGAGATGCACGACCTGGTCTACCCCCTCTGGCACACTGCCTTTCCAGAGAAGGATTATGAACTGATCCATGAACTGATTCACCAGTTCGATGAGGGGATGGCTGCACTCGAAACGATCGAGCTGCCGGGTATCCTGCGTGAGAAGCAGGCCGCATGGGACGAGGGCTGGGCTCTGATGAAGGAATCATTCACCGCCCTGGTGACCGCTGCTCATGATGGGGATGAAGCGGGGATGCTCGAGCACACCGAAGCCTTCCATATGAACTACGAGAAGCTGGTCAGAGTCATCCGTCCCCTGGTCGCCGAGCTCGACGCATTCCACCAGGAGATGTACAAGCTCTACCACTACTACATGCCCGCCTATGATGTTGAGAAGATCGGCGAGACCGTGACCGCCATGGAAGAGAAGCTGGTGGCGCTCGGAGAGGCGGAACTCTCAAGTCGTCTCACCGACAAACAGGCTGACTTCGATGCGGCAGTCGTGGAACTGGCAGCGCAGGTGGCGGCCCTGGCCGAGCAGTTGAACGATCCCTCGAAAAGAGCAGTCACCGCGGCGATCGAAATGGTCCACACCGCATACGCGAATGTCGAGAAGATCTTCGATTAGCTGAGGAGTCACAGGTTCGGAGAGGTCTCCGCTACCGACTAACCATCGACGCCGGTCAGGTCCTTTCCCGGCCGGCGTTGCTGTTTGCATGAGCCGTATTTACCCTCTGCAAACCTGCAGGAATCCCGCTACCATACATTCAGAAGTTCAGTTCCTGGCCTGATGGCGCTTCAATACTCTCCGTGAAGGCCGATGAATGAGCCGGGGCCTGCGGATCGTCTCTGTCAAAGGAATACACGTGTCGCAAACATCTGTTGTGCCAGAGAGTCTCAGACGTATTCCGTATAGAACTCTTTTGAGTCTGTTGCTGCTGCTGGGTATGGCTGCCGTGCCTGTGTTCGCTCAGGAGCCCGGAAAACTGGGCGACATCGAATATTTCACAGAGACCAACAATCAGTATGCGTTCGTTACGGCTGATGGCGCCGTTGTCAAAGTGGCGTTCTATCGTGCGGACATCTTCAGGATCTGGATGGGACCGGAAGTGGAGCTGAGCGATCCGGCCGGCAGCGAGGATACGCCCATCGTCGTATACGACGGCAAGCCCATCGAAGTGAGCCACCGCGAGGAGCGCGATTACCATGTGATCGCCAGCGATTCATGCGTTCTACGGATCTATAAATCGCCCTGCACCTTTGCTCTCTACCAGACAGACAATACCACGCTGGTGTTCGAGGAGGCCGAGCCCATCACCTATGGTGAAACGATCGTTCTCGAACCCCCACCGGAAGTTCAGGAGAACGAACGGAGAAGAAGGCGCAGAGGACCCACCGAAAAGGTTGTGACGTACCAGACGCTCAGGCGCAACAGTGATGATCACTTCTATGGTTGCGGGATGCAGAACGGTCACTTCAACCACAATGACCGGGATGTGATCATCTCATCCACCGGCAGCTGGAATGAGGAAGGCCACCCCAATGCGGTTCCCTTCTATATGTCCTTGAAAGGCTATGGCGCCTTCCGTAACACCTATGCCCGGGGCCTGTATTCATTCAAGGATCCGGTCAGGGTGGAACACGAAGAGACACGATTCGATTGTTACTATTTCTACGGCCCGTCCCTGAAGAAGATCATCGACGGATACACACTGATCACCGGGCGGCCATTCATGACGCCCATCTGGGCGATGGAATTCGGCGACGCCGACCGCTACGAAGATGGAACCTTCGAATGCGTCTCCTACGCAGATATGTACATCGATAATGATATTCCCGTCGGCTGGTTCCTGCCGAATGACGGCTACAGGATGAATTTTGAACGCTTCCCGGAAGTAAGCAAAGAACTTGAAGCGCGTAATATCTATACGGGTATGTGGACCGACGAAGGCCGTGACTTCGAGATGATCGTCAAGGAGTGGGGCGTCCGGCTCTTCAAACTCGATATCGCCTGGGTGGGTCGGGGCTACAAGTTCTCACTGGATGCCTGCCGCCAGGTCTTCAATCATATCGAGAACAACTCCGACGCCCGCGGTGTGCTGTGGGTGACGCTGGGCTGGGCCGGTTCACAACGGTATACGATCATGTGGACAGGCGACAATGCGGGAAGCCTGGATTGGATCAGATGGCATATTCCCACCGCGACCGGTTCAGGGCTGTCCGCGCAGAACGGCGGCACCGGTGACATCGAAGGCATATATGGCGGTGACGCGATCACCTATGTCCGGGACCTGCAATGGAAGTGCTTCTCGCCTTTCATGATGATCATCGATAACTGGTCGGATCACGAGAAGAAGCCGTTCAGCTACGGCGATCCCTTCACCATTCACAATCGCAATGCGCTGAAACTGAAATCCCGCCTGATGCCGTACCTGTACACTTATGCTTACGAGAGCCATATGACCGGTGTACCGGTACAGCGCGCGCTGGTACTCGAATTTCCTGAAGATCCCAACACCTGGACGGAAGTCGGCGATAACGCGAAGACGCAGTATGAGTTCATGTCGGGCGAGTCGTTCCTGGTAGCTCCCGTCTTTGCAGACACAGCTGCCTGGAGCGTATATCTCCCCCCGGGCAGGTGGACCGATCATGCCAGTGGCCAAGTGTATGACGGCGGACAGACGATCACTGATTATGACGTCTCAGATTTCAAGTTGCCCGTCCTGGTGAAAGAGGGTGCCATAATCCCCATGTATCCGGAAGCGTACTACGAAGATCGGGTACAGCAGCGGCCCCGTGATCCACTGCAGGTGGACATCTATCCGCATACCTCTGAGGCAACAGCGTTCACTTTGTTCGAGGATGACGGCCTGACCTATCAGTTCAGGGAGAACCGGTTCAACAAGACGCTCTTCAGTTGTGATGCGGTATCTGAGCGGGGAACCATCAGGATAGCCGTCGACGGCTGTGTGGAAGGCGATGGCTATGAGGGGATGCCACAGGAGAGGAATTACTATTTCACCGTGCATTGCGATTCAAAGCCGACGACTGTGTCCTGGGAAAGCACACCCGATGCCATGAGTCAGCTGCTTGAGATCGCTGATACCAATGGACTGCAGGGGAGTACCGAGGGCTGGAGCTATGACGCGGCACAGGGTGGAGTATTACATATCAAGCTCAGGTCGCTCGCATACGATGCCATGATCAAGATCGACATCAGGCTGGATAACAGATGATCCTTCACACCGGAGCGACTTGCACGGTGTCTGAGTGAGATCCTGAATTCCGAGCAGGAATGACCTCGCTTATCGTCCTGCTCTCATCGGCGTCAGTGTGATGGTCCGGAAGTGGATGACGCCCCCTTCCGACTGCAGGCCGATCTTCCCGGCCCGGACATCGCAGCCGGTCGCCTCGTTCACAAGCTTGCCGTTCAGCATCACCGTGATGGTGCCGCCCCGGACGGTGATCTCGTAACGGTTCCATTCACCCGGTTCCTTCTCGTTCCGTTCGAGAGCGGGTAATGACCAGCCGATCGAGATCTCCGACAACCGCTCCTCATCACCGCCGATCTTGAAGCCGTTAAAGCCGTACATGTCACCGGCGCTGCCGCTCCGCAACTGAGCTTCTGCACAATTCGGCAGCATGGTGGGTTCGCCCGTGATCCGCAAGAGCACGCCGCTGTTGCCTGGTTCTTCAGGCCAGCGCCATTCAACTACAAGCCTGAAGTTTTGATACTCCTCGACTGTGGCGAGATAGCCGCGGGGATCTCCGGTGCAGACCAGGATACCGTCCTCGACACTCCAGACGTCCTCCATCGTGGCGGTCTCATCCGTCAGAAAGTACTCCCACCCAGACAGGTCCCTGCCGTTGAACAGGGCGATCTGCCGGCCTGAGGGTGCATCCCTCGGCCGGCGGGAAACGGGCTCGGGAGTCCGCTCCTGGACCATGCGCTCCCGCAACCCGGCCATCCGCTCACGAGCCTGATCCTCGGTGATCCTGCCAGCTTCGATCGCCGCGGCAAGTTCGGCCCTGATCCGGACGATCTGTTCACGGGTCAGAGTTGCCCTCTCACGCTCGCCAGCCCCTCTAGCGGCAACTGCCAGACGCTCCCGCATCCCGGTCAGCCGCTGATGGGCTTGCTCCTCAGATATCTCGCCCGCCTCTACCGCGGCACTGGTCTCCCTCACAGCGCTGGCAACTTGCTCCTGCATGCTGCGTTCGGTTGCCTGCTCCTGCCTTATGCGCTCCCGTATCGCGACCATCCGC
>JALGVQ010000111.1 GCA_025774615.1 bacterium
CCCGTTCGAACGCAGACGCTGGTGGAAGTAACCCTTCTGATAGAGCAGTCCGACTCCGACGAAGGGAAGGCGCAGGTCACTTGCCTCCTTGCAGTGGTCACCGGCCAGCACGCCGAGGCCTCCCGAATAGATCGGGACCGAACTGTGAAGACCAAATTCGGCACAGAAGTACGCAACAGGCCGATCGGGGGTGATCCCGAACCTGTCAGCCCATTCACTCCGCGTACCGTTCAGGTCGTTTTCGAATCGCATGACGACATCGTCGAGCCGTCTCAGAAAGGAAGCGTCACCTGCTACTTCTTCCAGCCGGGCAGGGTCGATCTGTCGCAGGATGGCGACCGGGTTGTAGTGGGACTTCCGCCAGAGAGGGATATCGAGTTCCCGGAACAATGTCCGGGCCTTCGGATGCCAGCTCCACCAGAGGTTATTGGCAAGATCCCAGAGCGGATGAATTCGTTCGGGCAGATGTTCGGGCGGTTGTTTCAGCATGCGCTCTCTTTCCGGTGACCACTATCCCTGCAACAGGGAAAACCGTGGATCGAGATCGTTCCACAGTTCCGGCATCCTTACACAGAGAGCCGGACGGCCTGAGATGATACGGCCTGAAGCGATATAGAATCCTGCATAGTCGCGGGCTTGGAAACATAAAAGAACGGGTATGACAGGATATCTGCTCTAACGGAGTAAGCGTGACGTGAAGATATCTCATTACAACTCATCGTGGGTGTCCCGTGCTATATTTGGTAATTTTGTACTTTAATACCTGTTTTACTTGTCACCAGATCCCTGCTATGCTTGCCGCAGCGATTCTCTGTTGCCGATGGGTCTGCCCACCCGAGGACTGAGATTGTAAAAAGACATCCGCGAGGTGTGGAAGGAGGTGGACGAATGCGTAACAGGCGATTCGTCCCTGTTGTACTCCTGGTAGTAGCCCTGCCGGTGCTCATGGCGATCAGCCCGGGTACTTCTGAGGCAGTCTACCAGGAACGAGACTGCGTCGGTTGTCATACCGACCAGACGCCGAACATCGTCCAGGACTGGAAGCTCAGTCTGCATGCTGAGAACGGCATCGACTGCGCGACCTGCCACCAGGGCGATTACACCAGTGTCCATAACGGGGAAGGCAGTTCCCTCCCCACCCCTCAGGTATGCGCCCAGTGTCACGCCGACCGGGTGGAACAGTTCTCAGCGGGTAAGCACGCATTGGCGTGGGCGGCACTGAAGGCCATGCCCACCGCGCACATGCTCCCGATCGAACTCTCCGATGGCATGAAGGGCTGCGGCGGCTGCCACAAGATCGGGCTCAAATCTGAAGAAGAGATCGCCCAGCTCAGGGAAGACGGGCACGGATATGGTGTCGCCTCGTGTGACGCCTGCCATACCCGCCACATCTTCTCGGCCGAAGAAGCGCGCCAGCCGGAAGCATGCCGGACCTGCCACATGGGTTTCGACCACCCGCAGTGGGAGATGTACTCCAGCTCGAAGCACGGCGTCAGGCACGACCTGGTGAAGAGCGGGATCCTTCCTGAATCGGCAGCAGCACCGACTTGCCAGACCTGCCACATGCAGGAAGGGGACCACGAGGTGAGGACCGCCTGGGGATTCCTGGCGGTGAGACTTCCTCTCTCGGAAGATCCTGAATGGCAGGCCGACCAGGTCACCATCCTCCAGGCGCTGGGTGTGCTCGACCCTGAAGGGAACCCGACCGGAAGACTCGATGTGATCAAGGCCGCTGATGTGGCGCGTCTGACCCAGGAGGATTTCGACCGGGAACGGGACAAGATGATCAAGGCCTGTACCCAGTGCCATTCGCCTTCGTTCGCGCGTGGTGAACTGGCCAAGGGTGATCAGATGATCCAGAAGATCGATCACCTGCTGGCTGAGGCGATCAGGGAGATCGTCGATCTCTACTCCGAAGGGGTCATCGAGAAACCCGATTTCTATGCCAATCCGTTCCCCGACCTGCTCACCTTCCAGGACGCTCCGACGGTGATCGAACAGAGACTGTTCGTAATGCACCTCAAGCACCGGATGCGGGCGTTCCAGGGTGTGTTCCACGCCAATCCCGATTACGCCCTCTGGTACGGCTGGAGCGAGATGATACGCGATCTCACCGAGATCAGGGAGATGGCGGATCAGATGCGGAGAAACCGTATTCCCTGATACGCAGGTGACGCACTGACAGAGTAGTCCACCTCTACGCGGGATCGCGGGAAGGCCTGATCTGGTCTCACCCGCGGTCCCGTTTATATTCCACTTCACTCAGCGACATCTCTGCCTGACCTTGAAAAATATCTGTAATGGTGCTATTATGGAGCCAATATAGATTCACTATGGGTTCACACAGGGGGATCTCATGCCTGTCAATCTGTCGATCAAGAATGTTCCCGATGACCTTGCCGAGAAGCTGCGTCAGCGCGCCAGGGCGGCACACCGATCGCTTCAGGGTGAGCTGATGGTCATCCTTGAAGAAGCAACAGGTGAATACCAGCCGGTCACTCTCGGGATGATCAGGGAACGGGCTCGAGCCTATGGGATCAGGACGAAAGATGACTCGGTCGACATTATCCGCGAGGATCGCGATGAGCGGTAGTCTCATCACGATCGATGCCTCCGCTCTTGCCTCCGTGATATTCAATGAGCCCGGGAGTGACGCAGTGTGGAGCGCAGTAAGGGATCGGCCTCTGGTAGCTCCATCCCTGCTTCCATACGAACTCGCGAATGTGGCTGCGAAAAAGATGCAGGCGTACCCTGAACAATATCAGTTGCCTGAGATCATCTCGCTGGTGGACAATCTCCTGATCGACTATGTGACGGTCCCATTTACCGATGCCGTGATCCTATCCTTGGAAACAGGCCTCTCCAGTTACGATTCAGCCTATCTCTGGGTAAGCCGGGGACTGGACATCCCGCTGGTAACACTGGATGTGAAACTGAGCATGGCTGCTCGACGACTTGGGATAGAGGTATCACTCCGGAATAAAGGAAGCTGATGTTGATGTTGAAAAGCAATGATCACTACCTGAAGATTGTTGAGTGGTCTGATGAAGATCAATGCTATGTGGGCTCCTGCCCCGGGCTGATGCTTGGCGGAGTGCATGGTGATAATGAAGCTGAAGTATATAGAGAACTGTGTATAGTGGTCGATGAATGGATTTGCATCGAAGATAATTGAAGGAGTAACTCTGATCCTCTGGATTTCAACACCAATGTTCGCAGTGTTGATTGGATTAGCCCGATTTTTCCGCTACACTCGTTATAATTATGATTGGGAAATATATAGGAAGATATGAGATAATAGAAAAACTCGGCGAAGGCGGCATGGGGATTGTCTATCTCGCTGAAGACCTCAACCTGGGCCGTAAGACGGCTCTCAAACTGTTACCGCCAGAAGTAGCGACAGATCCCGAACGACTTTCCCGCCTCCATCGAGAAGCGCGAGCTGCGGCCGCCCTCAACAATCCCCATGTTTGCACGATCTATGAGGCTGGAGAAGCCGAGGGTAATTCCTTTATCAGCATGGAATACGTTGAAGGGACAACCTTGCAGGAGAAGATCCCTGCCGGTGGTCTTCCAGTCAGTACGGTTCTCACCCTGGGGGCTCAGATTGCAGAGGGGGTCGCTCACGCTCACGAAAAGGGGATCCTTCACCGGGATCTGAAGAGCTCCAATGTGATGATCACAAGCGATGGGCGAGCCAAGGTCATGGATTTCGGATTGGCTCGGCCATTGCAGAATACCGAGGTGGAGGAACTCACTCACTCGATCGCCGACCTGACTGTGGCCGGTTCTGTTGTTGGAACGCTCCCCTATCTCGCACCCGAAGTTCTCCGGGGAGAGTCTGCAACAGAGTTGAGTGATATCTGGGCCATCGGGATTCTGCTCTATGAAGCAGTGACAGGTGTGCTTCCCTTCCAGGGTGAGACCGGATTCGCACTCACCTCAGCAATCATGACTGAACAAGCACCTCCCCTTCCCCCTGGAACAAAAGCTGGCCTCATTGCCGTTATCCAGCGCTGCCTGGACAAGGATCCCATTCAGCGGTACCGATCGGCTGATCAAATCCGAGCAGCTCTGGAGGCATTGAGTTCGGATGTCTCCATCAAGCCCCCTGTGATGTCATGGGTTCCTGTACCGGGACGGGGCCTGTGGTACGCCCTGGCAGTTGCTGGAGTTCTGGCCGCCTCGGGAATTGCCTGGTGGATCAGCACCTCACGCCCGATGAAGCCCAATTTTCTTCATGTGAGAAATGTCACCACCGAAAGGCATGTCACCAGCGACGAAAACTACACCAGTCACCCATCCTTCTCACCCGACGACAACTGGATTGCGTTCAGATGGGATGCAGAGCCACACGGCCCGGGGATTTATCGCATCTCCGTGGAAGGTGGGACTCCTCGGCTCCTGGTCAGCGACGGCTTCTTACCGGTCTGGTCACCTGATGGCCGTTGGATCGCCTACCTGCGTGAGAGGGACGAGGCCAGCTTCTGGATTGAGCGCATTTCATCGGGGGGAGAGGGTGAATCCCAACAGATTGGTCATTCTACCACCAATCCAGATGGAGTGGCTCTCTACTGGGGCCTGGACTGGTCACCAGACGGAACAGCTCTAGCCATCGTGGACAGGGAAGCACCCGAACAGCCTTATGGTATATATCTACTCTCCCTTGAATCCGGGAATAAGGAGAGAAAACTGATCCTGCATCAGAACAAGAGAGAGACATGCTGCCGGTCTTCTCACCCGACGGTCGGAAGCTGGCATTTCTTCGACAAACTTCGTTTCCAAAGAATCGCGACATCTACATTCTCTCTCTGGAAAGTGGAGAATTGCTCCGGCTTACCTCTGACAACAGCGAGATACGCAGTCTCGACTGGATGCCGGACAGCAAGTCAGTTGTATTCTCCTCCGGTCGCAACGACGGTCAACTGCGACTGTGGTGGACTCCCGTCAGAAGGCATTCAGTTCCAATCCAGTTGAACGTGGGGAAAGGTACAAGAGAACTGTCCATCAGCAGCGCGGGAGACCAGATCGCGTGTTCGATGCAAACACAAAGAGACTGGGACGTTATGAAGGTCAATGGTCCCACTTCAGGACAGGTATCAGCTTCACCATTCATTGCCGGTGTCGCTGCATCGGATAACGATCCGGTTTACTCACCAGACGGCAACATGGTTGCATTCAGATCCGGAAGATCAGGAGGTCAGGGTGCAGTATGGCTGTGTGACCGCGAGGGAAGGAACTTACGGAAGGCAGCGCAGATCAACGGACTTGGTGTCACTCCGCGGTGGTCACCTGATGGGCGTCGACTTGCCTTTTCTGGTTCCAACTCCGCAGACGATGAATCTGGACACTCTATTTACATTCTGGATGATATTGATCAGCCATTCACACGCAGACTGACCACACTTGAAAACGTCCGCGAGTACTTTCCGGCCTGGTCGCGAAATGGAGAACGTATCTATTTCTGCTCCGATCGAGGTGGAACGCGACAAATCTGGATGATCCCTGCCGAGGGTGGTGAGGCAAGGCAGCTGACGACACAAGGAGGGGAGCGGGGATTCGAATCAGAAGATGGTGACTTTTTCTACTACAGCACACGAGCCCCGACCCGTATTTGTCGGGTTCCTCGTGATGGCGGTGCGGAGGAGGAATTGCCTGTCCCGCTCGGGAATGCTTCACGCTGGACACTCTGGATGAATTGTATCCTCTACGTTCCAGAGGACCGGCACAATGTCATCGAATTGTTTGACCTGGACACACATCAGATTTCACAAGTAGCGGTCCTGCCTGAGGATCCCGGCTACATATTTGGAATGACCGCCTCACCTGACGGAAACACGCTTCTGTATGGAGCGCGCACCGAAATGATATTCAATATCTCGATCGCGGAAGCTTCGCGTCGCAGATGAATACAAAGTGCATCTAGACTTTGGTGCACCACTTCACGTACCGCTCACGGTGGAGCGAAGCCAGAGAGCCTCAACGAAGCCTGCGTCGGCCTCGAACGACTTTTGTGAATTGATGGAGGTGTATCTCGGTGAGGGGGAATGGGATCTCTGGTTTGCATCTCCAATTTCCTGCACTGCATGCCGTTATCGAAGTCAATATGCGTCACGTCGCAGGTCGATAGTGAGAATTGACACAATATCCTCTTCTTCATCGATCCCATAGAACAGTCGGAATCGTCCAATTCGATAGCGCCAGGTATCGGGCGAATACCCTCTCAGTTTCCTGGTATTGGGGCCGAAAAAAGGTTCCTGACGCAACTGGGGATAGATGTACTCATCCAGTTTTCGGCGGATGAACTGAGCATCTCGTGCGGAGAGTTTCTTCAGCTTCTTGAGGAACTCCTCTGTTTCGAAAATGCGGAACTCAGGCAAATTGCCCCCGCTTTTCGTCGGCATCACCATGCCCCCGTCTGATACTCTCCTTGAGGCTCTTGCTGGCCTCTATCTCCTCCATCTCGAATTCATCCACAAACTGTTCGACCTCTATAAAACGGAGCACTGCTGTTTCGATGAAGTTGGAGAGCGGTCGATTATCACTCTTGGCAAGCTTGCGGAAGAGGTCATACACTCTCTCGTCCAGGCGGAGGGTTACGGTCTTGGACATGTTCAGCTCCCTTGATTGTATCCAATAATAAGAATACAATAGAATACATATAAATACAATTCAATACATTTCGTGTGCCATGGTTTGGCACTCCAACGTACAGCAGGAGGCGGGAACATCTGGGAGAGCAAACGTATACAGCGAGCTGCCGTGGAGGCTGGTCTGGTTGGCCCGGATTATGAAACTGTCATGTTTCTCGCAAGCCATCTGTATATATCTATATCGCTTCAGGCTGTAATGAGTTCGAGTCCATCAACTTCTTCGAAATGTCGGCGGTTCCGAGTCAGCAGCATCCCCCCTTTTTCCATCACGATGCCGGCGATCAGGCAGTCAGCCATACCGATGTCACTCCCCCTGGCACGCAGATCCCGCCGGATTGTGGCAGCCAGATCTGCGGATGTTTCATCCAGTGGCAATGCAGGCAGGGCTTCCAGTAGCTGCTGGATCGTGCGTTCCTGTTTTGTTGATCGAACCCCGCACAACAGTTCAAAAAGGGTGATAACAGTGATCCAGAGTACGCCCCTTTCCAGATAATCCATAACGGTAGTGGCACCCGGATCGGTTCCGGTGAGGAAATCGATCAGGACATCCGTATCGGCCACGATCATCGCCACGACTCCCGGATCCGATTGATCTCATTCTTCAGATCGGTCGCTTCATCCTCGGAGAGGGAGCCTTTGAGCTCCAGCGCTTTCTTTTGACGTTCCAGGAGCGCATCCTGGCTGGCGAGATATGTATCGATCGCCTCCGCGACGACACCCGAGAATCCTTTTTCCCCTCGCCTCGCAGCCATCTCCAGCAACCTGGCCCTGTGCTCCGGATCCATTTCGATGGTTGTTCTCATATAGTTGTCCTCATGATGAACCTCCACCCACAATATACATGCATATGCATGTATTTACAAATTGAATGATTTCTCACTACCTCCTGGGGAGAACACCCGACGAGATCACCTGATGATCCGGCCGATCGTGTCCTGGTGCCAGTTGATCAGTGATCGCATATAGGGGCCGATCATTGATGAAGACTCGAATCCGGCTGCCACGGCGGCCTGGTCTTCTTCATCAGCGGGGACATCGGCAGATGCGGCAAAGTGCTGCAGGTCACGGTAGAGACCGAGCGTGAAACAATCCCACGGTCCGCCCATTGTCTTTGTGAAGATCATGTTCAGAGGCCGGCCGATCCGTCCCAGGTAGTCGTTCTCCATGTTCCGCTGCTGGTACAGTTCTTCGTGCTTACCAGGTAGAGCGACGAACATCTCCACATGGAAATATCCGGCTGGCGGAGCGATTTCTGCCTCGAAATTCGAGGGGGATGGCCCGGTGTAGAAGGTCTCTTCACGCCAGGAAACCAGTTCCCGCAAGCGACTCTCGTAGAGAGGTTCTGGAAGTCCTGTACTTCTGCCGGAAAGAACGCGGCGCTGGACCGCACTGCCGGCATAGTGCTCCTCCATGCTGCCGATCGACTGGATGATCATGAGGTCCCAGTGGTCCCCCTGGGCGTGGCGCAGGATGAGCGGGCGATGCTCGCCCGCCTGTTCGAGCACTTCTGCCCGCTTCTTCACAAGATCGATCAATTCCAGAAGACGCCCGGGCGCCGCACGCATCAGTACGGTCGCGTAGATCTGTTCCGTGGATTGAGGAGAAATCGGTCCGGTAGCAGTCGCTGGAGTTGTCGTGAGCAGAACGGCGAGCAGCAGAAAACGCATGAATTCACGTCCCTTCGAGCACAGTATCGATCAGCACCCGCTTATCGGATGCCACTGAGGTGGAGCAGATTGTACGGATCAGATCAGCGGGCGTCCAGTGGTCGAAGTCTATCTGGCTCAAGATAAGCGTCTATCGACTGCCGCCCCTGCATTCCACTAGAAGAAGACGCGAATCCCTATGTCGATCGACCGCGGCCTCTCATAGTAGTGCCACCGGTCGTAGCTCTCGCTGTAGCTGGTAGCGCCGGGACCTGGGTCGTCGGCCTTACCGGTACGCGAGTAAACCGAACGAACATTCTTCCTGTTAAAGAGGTTCCGGACGTCAGCAAAGATGCTGTAACGCAATCCGAACGACTCGAAGTCGCGGTAGAGCTTCGCTGACCACGAGAACGTCCACGGACGACGACCGGAGTTCGGTTCGAGCCTCTTCTCCTTGGTGGTCGGAGTGTACGGCTTACCCGCCGCGGCCGTGTAGATCAGGCTCGCGTTCACCCGCTCGAAGGGACGGATACCGAAAACGTGCGGACCCACACCCTGCGGGATACTGATGCTGAACGATGAACTGACCCGGTGCGGCTGGTCCCAACCGAGCACCCGGGGGCGCTTCGGGCTGGTATCCAGTTCGTCGCCACCGCGATAACCGGCCCACGGGTCGTCCCGGTTCGACTGTGTCGTCATGTACGAGTAGTTCACCCGGGCACTCCAGTATTCGCTGTAACGCTTGATCAGCGACAGGTCGACACCCTTCGAGAACGCATAATCATAATTAAGGAAGACCGTGTAATCGTACGGATTCGAGCTGCCGCCGAAAAAGGCCGGGATCCGCTCCGAACCGACCAGGTTGGATGTGTCCTTCCCCCACATGACCAGCTCGAGTGCGTGGATCTCGGTGAACTGATGCTTGTAACCGAACTCGTACGAGACCGTCTTCTCACTCTCCAGTACCGGGTTGCCGATCAATGGTACAGAATCCTCCAGAGTCCCCTGGATGTAGATGTTCCGGTAGATGGGGTTCTGGTAGAAGTGACCGTAGTTGAAGTAGACAACCGAACGTTCGGTGACCGGGTGCGAAACGCCAATACGCGGTGAGAACTGATTGCGTGTTACACCGGTCTTGACAGGCGCGGTCTCCGGGTCGGAGGGGTCGATGACCAGTTCA
>JALGVQ010000112.1 GCA_025774615.1 bacterium
AGTAGGAATAGGCCTTCAAAAGATATTTTGGAGTCCTTACTCCGTTTTATTGCGGGCAGGTCGCTGCAGTCCATATTTGCGCATCCGATAGATAAGCGTGTTCCGTGTGATCCCAAGGTTCCGGGCGGTCCGTGTCTGGTTCCAGTCGTTGCTTTCCAGGGCCGCCGAGAGGATCTCCTGTTCGATGTCCGCCAGCGGTGTACCGGAGGCTACGAGCCCATCGATAAGGCGGCCAGCCGCAGGTTCAGGTGAACTGATGGTGTCGGGCAGGTCCGATAGCCCGATCCGGTCCCGGTCGGTCAGCACCACCAGCCGTTCGGCCAGGTTCTCGAGTTCTCGTACATTTCCCGGCCAGGGGTGTTCCAGAAGACGTTCAAGGACAGCAGGCTCCACCTCGATCATGGAGCGTCCCTGATTCCGACATGACTGTCGCAGGAAGTGGTCGAAGAGGAGGGGGATATCCTGCTGACGGGCCCGCAGGGGCGGGATGACGATCGGTACCACACTCAGACGATAGAAGAGGTCTTCCCGGAAGCGTCCTTCCTCCATTGCCAGCTGGAGGTCCTGGTTGGTCGCCGCTATCACCCGCACATCCACAGCGATGGGGGCATCCGCGCCAATGGTGTCCACCGTACGTTCCTGGAGAACTCTCAGGAGTTTCACCTGCATCTGAAGGGGGAGTTCAGCTACCTCATCAAGAAAGATCGTACCCCCGTCCGCTACCCGGAATCTGCCTTCATTATCGCGGATCGCTCCCGTGAACGATCCCTTGCGATGACCGAACAGTTCCGACTCCAGGAGTGCCTCCGGAATAGCGCCGCAGTTGATGGGCACGAAGTTACCGTCGGCGCGCCGGCTGTTCTGATGGATGGCCCGGGCGAGCAGTTCCTTGCCCGTGCCGCTCTCCCCGTAGATCAGGACTGTGGTGTCAGTGGCCGCCACCCGCCTGGCAATGGCATATACCTCCTGCATCCGTCTCGAGCGCCCCACCATACCTTCAAGGTCATATTCCACCTGGATCATGGCCTGGAGTCGGCGGTTCTCCCGCCGCAGGTCCTCCAGCTCGAGTGCTCGTCCCACCCGGTTGAGCAGGTCGTCTCGTTCGACCGGTTTCGTGAGGTAGTCGACCGCTCCCCTTCGGAGGGCTTCTACCGCGTTCTCGACCGTCGCGTGTGCGGTCAGGATGATGACAGGGATATCGGGTCTGCCGGCGGTGATTTCGGCCAGTAGTTCGAGACCACCCATGTTCGGCATCTGGAGATCGGTCACGATCAGGTCGACACTCCCATCAACGAGCAATTCGAGCGCTGCCTCACCATCACCGGCTTCCCATACATCGTAGCCCTCCCGGGAGAGCTGGGTAGCTACCACCCGCCGGTAGGAGTCGTCGTCCTCAACGACAAGGATCATGTGAGCCTGCTCAGCCACTGGAGTCCTCTCTCTGGCGGATCGGCAGGGTCATGGTGAACCGGGCACCCCCATCTTCTCTGTTGGCGGCACTGATCCCGCCGCCGTGGGTCTCCATGATCGAGTGAACTACGGAGAGACCGAGGCCGGTCCCCTCATCCCGGGTGGTATGGAAAGGATCAAAGAGCAGTTCGATATCCGCCTCCGGGATTCCCGGTCCTTCATCCTCGATCACGATATGTATCGAGTCATCATGTACCGAGTTATTCCCTGAATGCTCATAGGCTGATACTGATATCATCCCCCCCGATCCACTCGACTGGATCGCGTTGAGTACGAGATTGACGAACACCTGGGAGAGCTGCCCCTCATCCGCCATGACCGCAGGGAAGTCCGCCGGTATACGTGATTCCAGTCTGAGGCCGTTCCGTTCCGCTTCCTTGCCCAGGAGCCGGAATACATGCTCGACCAGAGATCCGATCGCGACCTCGGCGAAGGCAGGGGAAGAGGGACGGGCGTAGGAGAGGAGATCGTCCAGCAGATGCTGCAGACGAGCGGTCTCCTTCCTGATGATATCCATGAATTCCCCGGAGGGGTGATCATCGGGCAGTTCATCCAGAAGGAGATCAGCCGCGCCTCTGATGGAGCCGAGGGGGTTCCTGATCTCGTGCGCCAGTCCCGCCGATAGCTGGCCGATCGCCGACAGCCGGTCGGCCCGCCTGATCTGTTCGAGTGAATCCTGCAGTCTCTGGTAGGCAGCCTCCAGTTCACGGGCTGCCTCCTGCTGTTCGGTGAGCAGTCGTCGCTCCCGATCGGCGAGTATGCCGGTGATCGCCCCGACCACCACGAACATGACGATCTCACCGTACTGGCCGGCTGCTTCAGTCCCCACATGCCCCCATTGAAAAATGATAGGCGGCAGCCAGAGAATGGTTGATACAGCCGCAGTCACCATTCCTCCCCTGAATCCGAACCACCAGGCGCCGAAGATAACAGGTATGTAATAGAGGCGACGGAATATCTGGTGAAAGATGTCGAGATGGACCGGGGTGAAGTAGTGGCAGAGACTTATCCCGACCAGCAGTGCGGCCAGAATGAGGAGTCGGTTTCTGGATACAGTGGCAATGGGCATGGATGAAATAAGCGCACGGGTGGTCGTTATGGCAAGAAAGTGTTGGATATCACACACTTTTCTCCTTCTTCACCGGTCGTGCCTCCGGCTGCAGGTGGGCAGGTTTATTACTGGATCGATTTCCTTCCCGCGTTCTTGGAAGACAATGCCATTTCTTCTATGCTGTTCCGGTATGCTGTTCCGGTATTCTGTTCCGGTCCCGGGCAATCAATACAGTCGCCTCCCGGCTGAGCCCGATCCGACACCATGACTGGAGGTCAACGGTGAGCGATTCAAGGAAGCGTGTTCCTCTGCATGATCGTGACAACCATGATGATGTGCCTCGTAAAGAAGCCTGGGACCTGGAAGATGTGATCGAAGGTCTCGATCGACGCAGCTTCATGGGGATCGCCGCTGTGATGGGAGCGGGCGCGGCTGTTCCGAAGATGCTCCGGCAGCAGGGCCAGCAGGAACTCTCCATCTCGAAAGAGGACCTCGATGCCATGGAACGGATCATGGGGCTGGAGTTCACTGACGAGGAGGATGAATCGGTCCTCAGAAGCGTGAACGGAAACCTGCGTTCGTATAATTCACTTCGTGAGATGGATATCCCGCTCGATACCGAACCGGCGCTTACCTTCGATCCACGTCCCATCGGGTTCGAGATGCCCGGGGGTTCCAGTTCCCTGGAGATACGGGAGGCAGCCAGGATAGATCGACCGGTGTCGGATGAGGATCTGGCTTTCATGCCGGTGAGCAGGCTCTCCCGCCTTGTTCAGACAAGGCAGGTCAGTCCGGTGGAACTCACCCGTCTCTCTCTCGATCGTCTGAAGGAGTACGATCCGATGCTGTTCTGTGTGATCTCCTACACCGAGGAACGGGCCATGGCACAGGCGCGTCGCGCTGAAAAGGAGATCGTTTCAGGTATCTGTCGCAGCCCCCTGCACGGTATCCCCTGGGGAGCGAAGGATCTCCTGGCAACACGCGGTTACCGGACCACCTGGGGCGCCAGGCCGTACGAAGAGCAGGTGATCGACTATGACGCCACGGTCGTGGAACGTCTCGATGAAGCGGGCGCGATCCTGGTGGCGAAACTGACCCTCGGAGCGCTGGCGATGGGGGACTGGTGGTTCGGCGGCAGGACCCGCAACCCGTGGAATCCCGAAGAGGGTTCGAGCGGATCTTCGGCCGGGCCGGCCTCGGCGACCGCTGGTGGACTGGTGGGATTCTCGATCGGCAGTGAGACGCTGGGCAGCATCATGAGCCCGTCAGCGCGTTGCGGTGTAGTGGGTCTGAGGCCCACCTTCGGCCGGGTCAGCCGCTATGGAGCCATGGCCCTCTCATGGTCGATGGACAAGCTCGGCCCGCTCTGCCGGGGGGTGGAGGATGCCGCCCTGGTGTTCGACGTGATCAGGGGAAGTGACGGCAGGGATCCCACGGTGGTGGATTCCCCCTTCCGTTGGGACAGGCCACGCTCTCTGAAGAATATGCGGATCGGGTATATCCCGGGAGAGTTCGAGAATGACCGGTGGGACCGAAAGAGGGTGAAGACCTACACCGACGCCCTGGAGGTGCTCAAAAAACTGGGCGCCGATCTCGAACCGATCGAACTGCCCGATCTGCCGATCGGGGCGATGCGGCTGGTGTTGAATGTGGAGGCCGCCGCCGCGTTCGACGACCTGGTGCGCAGCGGCAGAGTGGACGAACTCACTCGGCAGGGCAGGGGAGCGTGGCCGAGCTCTTTCCGCACCGCGCGCTTTGTTCCCGCCGTCGAATTTATCAGGGCTCAGCGTGCGCGTCGCATCCTGATGAACCACGCCGACCTGCTGATGTCCCGCTACGATGCGTTCGTGACACCGAACTCGAGCGGAAGCCTCACCATGACGAATCTCACCGGCCACCCGGCGCTGGCGGTGCCGTGCGGTTTCGATGAGGATGGCGATCCGATGGTGATCATGTTCACCGGCAGGCTCTACGACGAGGCGACGATCCTCGATATCGGCTGGCAGTTCGAACAGGCCACCGACTGGCACAACCAGCACCCTGATTTCGCCTGAGTGGGGCGCATGTGGTCCCTGAACGGATCTCGGAGATAGAAGGTGATCCGGCCTGACCGTTCTGGCAGCAGATAACAGTCAGAAGGCCCGCACGGAGGCGGCCAGGCTTCCTGGTACACCGGTCTTCCCGAAGACCAGACCGAACCAGAACTCAAGGAATCCCCGCTTCTTCAGATTGCTGGGTGAGGTAAGCCAGCCGAGTCGGCTCAGGTCGAACAGTTCCTGTTCGGCCGGCCATCTGACCAGGTCTGCTTCCACATCGAGCAACCACTGTTCATATCCTGCATCGGTTCCGAAGACGGCCTTGTTGAGACTCATGATCGGCGCGAGGGTGGTGAGTTGGGGCAGGAGTTCCCATCGAAGACCGCGCAGGGTGTTCTCATCGTTCACCATCGACGCCATCAGGTGGAACTTGGATGTCTCAGCAAAATCTCCGCGGGTCTTGCGAGTCAGTTCGAGTACCCGGTCTATCTCTTCTCCCATGTAATGAAGGTTCTTCGCTTCCTCAATCCGTCCGGAGGCCATGAAGAAACTCTCCAGCGCTTCCTTTCCATACCCGACCAGAACAGCTCCGATCAGATTCCCTATCAGAGTCGGATCTTCGTCGATCATGAGAAATCCGGTAGATATCACTTCACGAATATGGATCTCTGCGTCCCGGTGATTACCGGCCTCGAACTCCATGGCGGCTCTGACGATCTGGATCCGGGCACCATCCGAAATACTCTGAAAACGCGGGATGGGGATATGTGACCAGCTCAGACTGTCCGGGAAGGGGATCACCCAGCGGCTGCCAGCGAAATCCGCGTCCGTGGCTCGGCTCAGAATCCGGAACTCATCAAGGGCTGGATGTCCGATGGTGTTTCGGAATCTGAGGAGGTCCCTGTCAGCCAGATCATCATTCAGATATCGCTCGAACAGATTCGATGATCTCACCCGCTGGTCACCGAAGTCGGCTTTGTAAACTCGTACCGGGGAGCGCTGTAACGCCTCCTGAGGCAGCCCATGCCAACCCACCAGGTTCAGGCTTTGTAGAGCATCACCGGCTTCCTGGGCCGTAATTGCATAGTCAGGCTCGAGCCGGTATTCCCGCATATATTCGATCCGGACGATTTTTTCCTGAACTCCAGAGAATCGGGGAATCGCGAACTGAGTGATTATAGGTGTGATGGCTCCTCCGAAAACAAGGATGAGAATGGGGATCCAGAGCAGGATCATCGAGACGATGAACGCGATCGACGTGATCCGGAATCCTTTCTCTCCGGTGGAAGATCCACGCCTGAGGATGCTCTCATTTCCGATCAGATCGTAATCTTCAGCCCACCCATCCACTTGGGAGGCTGCCTGGAACTCCGCCGCTGTCTTCCTGATCTTCAGCCCGACTGCTCCACTCCTGCTTCCCGCGATCACCCTGAGGGTGAAGGCGGTTATCACACAGAGCCCCACCGGCAGCATGGTGATGTCCCAGAAAGTACCGGTCGATATCGAACCATGGCTGGCTATGAAGAGAGCGAGGATGAACCCGAATGGGATCCAGAGCGCTGCGGCGGAATAAAGGGCAGCACCGATAAGGCGGAGTTTCAGGATCGTGCCGCGAGCAGCAGCATCCAGATGGGCGTACATCCGCCCGCCCTGGAGCAGGAAGCCGACATCCTTGTGCGCGTCGATCGACACCTGGGCGACCGTAAGTCGCCCATGACCCATGACGATCGCCTTTCTGGCGGATCTGAGCAGATGAAGGATGCGGAGCAGGGCACTCAGCATGATGAAGAGACCGAACATGGTCGTCAACGGCAGGATCCACCACTGGTCACTGAAAGGACCGGGGCTCCACCGGCTCTCGGTGGTTGCTATCGAAAGCAGCAGTGGCAGAATTAGGATGCCGTCCCCGATCACCAGCAAGCCGAGGATCGACCAGAGGGTGCCCTGTATCCGTTCAAGACCGGGAGGCGGCCAGGAGACGAACCGGGGTGTTGTTACTCGCGTTTCTACCTCTTCTTCGGAACCGCTCTGCTTGATAGAATCGATCATGGAATCTTCTCCTTGCTACCTACGGCGCAGCATCAGGGCGATGCTTGTCGCGGAGTCCGACTTTCCGAACGTCAGGCTGAGAAGGCGCCCGATAAACCCTGGTTTTTCATCGGCTCCAGCCGGTGCGATCCAGCCGTTCTTCACAACTTTGAAAAGCTCCTCTTCACCCGGATACCGCACAAGCGAACGGTTCATTTCCTCGAGCCATTCTTCATAGTCGGTGCCGGGTCCGAAAACCATTTTGTTCAGGTTGACGAACGGCACCGTTGTCGCCACCAGACCGAGGAACTCCCAGCGCATGCCGCGCAGATACCCCGGGTTGTTCGCGATCCTGGCCATATCTGTCATGGTTGCCATTTTCCCGGTGAGGCGATTTTCCCTGAACCAGGAACTTCCGGTCATTCTGGTGGCATCCTCTCTGAGGGTTCGGATTTTTTCAGCCTCTTCACTTCTGCCGGTGACCTCATAGAAGGTGGCGAGTCCGTCAGCGCCGATACCTGCAAGGATGACTCCGATGAGATTCCCGATGAGTGTCGGATGCTCGTCCATCATCAGAAAGCCGGTACCGATCAGATCCTGCAGTTTCCGTTCCGCTTCAGATCGCCTCCCGGAATGGTAGTCGAACGCCGCGACTGCTACGTGCGACTTTGCTCCGTCTGAAATCCCCTGGAATCGTGGTATCGGGAAGTCGATCCAGGTGAGTGAATCGGGAAAAGGTGTGTTCCAGATGGCCGAAGCGAAGTCCGCCGTGCCGGCACGCCCGAGGATCTCGAACTCACGATGGGCCGGGTTGCCGGCTTCACTCCTCATGACCTCCCAATCCTCGGAAGTCAGTTCAGCTGTCGGTTTCATGAGAAGATCAAAACCGTCCGGACCTCTTCCCCTGGTTCTGCCGAATCGCCAATGCTCGTCATACCGCCTCACCGGAGCCTGCTGCAGCTCATTGGGAACGCTGCCCCTGCCTATATAGTTGAGGCATTGCAGAGCCTCTCCGGCCTCGATGGCTGATATACCCGGATCGAAGGCGGGCCGATATTCACGCACGACCTCAGCGATATAGGCTTTATCCATGATCCCCTGGAATCGGGGGACGCTCTGGCTGATGATGAACGGGATATATGTTCCCACAAAGATGAAGGAGAGGAGCGGGATCAGCATGACCAGCCCGATGATGAGTGTAGTTGTCGAGGCGATCCGGATGGAGAGTGCCTTGTGCACCGGGCCCCGGCCGAGCATGCCGGTCAGCTTTCTCTCTTCCGCCTGGCTGATCCATTCAGTGATCTGTTTATCCAATTCATCAGAGACTCCTTCAGTACCGGTGGTGTCTGAGCCACGAAGAAGAAGGGCACTCCTGATACGGAAAATGAGGGCAGTGAAGAAGAACACCAGCGATGGGCCGATCGAGAGGACCCAGAGCATCCGGTTGCCGATCAAACCCCTGGCAGCCAGAAAGACGCCGAGCAGGAAACCGAGCAGGAGGCAGAGTGTCGCTGCCAGGTAGCCCCCCATGCCGATGAGTCTCGCCATGACGATGCTCTGCCTGGTCTGATCATCAAGGCCGGAGAAGCTGCGGGCACCCTGCAGCAGAAAGCCCATGTCGTGCTGACTGTCGCTGGCCACCTGGGCGATCGTGAGCCAGCCGTGCCCCTGTTTGCTGGCCAGGTTTCCCGTTCGCAGGATGCGGAACAGCCGGTGAAGTCCGTCGGCCAGCAGGAGCAGTCCGATAGCCGAAAAGAACACCAGCGGTAACGAGTTCCCGCCGAATGGCCCATAACTGGTGAACCGCTGATTGATACCGATGGAGACCAGCAGGGGCAGGATCAGTATCAGGCCGCCACTGCCGATGAATCCTGCTGTCGACAGGCCCGCGCCCTGGATCGATTCCAACCCCGGAGGCGGCCAGCCCAGGAATCGCTTGACCTGTTCCTTTTCATGCTGCTCAGTGATCGGCGGAGCAGGATCAGGCGGGGCTGCGTCTTCGAATGCATTACCGGTGGAATCGTGAGGATCGGAATTATCGGAGATCATATCGTGCCTCCTTCTTATACGTGGGGCCTCTTATAGACAGAGGACCTCTGATTACAGAGGGTAGAGGTGGATATTTCAATCTCTTTTGAGTCAGAAATGTGAATCAGAAATTCGGAAAAAGTACTTCGATACCTATCGAGAACCCGATCGGTGTGATCCGGTGTCTGGGAATGATCACTTCGCCGGCATCGTTTACCAGCGCATTGGCAATGAATCCGGCTCCCATCACTCCCTCTGCCCGCAATGCGATCGCAAGTTTCGGCTGTCGCACCAGGGTAAGACTGCCCGAGGCCATCAGGAGCGGCCGGTATACCTTCTGTTTTGAGCGGGCCAGCCAACCATCGGTCTGACCAGTAGCGAAGGTGCCATTGAAACTTCCCGATGATTCAAGTGTCGTCCGGGAAAGTCCCCCCAGTATTGCCACCTCGGCCAGGGGGAGCCGTCCGGTCGATCCGATCGGATAGACCACGCCGATCAGGGTTCGCACCGCGCTGTACTCCCTCCACAGTCCATTCAGAGTGGGATCGATCGTATCCACTGTTTCAGGCAGGCTGATCCGGCCCAGCGTGGTCCATTCGACCCGACTGCGCAGCCACCAGCGGCCTCCTGCTGCCGGCCAGCTCGTTTCCATTGCCATCGTGGCGCCGGAGTGCCCGTTCCAGGTGTTGGTGGAGCGCATTGGTTCGACAACACCCAGGGGGCCGGTCTGCAGCGACTCCTTTATATCCCGAGAAGTCATGCTGCTGGTGGGAGCCGTATTGATGAAGCGGATGGCGGGTCGGATCTGAGATGTGTCGGGGCGATAGAGGCCGGTGGC
>JALGVQ010000113.1 GCA_025774615.1 bacterium
AGTCAGGATCATCTGTTTCCGCCGGGAACCTGTAGCAACCGAATGAAACAGATCCTGGATACTCATCTTACCCGGATGCCCCGGACAGAGCAGACAGATCCTCTTGATCCGCGATGTCTGTGGTCCCGGTTTCTGGAGAACTGGACGCCTTTTTACTGCCTTCCTGTTGTTGATCTGCCTTTGGATAGTTCTCCCGTGGGGATGCTGTGTCAAAGAGGCACAATGGCATCGGCAGCATCCCCATTTCGTGGAGAGGTAGAAACATCGTATTATTCCGGCTCGACATCCGGGATCTCGGTCGAATCATTGATCTCTAATGGAACCTTCTTGTTCGCAGTTCCTCCATCCATGTTCCTGTCGAAGGCCGTGAGACCACCAAGAGCGCCCAGGCCCATGGTTTCCACCGCAGTTGAGGGGACGATGATCATGGAGCCCTTCTGCCTCAGCCCCTCATAGACCATGTTCATGGCCCTCAGGTGCAGCGCAACAGGGTTGTCCTTGTAGTGCTCGGATGCTTTGGCGAATTTCTCCGCGATCTCGGTCTCGGCGGTTCCCAGGATGATCCGGCTCTGGCGCTCTCTCTCAGCCTGAGCCTGACGGGACATGGCATCCTCAAGCCCCTTCGGGATGATGATGTCCCTGATCTCGACCGATTGGGTGGTGATGCCCCAGGCACTCGTCTTCCCGTCCAGAACCTTCTGTATCTCCTCGCCCAGTTTGTCACGTTCAGAGAGAAGATGGGCCAAGTCATGCTTCCCGATGGCATTCCGCAACGCTGTCTGGGCCGAGAGGATCACCGCTTTGCCATATTCCTCGACTTCCAGTACGGCTTTCTCCGCGTCCCAGATCATCCAGAAAGCAATGGCATCGACACTCACCGGCACGGTGTCACTCGTCAAAGTCGTCTCCGCGTTGAAATCGGCGACTCTGATCCTCTGATCGACGAATTCCGCGACCTTGTCGATAACCGGCATGATAAAGAACAGACCTGAAGGTTTGAGCCCCTTGAACTTGCCGAATCGGAGGAGTACCGCCCTCTCCCACTGCCAGGCAACCTGTATGGAAGGAGCCAGAATGACAGCCAGCAGGATGGTGACTACCAGTATCATGCTGTCAGGACGCATCGTCAGATACACGAGCAATCCGTCGATCGTCCCGAGTACCAGCACCGTCTCCCACACCTGAAGAAATCTCAGCGACAGCGCAAAGAAAACCGCAGAGCCGAGAGTGAAACCGACCGCAAGCGTGCTGAATCCGTATGTGTTCAGATGGATGATGAGCCCGACGAGGAATATTCCAATGAGGATCATCACGTTGAGTGGCGCGAAGCGGAAGTCGGCACGCAGGGTTGTTGCAAACCTCTCTGGTGAGAACGCGGCGAAAGGATTCGATGACTGACTTTTTATCTGATTCATGACGAGATCTCCTGTTGTGAGCGCATCGCTTCCAGGAGCTCTTCCATGGAGATTCCATAGGAGGAAGCGCGCGCCAACATCTCGGTTGCTATCTGATCGATCATGCGCTGTTTCTTCAGCAGATCGATCTCAGGTTTCTTGCTGCTCACAAATGTTCCGGATCCCTGCTGCATCTCAAGAAGCCCTTCCAACTCAAGCTCGCGGTAGGCCCGTATCACCGTGTTGAGATTGATGGAGAGATCGACCGCAAGCTGGCGTACAGTGGGCAACTGATCTCCAGACTTCAGCTCACCGTTGGCAATCGCGATCTTCACCTGTTCGATGATCTGGCGATAGATCGGTATGCCGGTAGTGGTATTGAGGAGGTAAGTCACAGCAGTTCCGTCCCCTTCTTGGATATTGTACTATTGTAATAGTTATATATTACATTAGTACTTTCTCCGTGTCAACACCCACTTCCGAATTCCGGATTCTAGGTTCCTGGTCCCGGACGGGATCAGGGTATTCCTCCATCGTGAATCCCCTCCGGGATGATATAATGCGAGGATGGATACGCGAGGTGTTGCGCAGGTACACCACCGCCCGATCACCTCTGGTGGAAAAGGATTCGATAGATGTCAGGTAAAGCATTCATGAAGCATGCCTCACGGATACTCCCGATCGCGACCCTCCTGCTCGCGGCATGTACCAGTGATGGATCTCCGGCTCTGATCAAGCTGGAGATCAGCAATCTCCCTGAGAGGATCACCGCCCTGGCTGTCGGGGATTTCAACAGAAATGGTCACCTCGATCTGATCAGTGGGAACGGGCGCTGGTTCCGGAATGAGGAAGGTGGCATCGAGTACGATCCCGGTTCGGTGCGGATACAGGAGATCAGGGGAGACAGTCTGCGGGACATCCATCAGTTCGAGACCCCTGCTCCTCTCGTCAAGGCGGCGATTGCGGATGTAGCAGAGGATGAGGAACCTGAGATCATTCTGGCTCTTGGCTGGCAGCAGTACGTGGATGGAGCATCTGTCCACCTCTGGATAGTGCATGAACAGGATGGAGACTGGGAGACCGAGGTGCTCTACACCATTCCCACTCCACGGAGTCAGGTGACCTCATTCCAGGTCGTCGATCTGAACGGGGACGGCCGGGAAGACATCCAGATCAGTTACTTCACCAGCAAGTACTTTATCGAAACAGCACAGGTGGTGTGGACTGCAGGGGATGGCTGGAACGTATCGATCCTTCCCGAAGTACGGATGGCCATGAGCCGGCTGGCATACCGGCGCTCTGACCCCGAACCGCTCATGCAGATCGTGGGCAGGACCTATGGTGACAGCCTCGGTGATCTCGGTGACCTCTATATAGAAGCGGAAAACGGGATCCGGATCGATCTTCCCGCGTGGCAGGGGATCAACACCCTCGCCGGGGCCGACCTCGATGGTGACGGTCTGACCGAGGTGCTCCTCTCTGATGGCTGGCACAGGAACTACGGCCGGTTGGCAAGAGCCCGGATCGCCGTACTCCACCCGGAGGTGGAAGGATTCGTCTACGAGTTGATCGAGGACATAACCGGACAGAACAGGATCAACCAGATCACGACCGCAGACATCGCCGGAGACCGTGGGCTCGAGATTGTTGCCTCCGGCAACATGGGATTGAGAATCTGGCAGAGTAATGGCGGACGGTTCAGGGCTTTCTCCCCTGAGGGTGTTCCAGGGGGTTCATTTGCACTGGCAGACATGAGGGGAGGCCGCAGAGCTGAACTCATCATGGCGGGAGCACCCCCTGCGATCTATGCGTTCGCACGGAGATTGCCCTGGTCTGACGAACTGAGTGAGGAGGTCATACCACCAGACCTGGAGCCCGAAGATCTGATCGGTCAGCCGGCACCCGGTCTCATCACGGACGCATGGCTTAACAGCAAGCCACTCTCGCTCTCCGAACTCAAGGGAAAGGTGATCGTCCTCGATTTCTGGGCCACCTGGTGCGGACCGTGCCGGGAGATGTATCCGGTCCTCTCGCAGTGGCAGCGCGAACTGGCAGACGACGGCCTGATTGTAATCGGTATAACCAGATACGATGAACGGCAGCGGGACCTCGATACGGTCCGGTCGTTTCTTGATTCGGAGGGACTGTCCTATCCCGTCGCGGTCAGCAGAGGCAACCAGACCCACCTACGGTATGCGGTAGGATCCATTCCCCACACGATCGTCATCGGGCCGGATGGAGTGGTCAGGTATAGCGTGGTGGGAGCCGCTGAACCGCATGACGCAGAATCGATCATCATGGAGCTGCTGGGGAAATGACGGGTCGCGCGGGCTGCTCCTTGCGTGGTGGAGCATGGCTACTACCTTGGTGAGGGAACTTCACATTATCGTAACCGTACGATATGTTATACGCGGAGCATCCGGGTATTGATCGTATCGGGATAACTTAATCTGCCGCAATGTGATGAGATGACTGAATCTTCTGAAAAGTGGCCGTCAAAACGACTCATGGAGACGATCCGCCTGGTTGTCAGTGTGGTCGTTCTCACCTTTGCCATCAAGATCACCACGGCCGAGGCATATCGTATCGAGCAGTCATCGATGGAACAAACCCTCATGCCGGGTGATGTGGTGATCGGGGTCAAATTCATCTATGGCGGGCGCCTGCCCTTGGTCAATGTCAGACTACCGGGGTTTCGTCATCCCCGTCCCGGGGACATTGTCGTCGTGAACTCACCCATTGAAAAAGGTATCAAGATCGTCAAGCGGGTCATTGCCATTGAAGGGCAGACCGTCGAGATCAGAAACAAGCAGCTCTATGTAGACGGGGAGCCGGTGCCACGGCCTGAGAATGCCCGACCACTCGGCATTGATATCCTGCCACGTTCTGAGACCGGACGCGACAACCTGGGGCCACTGCTCGTTCCCGAGGGCAAACTCTTCCTGATGGGTGACAACTGGGATGCCTCATTTGACAGCAGGAACTGGGGGTTCCTTGACGGAGATCTGGTCCTGGCCAAGGCTTTCTCGGTTCTCTATACATGGCAGCATGAACCTACCAGGCCGTTCTGGACGGCACTCAAATTCGGGCGAACCTTTCGGGTCCTTCACTGAGGCTTAACAGTTGCTACATGCCCATCGTGAGACCCTTGCGGTGTGAGATGCCAAGACATGCCCGACATCGGGGACAGAAGTAAACACAACGTTTCCCCAGATCCTTCATGAGTTCGCGATACCACAAAGTGGTGAGTTCGGTCTTGCAGTGGGGGCAGACCGGATAGATATCCTCTTTGATCTCAGTCTCGATCATGACCTTCCTCCGATTCATGCAGGGCGGGCAGGTGAAGGGTATACGCATCCAGAACAGATTGTATTCGCCACGATCGCCCGATCACGCACCTTATTCTGATTCACAACTACGCTGGTCTGCCCGCAATACTTGACACGATCACCGGTTCTGTCAGAGTCTCACATCAGCAACCGACATGGTAATCCGAAACCGTCGAGGCTGAATGAAACGGGTCCAGATATCACAGATCGATGTACTCTTTGTGAATGGGAACCACCCGATCGAATTCCTCCTGTTCTTCCCGGAGACATTCGACACCGATCAACTCAGGAAGGCCCTCAGGAGACTCTCCTCGGCATGGTGGCCGTTCTTCGGATCATACGAGGGCGAACACATCACATATGATGACTATCAGGAGGAATTCTGTTTCGATGAGGAAGAAAGGAATCACGAATTCGAGATTCCTGCTGCAGGGGCAGCATATTCAGAAGACTTCCTTCAGTACGCTCAACCTGACCTGATCCGGTTGTCATTCCTGAAAATCATCCGGTTCAGGAACGGGATCGCACTTATTCCGAAGCTGAATCATCTGGCGGGCGATGGGTACAGCTACTTCACTTTCCTGGCAATGCTGGCGATGATGACACGGAAGTCAGTGATTCCCCTGAAATCCTCGTTCGTGAACATCCTTCTGAAACCACACCACAACAGAACCGTCCTGAGGAAATTCAGATTCAATGGAGATCCCCTGCCGCCGGCACCTCACGATGGGGACTGCACATTCAGGAATCATGAGATCCCGATCGAAGAGGTACAGTCGATCGTCAGGGACCGCTCAGATACGGAGGGCAATCGGATCTCAACCAACGATGTACTCTCTGCCATGGCCCTGAAGAAGATCGTCGATAATCGTCGTGAGATATGGAAAGATCAGGTGTCGCTGACCATCCCGATCGACGTCCGCCACAGGGTCCCTGAGTATGGGCGGAGGTTTGTGGGAAACGCACTCCAGGCTCATGCCATGACTTTTAATGTTGATAACATCCTCGATGTACCGGTCCCTGAACTGGCGTATTCCATCAGGCAGTCGATGCCCCTGGTCACCAGGGAGTCATATGTCAGCTATCTTACCGGGTTGGAAGCAGTTATCGATGACAGGCAACCGGACGCGTTCCGTCCGTTCGATCCCGAGACCGGGTGTCTGGTCACGAATCTCACACGCATGCCCGTCGATCGTCTCGATTTCGGTGTTGGCCCCCCTGTTGTGTTGTATCCGCTGACAAGCGGGAAGCACGCTGCCGCGATATTGAGGAGAGCAGATCGTTATGTTCTGCGGATCGCATACTGATCCCCATCGGACCGCAGGCACTGCATCTGCGATTGTCTGAGGAGTGATCAGGGCACTCACTCATGATGCAGAGCCTCGATCGGATTGACCCTGGCTGCCCGACGGGCAGGAGTTATCGTCGCGGCGATCGTCACACCGACCAGTATCAGGGGGACCCCCGCGAATGTGATCGGATCGAGAGGATCGATACCGAACAGCAGGGCCTTCAGACCCTGAGCCGCTAGTGCAGCTACCGGCACCCCTATCAACAGCCCCACCAGCACCAGTTTGAGACCGTTCCAGAGGACCATGGTGAGAACATCACGTCTCTGTGCCCCGAGCGCCATGCGGACCCCGACCTCCCGTGTCCTGCGAGAAACCTCGAAAGCGATGATACCGTAAAGGCCGATCGAACCGAGGATCAGCGCGACCAGTCCCAGGGCTGAAGCGATACTTCCGACCAGCCTTGGGATGAAGAGCATGACACCTTTGTACGCGGTGACGGTCTTCAGATCAAAGAGAGGCATGTCTGGATCGATCGACCGCACTTCGTTCTGGATGATCGGTATGAGTTCGTTCTCCGGTGCCGAGGTGCGCACGATGAACGAGACCGTGTTACCACTGATAGACCGCTGGAAGAGCGCGCCGTAGAAGAACGCCCGCTGCTCTTCACCCAGGGCCCGGTACTTGCCATCCGCGACCACGCCAACAATCGTGAACAGCTGTTCTCCACCATATGTCCGGCGGAACTGTTTGCCGATCGGATCCTCATCGGGCCAGAACTTCCTGGCGAAGGTCTCATTGACCATGGCCACGTTCGGCATTCCCTGAACATCCGCATCATTGAATACCCTGCCCCGCAGGATCGGTATACCCATAGCCGCGAAATAGCCGGGCGCGGCATCTGAGGTCGCGGAGTGCACTCCGTTCTCTCCGACCTCGTAGTCGGAATCAATCGGAATGACATTATTCCCCCGGCTGCTGAGATTCATGGGGATATAGTCGGCCATACCGACCGCTTCGACTCCCGGGATGGAAGCAATGCGTTCCTTCACATCGTGCACGAACGTCATCGCCCGGGTCTCTTCATATTCGGTGAACTCGAACATGAAGTCGAAGAGCACACCACGCTGCAGATCAAACCCCGGATCGACGGCAGTAGCATTGCCGAGACTGCGCATCAGGAGACCTGCGCAGAGCAGCAGGACAGCCGAGACCGCGACCTGGGCCACAATAAGTGAGTTTTTCAGCCCAAATCGCCGTCGGCCCTGGAAGGTCGTCGCGGTGCCCTTCAGGGAATGGACGATCTCCGGATTGGTCGCCTGCCTGGCCGGAATCAGCCCGAAAACGACCCCGGTGATCACTGACAGGACCAGCGTGAAGAGGAGAGCTTCACCGCTGATCCCGAAATCGAGGTTAACATCGAGTGGTAACGGCGGACGCACCGCCAGAAGCAGCTTTATCAGACCGTGAGCTATCCAGACCCCGACCAGACCACCCATCAGCGCAAGCGTTACGCTTTCTGTCAGCAGCTGGCGGATCAAACGCCCCCGACCTGCCCCGAGGGCAAGACGGATACCGATCTCCTTCTGTCGGGCTGATGCTCGGGCAAGCAGGATGCTGGCAAGGTTGGTGCAGGCGATCACGAGAACCAGTCCCACCAGTCCCATCAGAAACCAGCTGAGCAGTTTGACCGGTCGGTCGAACTCGGGCAATATGACGATATCCTTGGCGGGCAGGATGATCTCCCCGATCATGTTGCCCTCATAGACCTCCGGGTACTCCTGAGCAAGCCGGGACCGGACAGTACGCAAGACCTCACGGGCATGGCTGATGGTCACCCCGTCCTTCAGGCGGCCCTTGATGTAGCAGCTACTTCCTCCCCCATTCTCTCTCTGGTTCAGCCTGTTATCGCTTCGCTCCAGCAGGTCGTGGGTGTTGATGGGGGTCCAGCAGGCGACGGTAAAGGGGAACATGCCCGGGAAGTCGGCCGGGGCGACACCGATGACTGTGAAGGCGTGACTGTTCATCATCACCGTCTGACCGATAATATCCGGATCTGCGTCGAACTTGTTCTGCCAGGTAACGTTGCTGAGTACCATGGTGGGCATGGCACCCAGGATGTCATCCTCTGCCTCGATGAAACCCCGACCAAGCACCGGCTCGACTCCCAGCATGTCGAAGTAGTTGCCTGTCACCTCCTCGAAGAACACCATATCACTCGTCATCCCCAGATCCATGAGCGCGATCATGGGGATATACGCAAGGATATCCTCAAAAATATCAGTGGTCTGAGCACGGTAATCGAGGTATTCGGGGTAGGTGCCCTGAAAGTCATCAATGTCACTTCCAGCAAGCACAACGAGCTCGTGACCATCCTCTACTCCCTGATCGGGCCGAAAGATGGTCTTGTAGATGCTGAAGATGCCGGTATTCACACCGATACCGATCGCGAGTGAGAACACCGCGACGGCAACGAAGCCGGGATTCAGCTTCATGGAGCGGAATGTATAGCGAAGATCGTTAAGGAAATCACCCATTGCAGACCCCTTCAGGTACTGTCCCGTTCCGGTCTGCATCCCCCACTCGATATCGATCGATGATAACCAGAACCTGTGATTCAGATATTCCTGCGCAACCGAGTTACTGATCGCCTGTTCTTCATACGGTATGCTGTAAAGTCAGGTTTCCGGGGAATCAGATGTTTGAGGAAGGTATCCTGTTGTATCAGTGGATTAATGACCATGTCAGTTGATCACAATGGAACACATCAGCGGATCTATGCAGTGATCCGGTCGGATATCTCTCGACCGGTACGGCTGGCAACCCCGGGAGCGTCAATAGTGCCTCCTGAAGCGATCGACTGATATACCGGGTGGCAACTTCAGGTAGCCGCCTCCAGGCGTCGCAGGGCCCGAATCCAGGCAGGCTCCGCTTCCCGTATGAATGGACCGTCACCGTCCTGGATCAGATCCCGAGACAGCCAGGCTACACCAGCCGGGATGCCGCCGGTACATTGTTGCAGCGACATCCAATTATTGATTGCACGTACCAGAAGAGTCGGGTCCTTTTCAGGAAAAGACGCAGGTACAAGCAGAACACCTGTGAATTCTCTTTTCACATTTTGATAGAACCTTGACAGGCGCATGAAATCTTTCACATCCCGTGTGACCAGGATGCGATCGTCCTCCCTGGCTGCATCCAGGATCTCATTATCAGGTCGTCCTGAAAGACCGATACCTCGAACATGGACTGCATCGACTCCCTGGGCTTGCAGCGCGTTGAGCACACCATCATGTATATTCTCGTCGAGAAGTAGACGTAGTCCGGATCTCATGCCTGGTCACCCAGCATGAGCTTCTCAAGTCGCAGATTCTCTCGTAGATGCTCATCGATGGATTCGGGGAACAGCCGGT
>JALGVQ010000114.1 GCA_025774615.1 bacterium
TCATCGACCGACAACGCTGGCCGAGGCATGCGAACTCGGCCGATCACTCGGGGATCAGGTCTGCTACCTGGCAGGCGGTACCGATCTCTTCGTCGATCTCAAACAGAAGCGGCGTACGACCGGTCACGTCATCTCCCTGGCGACCATACCCGGTCTGGACGGGATCACCATCGACAACGGATCACTTCGTATCGGCGCGATGACAAGACTCACCGGGGTCGGGAGATCAGAGGAAGTGAAACAGGCCTTTCCCGCCCTCAGCGACGCGGTCTCGGCGATCGGTTCAGAGCAGATCCGCAATCAGGGAACTATCGGCGGTAATTTCTGCGGCGCCGTTCCATGCGCCGATTCTCCCCCGATCTGTATCGCGGGAGAGGCCCGCCTGAGGATCAGTGACGGAACCAGTGAGAGGACTCTACCCGCCCAGGAGTTCTTCTCCTCACCGCGGGTGAACGCCCTCATGCCGGGTGAAGTGCTCATGGAGGTCACGATCCCCGACCAGCCCGTTCATTCCGGGGCCAGTTACCAGCGGTTCTCACTGCGACACGGTTCGGCGCTTGCGGTGGCTTCGGTAGCGGCGAGGCTCGTCGTGGAGGATGGAATGATCGGGGACGCGCGGGTAGTCCTGGGAGCGGTCGCTCCGATACCACTCCCGGCGGTCGGTTGTGCCGGCGAACTGATCGGTCAGGAACCATCGGAGGATCTCTTCCGGAGGGCGGCCGCCGTTGCCGCCTCGGAAGCCAGACCGCTCACCGACATCAGGGGAAGCGAGGGATTCCGGCGCGACATCGTGGAGGTGCTGACTCTCAGGGCATTGCAGGAGGCCATGGTGAGGGCCGGGGGAGTGAGAAGATGAGTGACCAGTTCCAGGTGACCTTCACCATCAACGGTCAGAATCGAACGGTGAGCACCCGCCCCGGAGAGACCCTCCTCGACGTCATCCGGGATGATCTCGGACTCACCGGCACCAAGGAAGGCTGCGGTCTCGGTGACTGCGGCGCCTGCACGGTACTCGTGGACGGCCGCGCGGTCACTTCATGCATCATCATGGCGATCGAAGTCGAGGGATCCGAGATCATTACGGTAGAGGGTCTTTCCCGGAACGGGGACCTCCATCCCCTTCAGAAATCGTTCGTCAAGCATGGAGCCCTGCAGTGCGGCTTCTGCACACCGGGCATGCTGATGTCATCGATAGCACTCCTCGAACGGAATCCCGACCCATCGCGTGAGGAGATCATTGACGCGCTGGGCGGTAACCTCTGCCGGTGCGGTTCCTACGACCGGATCGTCCGCGCCATCCAGTCATGGCGGGAATACGAGTCGACACCACTCGACACTGCTCCCCGGCCCGATGATGAACGGGACCAGGAGCGTGACCTGGATGTCGTGAGTCATGGTGTCACCCGCTACGACGGACCGGACAAGGCCACCGGGAGAGCGATATACATGGCCGATATCCATCTCCCCGGCATGGTGTACGGCAAGATACTGGGCAGTCCGATTGCGCACGGCCTGATCCGCGGCATCGACACCAGCCGCGCGCGCGCCCTCCCCGGGGTGCTGGCGGTCATCACGGGTGAGGATGTTCCCGACACCCTGTATGGAGTGAGTCCCGCCCGTTACGACGAGCATGTGCTGGCAAAGGAACGGGTGCGCTACGTGGGTGATGAGGTCGCCGCGGTCGTGGCGCTCGATGAGGACACCGCCGAGCAGGCGCTGGCACTGATCGACGTGGAGTATGAGGAACTCCCCGCTCTCTTCACACCCGAGGAGGCGATGGCCGCCGACGCCCCTGCCATCCATCCGGACGTTCCCCGGTTCGCCGGGAATATCAACACAACGGTGGATTGGGACTTCGGCGATGTCGAGAAGGGCTTCGAAGAGGCCGACATCATCCTCGAGGAACGTTACATCGGCAACCGTACTTATCAGGCTCCGATCGAGCCGCACGCCGCGATCGCCCGGTGGGAGCATCATGGCCCGAAGTTGACCCTCTGGTCTTCGACCCAGGTGCCCCACTACCTCCAGCATATGGTCTCCCGGGTCTTTGACATCCCGATGGGTGATATCAGGGTCATAAGACCGGCCGTGGGAGGCGGTTTCGGGGTGAAGGCGGAGACAACGCCGCTCGAACTGTGTGCCACGATCTTCGCCCGGATGACCGGGCGTCCGGTCATGATGCGGTACACCCGGGAGGAGATGTTCATCCACTTCCGTGGTCGACACAAACAGTACCTCGACCTGAAGATCGGCGCGAAGAAGGACGGGACCATCACGGCGGTCGATTCGAAGGTGGTGCTGGATGGAGGCGCCTATACTTCATTCGGCGTGATCACTGCCTATTACGCGGGAGCGATGCTCCCGACACTCTACAAGTTCGACAACTACCGGTACCGGGGCCTGCGGGTGTTCACCAACCTGCCCGCAAGCGGCGCTATGCGGGGCCACGGGGTTCCACAACCCCGCTTCGCGTTCGAGTCACTCCTCGACATGATCGCCGAGGAGCTCTCGATCGACCCGATCGAGATCCGCCTGCGCAACGCCATGGAGCCCGGCATCCTGACCTGCAACGACCTCGATATCTCATCGTGCGAATTCACCGCTACGCTCGAGCAGGCGCGGGACGTGTCCGGATGGAAAGATAAGAAGGGCAAGCTGCCGCCGGGGAAAGGGATCGGTGTCGGCTGCGGAGGCTTTGTCTCGGGAGCGGGGTATCCGATCTATCGCTCCAACTTCCCCCACTCGAACGCCATCATCCGCGTACATGAGGATGGCCGTGCCGTATCGCTCCATATCGCGGCATCGGAGATCGGTCAGGGGAGTGACACGGTCCTGCCCATGATCGCGGCTGAAGAACTCGGCATCCCCTACGAGCGGGTCTGGATGGCCGAATGTGACTCCACCCTGAGTCCGATCGACCTTGGCTCCTACTCCAGCCGGGTCACGCTGATGGCCGGTAACGCGGTACAGATGGCCGCTGCTGAGGTGAAGAGCAGGCTGCTGGAGGTCGCCGGGCGGCATCTCGACTGCGACCCGGGAACACTGCAGATCATCGATGGTCGGATCACTCCCGATCCTGATTCCGACATCGGACTCGACTGGGACGAAGCGGCAAGGATCGCCTTCTCCGAATCGGGCCCGCTGGTGAGCACTGGGCACTACCGCCCACCGGAGGGATTGGGTGGAAAGGCCAAGGGGAGCGCGGTCGGGACCTCGCCTGCGTACAGTTTCTCCACCGCCATCTGCGAGGTGAGCGTCGACCTGGAGACCGGGTATGTCACGGTCGAGAAGTTCACCGACTTCAGCGATGCCGGGACAGTGATCAATCCGGTCACCTTCCACGGTCAGGTTGAGGGAGGGATCACGATGGGGATCGGTGAGACCCTCTTCGAAGACACGGTATTCGACGAGAAGGGTGTGCTCATCAATCCCGACCTGCACGCCTACTTGATCCCGACGATCGGTGATATTCCGCATATCCATTCAGAAGCGGTCGAGAGCTACGAACCGCGTGGGCCGTTCGGCGCCAAGGAGATCGGTGAAGGGTGCCTGTTGCCGATCCTCGGCGCCATAACGAACGCGATCCATGATGCCTGCGGAGTGCGGGTGAATGATCTGCCGATCACGCCTGAGAAGATACTGAAGGGGATCAGGGCACAGAAGGGTGGTGGAACAGGATAAACAGGGTGCCTTCGTGAGATACATCCTCTACTATCCTGAGTCAGAGGATCTGATTCGACAGAGCTCCGAGCCGAAGAACCTGGGTCCCGCCCCGCGGGATACGGTTCGAGGCCGACAGGGTAAGGCTGGAAACGGCCTTGCCTCCCGTGTTTGGAAAGGAGTGCCTGCTGTGAGTCTGGTCGACCGTTTCCAGCGATCGATCTCCTATCTCCGGTTATCGGTGACTGATCGGTGCAATCTGCGCTGTCGTTACTGCATGCCGGCTGACGGCCCTGATCTGATACCCCGGGAAGAGCTGCTCACGAGGGAAGAACTGATCCGACTCACCCGGATCTTTCTGGATCTCGGAATCCGAAAGGTTCGCGTCACCGGCGGTGAACCATTCATGCGGGGGGGATTACTCGATCTCCTCAGAGAGTTGCGTGACCTCTCCGGTCTCGATTCACTCCACATCACCACCAATGGCCTGGGAATGGCCTCCCATGTCCCCGCGCTCCGGGATATCGGTATCGCGGGGGTCAATCTCAGTCTCGACACACTCGACCGACACACCTTCGAGAAGATAACCGGCAGGGATGGTCTCGATGATGTGCTGGAGACATTCCACACCCTGCTCGATCACGACCTCACGGTAAAGATCAATACGGTAGTACTGGGGGAATGGAACTCCGATGAGATCGGCCGCATGGCGCGTCTTGCCCGTGATCATCAGGTGGAGGTCAGATTCATAGAGGAGATGCCCCTGATCGGAATTGCGCGGGCATCGACGATCCATTGGGATCAGGAACGGATCATCGACCGGCTCACCTCGGAACTGGGTACTCTTCGGCCGTTGCCGCCGAACGGCGGTACAGCCCGCCGCTTCACCATCGCCGGATTCACCGGCACGATCGGCATGATCGCCGGACACACCCGTTCGTTCTGCTCGACCTGCGACCGGATCCGGATCACCGCCTCCGGTCTCATGAAGACCTGCCTCTACGGGCCCGACACGATCGATCTGAAGCAGATGCTCCAGGATGGAGTGGACGATAACGCCATCGGAGCCGCCGTGTCAGAACAGGTATCGAACCGGTCATCTGACGGATTCGAGGCTCACTCCGGATGTGGCCCCCGGGCTTCCGATTGCATGTCATCGATCGGTGGGTAGCTTGAGCGGTTTCCGTTCCGAGCACCGGAATTCAATCGCGCTCACCGAATGGGCAGGCGCCGTGGGTGATCTCGGCATCCTGTTACCCTTCGCGTTCGCGCTCGTGATCTTCAACGGATTCCCTCCTGAGCGCCTTCTCTTCCTGTGGGGACTCACCTACATAGTGACAGGCTGGTACTACCGCGTCCCGGTATCGGTCCAGCCTTTGAAAGCTATGGCGGTGATCGCGATCGCCTCGGGGTTCGGTGTATCTGAACTCGCCTCCACAGCTCTCTTCTACGGTGTTCTCATGATCTCTCTGTCGGTGACCGGTGTGATCCGGATACTCCAGCGTATCTTCAGCATGTCGCTGATCAGAGGGATCCAGCTTGGACTCGGATTTATTCTCTTCCATACCTCTGTCACCATGGTCACCACCAATGGACTCCTCCTCGGAGGGGCGAGTGTGAACCTGCCGTTGAACCTTCTGCTGACGCTGCTTACGATCGTGATCATCGCCCTGCTCCAGTCACGCCGGGACCTTCCAGCAGCACTTATGGTAATCATCGTATCTATAATTATTGTTTACATTTATGGAACTCATATAATGCCATTCAAGGACAGCGAAGGCCTCCTCCAATTCACGCTGCCCCAGCTCGGTTTTCTCGGCCCCGCACTGGTAGTATTGATGATCCCGCAGTTGCCGCTCACACTGGGAAACGCGGTATATGCCGCCTCGGATGCCTGCTGCACGTTCTGGCCAGATCGCTCTGCCCGTACCACCCCCACCCGTCTCGGTCTCTCGATCGGTATCAGCAATGTCGCGATCGGTCTGGGCGGAGGATTCCCGATCTGCCACGGCGCGGGAGGGATCGCGGCGCACGCCCGGTTCGGCGGCAGAACCGGAGGCACCACAATGCTCCTCGGCGGCATCCTGCTGCTCTGTGCCGTCATCAGACCGCTCACCGACCTTCTCTTCGCCATCCCCATACCGGTGCTGGGCGCCCTCCTCATCTTCACCAGCTGGAAGCTGATGGTTCTCGTCCGCGACCTGACAGGAGCTCCCGAGATCATCACCGCTTCCCTGGTCGGCCTGCTCTCATACATCACGCGCAACCTCACCATCGCGCTCCTGGCCGGATTCCTGATCGAGCGGGGCCTGCGTCTCGCTCATAACCGTTTCAATATCTTCAGAGGTGAAAACGCATGATCGATGTCAGTCCGAAGTCGAACACGCTCCGCTACGCGAGGGCGGAGGGCAGGCTCCACTGCGGGGCGGGAACACTCGAAGCCATACGAGCCCGGGAGGTGCCGAAGGGGGATGTTCTGGAGATAGCTCGTGCCGCCGGGATCACTGCCGCGAAGCAGACCGCCGATACCATCGTCTTCTGCCATCCCATCCCGCTCGATTGGGTGGAAGTCATGCTCACGGTGAAAGAGGACCATCTCGCGGTCACCGCGGAAGTGAGATCGGTCTGGAAGACCGGTGTCGAGATGGAGGCCCTGACGGCGGTGACCGCCGCTCTGCTCAATGCCTGGGACATGGTGAAGCCGCTTGATGAGGCACTCACGATCGAAGGGATCCAGCTCATCGAAAAGAGAGGCGGCAGGAGCGACTGGAGAGACACCTTCACCGAACCGATCCGATGCGCCGTATTGGTGATCTCCGACTCGACCCACGCGGGTGAACGTGAAGATCGGTCTGGCCTGCTCATCCGGGAATCCCTGCAATCTCAGCCGGTCGATGTGAGTGTCTATGAGGTCCTGCCTGATGATCGGACGATCATCGCTCAGAAACTGACGGAGCTGGCGGACAGCGGGATGATAGACCTGATCCTCACCACCGGAGGCACCGGTCTGGGACCGAGGGACGTCACCCCTGAAGCCACAATGGATGTCATCGATCGGGAAGTGCCCGGGATCACGGAGATGGTTCGGGCGTACGGTTCGGAGCGCACCCCCCATGCCATGCTCTCCCGTTCCCGGTGCGGCCAGAGGGGAGAGACCCTCATCATCAACCTGCCCGGCAGCAGTCGCGGCGCAAAGGAGAGCATGGATGCTCTTCTGCCGGGGCTCCTGCATGCCTTCCCGATGATCCGCGGCGGAGGACACGACCAGAAATGAATGGAGGAATCCGGTGATCCCGATCGAAGAGGCGCTTGCTATCATCAACAGGCATGAGCCGCCGATGGTGACCGAAAGCGTGCAGCTGAGCGAGGCGCTCGACCGGGTCATCACTGAAGATATCACGGCCCCGGAGCCTCTGCCCCGTTGCACGAACAGCGCCATGGATGGATTTGCCGTCTTCTGGAACGATGTCGAGACGTGGAGTGGAGACGCGCCACCCTCTCTTACCGTAGTCGGGGAGAGCCGGGCGGGAGAACCATATCACGATACGGTACTTCCGGGAGAGGCGGTACGGATCAGCACCGGCGCAATGCTGCCCGACGGAGCCGACACGGTGGTGCCCCTGGAGGATGTGGATGACACCGGTGATGCGATCATTATCCGGTCGGCAACAGGGCAGCACCAGCACGTCCGGTTCGAGGGTGAAGAGATCCGTACCGGAGACACCCTTCTTTCGAGCGGCGCCAGACTGACCCCGTCATCACTCGGTCTCCTGGCCTCACTTGGAGTCGGGAACGTGATGGTCTCGACTCCCCCGGCTGTGGGTATCGTGGTGACCGGTCACGAACTGGCCGGAGCAGGCGCTGAGATCAAACCATGGCAGGTCCGGGATTCGAACGCCCTCATGCTCGAGACTGCTATACGGAAAGCAGGCGGCAGGGTCGCCAGCATGAGCAGGTGCGGCGACCTGATCGAGGAGACCGAAGCCGCCATCACCACAGCCGCCGACTCCTCACAGATCGTTCTCGTATCGGGTGGCGTATCCGTGGGCCCCCACGATCTGGTGAAGCAGGCCGCCGGGGGGGCCGGATTCAAGCAGATATTCTGGAGGGTGAGTCAGAAACCGGGCAAACCTATGTTCTTCGCCCGGCGGGATGATCAGCTCCTCTTCGGTCTGCCCGGCAACCCGGTGGCGGTGCTAAACTGTTTCGCGTACTACATCCACCCCCTGCTCCAGAGGATGCAGGGCAGACCGTTCAGCTGGGAGACATTGTCGGGTACGATCGACTCCCCATACAAGAACCGGGGAGACCGGAGCTTCTTCCTCCGGGTGGCAGTCAGCAGAGAGCATCCCGAACCGGTCACCATCACTCCACTCCGGAAACAGGGCTCACACATGCTCTCATCGATGACAGACGCCGACGGATTCCTGCTGATCGAACCGGGTCATGCCCTGGAAGCAGGAGATGAAGTCATCGTTCACCTCTATCCCTGGAGGTCGTGACCGTGGGGACCGTGGAAGCTCTCTCGATCAGCACAGGCCGGGGAATGGTGAAGGAGCCTGTATCCGAGGCCGAGTTCATCGCCGGACACGGCATCTCGGGTGACGCTCACGCGGGCGACTGGCACCGTCAGGTATCGCTGCTGCCGGGTGAGAGCATCGATCGGATGAAGGAGAGCATGCCGGAGATTGCCCAGGGCGCCTTCGCGGAGAACATCATCACGCGGGATCTCGATCTGTCGCTGATACATGTCGGAGACACGATCGTCATCAACAACGAAGTCGTCCTGGAGGTCACCCAGATCGGCAAGGAGTGTCACTCCGCCTGCGCCATCCAGGAAGTGACCGGAGAATGCATCATGCCGGTCGAAGGTGTTTTTGTCCGGGTCATCAGGGGTGGCGCGGTCAAGCAGGGTGATCTGATAATTCTGGCAGGTCGATAATCCGGGTCTGTCCCGTTATCCGGATTATCTCATCCCCCGCAGAGGAGAGGCACTCCGTGGGAAGTCACTCGTCCAGATCGGTATCCAGCCACGCCAGGGCTTTCTTCCGCGAGCGGAACGTTCCATACGTCACATCGGAACCCTGAAGACTCCGGAATGTCTCGAACATCCGGCCCAGGCCGAAGCCGACATCAGAGGCGAATACCAGCGCGGTCATCCCGCCCTTCCTGTCTGACCCGGTGTGTTGCTGAGACACACCAGCCAGCTGCTGGGGGACAGTGCCCGAGATATGTTCGAAGGTCGCGGCAGAAAGATCCCACAATACGCGGTCCGTCGGATCACCGTCGTAAAATTCCTTAATCGCCTGGCTGACCTGTTCACCGGTGAATTCACCACTGACGGTGAATATGGTCAGGTCTCTCTTCTGATCTATTTCAATCTCGATTGCTCCGGACATAGCTTACTCCTCACTGACGAGTAGACTGTCAGGTGCTTGTTTTCGACCACGTCGTGCCCGATTTTTCCAGACTGTAATAGACTTTGATGTTCTCTTCCTCATCGAAGATCTGTGGCACTACCTGCAGATCCATACCGATTGCGATCTCATCATCAGGAACCGTTTCGCCGAACCACGCCAGCGCCCTTCCACCTTCTTCGAGATCGACCACGCCCACCGTGTAGGGGACGACATCCTCGAAGCCGGTCGGGGCAGCCACGACCTTCGTGAACGTATGCAGAGTGCTTCTGCCGCTCAGTTCGACGAACTCGAAATCGCCACTCATG
>JALGVQ010000115.1 GCA_025774615.1 bacterium
CGTTCCGAACCTGTAACACCCCATCAGAAGCCGTTACCAGGGTGAAGGGGAGCAGGTTTCTCGCGATCGTGGAACCGTGCAGTGACCGGAAGGTCGCCGAGCAGCGCCTGGATGAACTGCGGGAACGATACCGGGATTCCTCCCATGTCTGCTGGGCATGGCGACTCCTCCCGGAACCGGACCCGGGAGAGGCATCCTCTGATGCCGGTGAACCGTCGGGAACCGCAGGCGTCCCCATCCTCAGCGCCCTGCGTTCAGGTGAGTTGTGGAATGTACTCGGAGTGGTTGTACGGTGGTTCGGTGGCACAAAACTCGGACGGGGAGGCCTGATCCGCGCGTATCGCGGCGCCATGGCAGAGGTTATCGAAGAGGCTGATATCATGGAGGAGATCCGCCGCCTGACACTCACGGTCACGGTACCGGTGGAACGGCTGGGGGATATCCACAGAGTGCTCTCTTCGTTCGATGTGACGTATCTTGACCAGTCGGTTGATGGCAGCTCGGCCATAATGGACATTTCGGTGCGTGCAGAGGATCACCTCAGATTGCAGGAGCGGATCGTTGACGCGACCGGGGGGGAAGGAAAGAGTACCTCATGAACGATGATGATCTCATCCGGGCCATAGGCATCGATCTGGGTGGGTCTGCGATCAAGAGTGGTCTGGTAAGCAGTAACGGCAGTATCAACGGATTCAGTCGTGTCACCATCGACCGGATGGCAGGGTCAGAGTATCTGCTCGAGAACCTCCAGGCAGAGATCGATCGTCTCACCGCTCTTGCCGAGGAGCGGGGGCTGCAGCTGATCGGTGTGGGCGTCGGCAGTCCGGGCAGTATCGAGCGCTCCACCGGCAGGATACACAAATCCCCCAATTTCAGGGGCTGGGACGACTTTCCCCTGCGTGACAAACTGGTGAAGATGACACCTCTGCCGGTCTATCTGGCCAATGATGTGAACGCCGCCGCGATGGGCGAACTCAAGTTCGGCGCCGGTGGTGACTTCAGGAATTTCATCATGATCACCCTCGGTACAGGGGTTGGAGGAGCGCTGGTCATACATGGCAGGCTCTATGACGGCGCGGAAGGGTTCGCCGGCGAGATCGGCCATATGGTGATCGCTCCCGATGGTCCTGAATGCCCGTGTGGCAACAACGGGTGCCTGGAACAGTTCGTGGGAGCTCCCGCGCTCGTCCGCCGCGCCCGGGAACTCCTGGAGAAGATCGATCTGACCGGCCCTCTCGCGCAGATCGACCCAGAAGAGATCACGGTGGAGGAAATCGGACTGGCGGCCGCTGACGGTGATCCGGTCGCCCGGGCAGTCCTGGCCGAGATGGGAAGATGGCTCGGTATCGCGCTCATCTCACTGATCAATGTGCTCGACCCCGACTGCATCCTGGTAGGAGGAGGTATTGCCCAGGCTGGTCCACCACTCTTCGATGTCATCAGGAGGACAGTGGGTAACCACGCGATGTCTGGCGCCGCAAGGGTCGTCCCCATCATCACCGCCACACTGGGACCCCGTGCCGGTACTGCCGGTGCCGGGGCTCTCGCCTTATGGCCGGAACTGACCGCATCAGGGTGACCGGCATCCGCGTAATGGATCAGGGAACCGTGACGGGTCGACCCGCAATGGTACCGGCCCTTCTTCTGGCTGTGTTCCTGCTGGGATCGCCTGGAGAAGCGCTGGGTATCACCTCTCATCAGGAGAGACCGGTCACGACCCGGCAGGATACGATAGCCGTCCCGCCCCCTGACACGATCCTTGCCGTTGAGGGACCGCAGAGCGCAATCCAGGACAGTCTGGTGACCGGCTGGACGTCACTTGAGAGTGACGGGACGGTGACCACCTTCGTGGGATCACCTGAAGAGCCGGCCTGGATACGCATGCAGGATCTCGAGGTGCTCGCCGGCATTATCACGTTCGACAGCGAACAGGAAATGATAACCGCGATCCCTCTGCCCGACACCTCTGCGACCGGGGAGGGTAAACCGCTCCATTTGCCCATCTTCAGGCAGGGCGGCACCGATATGGTGGGAGAGCGGATGTTTTATGATCTCAGGACCGATCGGGGCAAGGTGTACGGTGGACGGACAGAGTATGAGTTCGGCTACTATCACGGTTCGGAGATCAATGCCTATCGATCGGAGCCCAATTACCTGACGGTGCAGGACGGTCGGTTCACCACCTGCGAGCTGGATGATCCCCATTACTGGTTTTCCTCTGACAAGATGAAGATCATCCCCGATGACAAGGTGATCGCGAAGGGGATCAGGTTCAATATCCTCGGTATCCAGATCCCACCCAGGCTTTTCACCATTCCCGGCCTCAACCTCGAGATCTTTCCGCCTCTGCCTTTCATCATCAAGTCGATCAGATCGGGGAGGCAGTCGGGGCTCCTGATGCCCCAGTACTCCAACAACCCCGGTCTGACAGGTATCACCCTGAAGGGACTCGGGTACTACTGGGCGCCGAGTGACTACTTCGACGCCCGTGTGGCAGCTGATTTCACCCAGAAGGTCGGCGTGATCGTGCGGGGACGTGTTCGCTATAAATGGCTCTATCGACTCAATGGAAATATCGAGACCACCTACAACCGCGATCGCGCTAATGGCATCCTGCGATGGGAGACCCGGTTCAATCACAGCCAGACCATCGATCCCACGTTGCGTATCTCTGCCCGGGGGAACTTCTCATCTTCATCCGACTTCAACACCAGTATCTCAGATGACCTTGAACGCCGCCTGCAGAGGGTGCTCAGGAGCAACGCGAACCTTTCGAAGCGGTTCTCGAACGGCAGCAACCTGTCGGTGGCGTTGAGTCAGACCAATTTCCTCGATAAAGGCATCACGGACACGCAGCTGCCTACCGCCACCTTCCGGATCTCCCGCCGGCCGCTGTTCGGCTCTACCGGACAGCGCCAGGCGAGCGGTGGGCCGGGCGGTCTCTCCGGATTCGGGTTCTCCGCGGACCGCGGTGAGGAGAGTGCCCTGCCGAAGTGGTACGAGAACTTCTACATCGATTACAACATGTCACTCCGGTCATCGATCCGGAACCAGCTCCTGGACATGGGCACGGCCGCCGAACGGGACTCGATCACCCAGCAGGTCGGGATGGAGCAGAAGGCGAACCTTACCTACTCGGGAAAGATCCTGGGCTGGCTCAACCTGCAGCCATCCTTCTCAGCCCGTGAAGCCTGGTACTTTGGCGATACCGCCCGGGACGAATTCCAGCGCCGCTTCCTCTGGAATTCATCATTACGGGCGAGCACCAAGATCTACGGGATGCTCGACCGTCCCTTCGGGGCCAATGTGGCCTTCCGTCACGTGGTGGAACCGAGCCTTTCGCTGACCTATGCACCCGACTTCACAGAGCTCGACGATGTTCCCTCCCTCTTCGGAGGAAATCCCGGTGGACAGCAGAGACTGAACTACAGTCTGGGTCAGATCTTCCAGATGAAACGGTGGGTCGGGGAGGAGGAACGGCAGTCCGAACTGGCCAGGATCACCACTTCGGGATCGTACAACGCCCGCGCGGATGGCCGGAAACTGTCAGATATAAACACTTCACTGATTACGAAAGCCGGGCGCGTATTGAATCTACAGCTCAGAGCACTGCATTCGCTTTACGAGCCCGATACCGACACGTTCCGGTCGAAGCCGATCATGATGTCGGCCAGCTACCGAAGTTCGATGCGTCTGGACAGCAGGACGGTGGCCGGTTGGTTTGGCAGAAGGGCCGAAACCGGTGAAGAGGAGGAAGAGCCGGAAAGCGGAGAACTCGCAGAGACACCCGAGACGGAGATCCTTGAAGAAGAGGTTCCATTCGGGGTTCCGACGCGAGACGCTGGAAAGCTCAAATCCCCGAGCACCGACAGGGCCCGTGCCGGCGGCGGCAGCTGGAACCTGGCAGTGAGCCACAACTACTCCTGGAGAAGGAGCAGTGAGGTCCCGACCCACAGTCTGGACGGCTCTTTGACAGTGAATATTCCGAAGTGGACGTTGTCTGTTCAAAGTCGATATGACTTCGCCCGCAAGGAACTTGTCAGGATGTCGTTCAACATCTATCGGGACCTGCATTGCTGGGAGGCTCGACTGCAGGTCGTACCGACCGGACCGGGAAGGGGATACTGGTTCGTAATCGCCATCAAGGATATCCCTGAGATCAAGTACGAACAGCGAAGAACCGTTTATTGACGCGGGTTTTCGCGGGATTGCGACTTGACACTCTTCTTAACTGCTGCCTAAGATTGAGGCAGGCTTTTGTAGGGAGAGGATTACTATCGACCCCCAGGAGGTGAAAGCATGACGAAGAAGGAAATCGTCGCGTTGGCAGCAGATGAGGCTGGAATCTCGAAGGCCAAGGCTGAAGTAGCCATCAATGCCGCATTTGACGGAATCACATCTGCCCTTAAGGGTGGGAACAAGGTGACCTTCGTCGGATTCGGGACGTTCTCAACATCGCACAGGAAAGCTCGCATAGGTCGCAACCCGCGGACCGGTGAGTCGATCCAGATTTCGGCCAGCTATGTGCCGAAGTTCAAGGCCGGCAAGGCCCTGAAGGACGCCGTCAACTAGGAAGACCGGCTGACAGCAGCCTTCAGCAGTAAGCAGGACTGTTAAAAAGGAGCACGGGCTTCGGCCCCTGCTCCTTTTTACTGGTTGAAACCGGCTGTCGAAACGGTACTTTGGCCTGCCATGAAACGCACTACACAGGCAGATATCGTCTTTCTGGGCATCGCCATCCTCTGGGGATCCTCCTTTGCGCTCGCAAAAGGAGCCCTGGCGTATGTTTCTCCGATCTTCTTCGTCATATTGAGATTTCTGCTTGCCGGTGCCATCTGGGGCGTACTCTGGCAAAAAAAGTTAAAAAATATTTCACAGCCCGGAACGTGGCTCAGAGGGCTCACTCTGGGAGCCCTTCTGGGTGGAGGTTTTATCTTTCAGACCATCGGTCTCCAGCTGACCGAAGCGAGTATGTCAGGCTTCATCACCGGACTGTGGGTGGTGATGGTGCCCCTGCTGGTGATCATCATCAGGCGCACCCTGCCGAAGGCGACCTCGATCGTCGGAGTGCTCATCTGTACGGTCGGGCTCTACATCCTCACATCACCTTCCGGAGGGGGATTGAACTGGGGTGACATACTCACTCTCGGATCGGCAGTCTGTTTCGCGTTTCATATTGTTTTCGTGGAGATGTTCACCGCCAACCATGATACCCGCGCCCTGACCCTCATCCAGGCGATCGGGATCCTCGGTCTCAGCATACCCGCCATGCTCCTGCTCGAAACACCCACGGTAGAGTTGAGCTGGCCGTTCATCTGGAGATGCCTGGTGCTGGGGACCATGGCCGCGGGTACCCTGGCCATGCAGCTGCACTGGCAGCGGTTTATCAGCGCGACCCGTGCAGCGGTGATCATCACCCTCGAAACCCCGCTGGCAGCGTTTTTTGCCTTCCTCTTCCTGGGCGAGATGCTGACCGGGACCGCCTATGTCGGCGGTGGACTCATCTTCCTCGGTGCGCTGGTCGCCGAAGGGGGAGCCCGGCTCTTCAATAACAGAGACCGTCAACAGATACCGACCGGGTGACATGGACCCGGCCTGACAGCCGGTCTGCAGTTCAACTATCGGGATGCGCCCGGATAATCGGGCCGCATCTAATAACCTGACCGCAGCTTAAAGAAAGCCAGCAGCACATCCATGATATCGTCACTGCGATAGGTGATCTCCCAGTCACCGGTACGCTCAGCGCCCGGGTAGTACTGCCCCGGGTAGACGGTGGTCTCATCTTTCAGGGTCAGCACCATGGTGAAGGGCGACCGCAATTTGTAGGGCTGGTACCGGTCCAGGTTCCGCAGGGCATCGGTGACACCACTCCGGATCATCTCCCGGGACACTTCGGGATGGCGGTTGAGCGCCGCCCCACCGATACCTTCTTTTACGGCGACCGAACCGATCTCCCCGAAGAGCCCATCACACTGTTCGCAGATGGTTTTATCACCCGCCACGAACACCACCGGTACATCATAGTGACCCGCGATGAGAGCATTGATACCGGCTTCCGGCAAGGAAACGCCATTGATGGAGATGTCCATGACGTTTCCGGTCATGGTGTGTTCAAGCAGGGCATCGGGGGTGCCGGCCTTGGCGTGATAGCCGATGAAGATGACCGCATCGAACGTCTCGCCGATCCCCTCCATCATGCTCTTCGGTCCTCCCGACCACTCCCTGAGCAGGAGTGCGCGCCTGTCGAGCAGTTCGGGCAGGATGTTACGGGCCGAACCGTGAGAGTCACGCACCACGATATGCGTTGCTCCGGCCGCGACTGCTCCCTCGATGGCCGCATTGGTCTCAAGCGTCATGATCCGGCGGAAGTAACTGTAATCCTTCCCTTCGCGGCTTACCTCGTTCCAATGAACTACCCCCGTGATTCCTTCCATGTCGACCGAGATGAACACCTTCAGGCCGTCTGTTGACTGACCGTCGACCGATTGCGCCATACCTGTGGATGCGCATAGCAAAAGAGCGCAGAGTGTCAGAGCCAGTTTCTTCATGATTCTCTCCTGTCCAGATATCCACTGCATTCGCTGTTCAGCAGCTATCAGAATCCGGTGAAACATTCCTCAGATGGTTCCTGCCAGCCGAAGCCTTGAGCTCCGGGCCCAGTGGTCTCAGATCAGGACATCCTCCATCCAGCCGATCTTGATCAGTTCGATCTCATCGAGGTTCGCCACGCCGAGACCATGACTGGTATCCGCGATGCCGACATGCTTGGTCGATGTCCCGCCGCGCGGCGGACGATCGTAGAAGGCCTTACGCATCTCCTCCATCAGTTTCACACCGAGGGCGTCGACCGCTACCGGGTCGGTGCTCACGAACATCCCTTTGTATTGCCAGATGGCGTCGGGGGCATACCGGTGGGGGCCGATCGAATGGAAGAGGGGTGTCATCGCCACCAGGATGTTCAGGCGGCACTTCCCCTTGCACACCGGCAGGTTCCAGATAGCTCCCAGGTCGGCACACGAGTCATCGTGCCAGTCGGAGGGCCGGTCGAAGAGGATGAAATTCTTGATGCATCCACCGATACCCGACCAGTCGTGGGCCCTGAGCGGCCGCGCGTTAAGGAGCGCGGTTGCGTTCTGAAAGTTCGGGTCCTGCAGAACTCCCCGGTCGAGTGTTGAAATCTTCTCTTCAGGGATGCCGACCGCCATCGCCCGCTGCTCGAGCATCTCATTGAGTTCGGGTGGTGTGGGGAGGGGGGGGTAGACATTCGTCTTGATGCCCAGGGTATCGGTGGGTTTCAAAAGACCCTTCCAGCAGGCTGTCGGATCATCGTTCCCGAAGAGCGTTGTGACCGCGTCGTCGAGCATCTGCTCAAATATGGCACGATCGATGGTTCCCTCATCATCGAGAACATCCTTGTGCCGGATGAGGACCACCTTTGAGTTCCGCCGGGGCTTCAGGAGACCATCCCTGACGGCGGACAATCCGAGGGTCATGCCCGCGACGCCGAATGAGGTTTCCTTCACGAAGTCTCTGCGCGTACGGATTCTTTCATCACTCATTGATCGACTCCTTCAATGCGGTCCTGTGTGGCAGCAAGAAGATTACGGGCACTCTCCGCCGACTGCGCGTCGAACACCGAAATGATATACGGTCCCGCCAGAATGGCTGATGACCACTGTCCCTCTTCGATCTCCACAGCGCCATCCTCATCCGCCTCCGGCAGCCAGGTGTCATGGAAGGTCGTGAACACCTCACCAGCCCGCTCCGGATCCGGGTACCGGACAACCAGAAGGAACCGGTACTCCTGGCCTGATTCGTAATTGGCGATGATTGCTTCGGTATTCGAATCGAGTCCGAGGATGTTGCTGTCGGAGATGAAATAGTAGCGATTCAGGTCGGTATGCAGGTGGAAGTACTTGATCGTCTCCTCATGCAGGTCTTCAGGGGGGAGCAGGGAGAGGATGGCGGGAGGTTGCCCCTCATCGGGGATATTCGCCGCGATGGCACGGGCAAGATCGAATACATCCCGCTTCGAATCCTCTGTCTCGGTGAGCGTGAATACACTGACGTAGTATCGGTCCTTCCAGAAGTTGATCTGACCCGACCAGTATTGTGACCCCTGACCGATCCCGATGTCATCTCCCGACCGGCTGCGCGCGAAGATGCCGAATGCGTCGGCCGCATTTCCCATGTCGTACAGCTCGATGGTCAGCTGTTCGTCCTGCTTTTCCAGGTATCGGACGAACATCTCCTGGTATGCGAACGAGAGAAACACCTCTCCGGCGCCGTTCATGTAGTCGAAGATCGTCTGCTTATCGTACCGGGCGTCGGGGTAATCATCGACGGGAGCCCAGGTGCCGACGGTGCCCGGAATGAGTTTCGAGAGGTCCATTGCGCTCCTTCCGGTCTGACAGCCCGGCAGATTGGAGGTAACGCTGAGCACGATTATCACCAGCAGAGAGATCAGGATGGTGGGGGGAGGTCTGTACGGGTGTCGATCCATCCCATAATTGTACAGGGTTCCAGCCACTCGATACTATACGAGAATCCTTGACCGGACGGGGGTGGATGAATAGTGTGAGGGCTGATGCTGCCTATATGTAAGGACATAACCTGAGCAATCGACCTCCCGCCTTCGGGGCGTGGAGGTTTTTTGTGCCCGGAAAGCCCTGGATTCCAACGCCATGACAGCAAGTCCTTCAGAAAAGAGCCCTCAGACGCGAGCCATGATCATGGATGCCGCCCAACTCAGGGAGGCGCTTGAAAGGATCGCGCGCGAGATCATCGAAGATACCGGAGGAGCCGGAGATCTGGCCCTGATCGGTGTCAAGACGCGCGGCGTGCCGCTGGCAAAGCGGATCGCGGAATACATCTCGAACAATGAGCATTGCGACGTGCCTGTGGGGGTGCTCGATATCACCCTCTACCGTGACGATTTCCGCGCCCGGGAGAAGACCCCGGTGGTCGGGGTGAGTGATATTCCCTTCGATGTCGACGGAAGGACTCTCATCCTGGTCGATGATGTGCTCTTTACCGGCCGAACGGTCAGAGCAGCCCTCGACAGCCTGATGGACTACGGCCGGCCGCTGGTGATCCGACTCGCGGTACTGGTCGATCGGCAGCAGCGCGACCTGCCGATCAGGGCCGATTTCGTCGGCATGGAGACGCCTACCGAGAAAGGCATGGAGATCCTGGTCAGGCTGAACGAGGTGGAT
>JALGVQ010000116.1 GCA_025774615.1 bacterium
GCGGCGATCATCTCCTTGGTCGTGGTCTTGCCGTTGCTTCCTGTCACTCCGACCACCGGCAGGCCGAGTCGCCGTCGGTGGTACAGCGCCAGTGACTGCAGGGCATCAAGAGTATCGGGTACCGGTATGAGGGAGAGACCCCTCACCGTTCGTTTCTTCTGCTTCGAGAGCCAGCCCTGTTCCACGACTGCCGCTGTTGCCCCGGCCTCCAGGGCACTGCGGATGAACTCGTGCCCGTCGAACCGTTCACCCCGGAGCGCGACGAAGAGATCGCCCTCATGGATCTTCCGGCTGTCGATACTGACGCCGGTGAACGTGGCCTCGGCCGGCAATCCTCTGGGCAGATTCAGACTCACGATCCCCTGCCCTCCCCGCGATTTTCGACCGCTTCGGCCACAACCTCCCGTTCATCGAATCGAAGACGTTCCGATCCAATCAGCTGATACTGTTCGTGTCCCTTGCCTGCCACGAGAATCACATCACCCGGGAGCGCTTCACTGATCGCCATTGTGATCGCTTTGCGACGATCGGATTCCACCGAGCAGTCGGCCTCCTGCGGCACTCCTGCCATGATCTCGGCGATTATCGTGTCCCGATCTTCGGTGCGTGGATTGTCGCTGGTCACGATGACGCGATCAGCGCCAAGAGCAGCTATACGTCCCATCAGTGGCCGCTTCCCCCGGTCGCGGTCACCACCGCAGCCGAATACGCATATCACCTTTCCTGCTGCCAGTTCCTGGCACGCGGTGAGTGCCACCTTGAGGGCATCAGGCTTGTGGGCATAGTCGAGTACGACCTCGACTCCATCCGGAGCCGGCAGGCGCTCCATCCGACCCGCAACGTATCCGAGTGTACCCAGTGATGATGCCACCGCCTCAAGCGGTACCCCCGCCATCAATCCCACTCCGGCAGCTACAAGAAGGTTCTGAACATTGAACGCTCCCAGGAGAGGACTCGACACATCGACCGTCCTCTCCTGCCATGAGAGTTCGAAGGTCAGACCGTCCCACCCGACCTTCACCTCCGAGGCGGTCAGATCCGCGTTCGGGGAGAGTCCGACCGTGACGACCGGTGGATCGATCGCCGAAGCCAGCCTCGCACCGGCGCTGTCATCCACGTTTATAATCGCGACTCCATCGGGTTTCCGGTGGTGCGTGAAGAGCCTGGTCTTCGCCGCCAGGTACTCTTCCATCGTGGGATGGAAATCGAGGTGATCCCTGCCGAGGTTCGTAAAACAGGTGATATCGAACCCGAGTCCATCCACCCGTCCCAGAGAGAGCGCGTGGCTGGAAACCTCCATGACCGCCGCTGAATCATCCTCCGAGATCATCCTGGCCAGCATTTTCTGGAGGTCTATCGCTTCAGGTGTTGTGTGTGGCGCGTCCTCTTCATGGCCTCCTACGCGGTATGAGATCGTGCCGATCGATCCGACCTGTCCCACCTGCGCTTCAAGCAGGGCGCAAATGAGATACATGGTCGTTGTCTTGCCGTTGGTGCCGGTGATTCCCACCGTGAAGAGCCGCTCTCCCGGATTGCCCCAGAACGCAGCAGCAAGAGGACCCATGGCTTTGCGCGTATTGTCCGTTACAACCTGCGGCAGATCTGATCCCGTCCGCTCCTCCACAAGGGTTGCCGCCGCACCCGCGGCGGCGGCCTCTCCTACGTGGCTGTGGCCATCGGAGGAGAATCCGCGCACTGCGATGAAGAGGTCACCCGGCACTACCCGGCGGCTGTCATATGCCAGGCCGGTTATTTCGAGGCCCCTGAACGATTCCCAGCCCTCAGTACGACTGGAGAGACCGGCAAATTCCAGGAGTGTTTCGAGCCTCATCTGCCACTCCCTGAGTTGAGCCCGGCAACCACCCTCAGGTCGGTTCCCCTGTTCACCAGGGTGCCTGCCCGCGGGTTCTGGTTCCGCACGAGACCGCTGCCTTCAACGCTCAACACCAGTCCAAGTGTGGATGCTTCTGCCGCAGCCTCCCTGAGACTGCGCCCCCTCAGATCGGGGACGATCACCTGAGAGACCGATTCGGTGATGCCGGGAGCTTCGAGATGGAGGACTACCACCACTCCTTCTTCTACCTGACTGAGTGGCTCTGGTTCCTGTGAGAGTACCGTGTGCCCTTCTCCCACAAAGCGCATACGGAGTCCCCGCTGATTCAGTGCCTTTCCGGCCTCAGCTGCCGGCCAGCGACGGAGGTCGGGTACGACCGGCGCGGGACGCTCAACCACCTGGTGGATCGAGGATTGGAATCCCCTCAGTGGATTCTGCGGGTGACAGATGAGTCGCTGGATGGTGCTGGCAAAAATCGGTGCCGCCACCTCGCTTGCGTAGTACCTGTTCGCCGGCTCATCCACAATCACCAGAAGAAGGAATTTCGGATCGTCAGCTGGAAGGAACCCGCAGAAGCTGGAGATATACTGACCGGCCTCGTACCCGGAGGGGCCCGCCTTTCTGGCGGTACCTGTCTTGCCGGCGATCTGCAGTCCTGGAACACGAGCCTGCTTACCGGTGCCGCCTGATACCGCATCCCTCAGAAAGCCCCTCAGCAGGAGTGATGTCTCCTCATGCATGACCCGTCGGACAACCTGGGTACCACCAGCCGAATGCCATCTGCCCTTTTCATCCCTTACCGCATCGACCAGCCATGGTTGCAGCAGGCGTCCCCCGTTGGCGACTGCCGCGTAGGCCGCTGCTATCTGGAGCGCGGTGACGGAGATCCCGTACCCGATCGAGAGACTTTCCAGCGCGGGGCCGTACCAGTCCGGCAATTTCCGGAGCACACCTGATGCCTCACCAGGCAGACCGAGTCCCGTCACCTGGCCGAATCCGAAGTCTCGCGCGTACCGGTAGAGCCGGTTTTCTCCGACATGGCGGGCGATCTTCACGGTTCCCACATTGCTCGAAAATTGCAGCACCTCGCCCAGGCTCATCCTTCCGTGCGCATGCACATCACGGATCTCCGAACCGACCACCTGGATCACTCCGTTCCCGCCATCGATCGTGTCAGCCGGAGTGTAACGGCCTGCGTCAAGAGCTGCGGTGAAGGTCACCAGCTTCAGGACCGAGCCGGGTTCGAAGGGATCGGTGATCGCGCGATTCCGCCGCTGCGAAGGATCGACATCATCGGGAGCATTCGGATCGAAGGTCGGCCATCCGGCCATTGCCAGGATCGCTCCCGTTTCCGGATCGAGTGCCACGGCGATTCCAGCCGCCGCTTCCGATGATTCGACTCCGCGGGCGAGTTCCTCTTCCAGAACTTCCTGGATCACCGCATCGAGAGTGAGGCGCAGGTCCATTCCCGATACTGGTTCCTCCCGGGCAGCATCTCTGCCGGGGATCGACGCGCCAAGCGCGTCGACCTGCTGAACGATACGCCCTGCCCTGCCGCTCAGGACATTGTCGTAATCCAGCTCGAGTCCCTCGAGCCCTACACCATCGATACCGGTATACCCGAGCACACTCGAGGCCATCCTCCGCTGCGGATAGGTCCGCCGATATGCCTCGGTGATATCGAGACCGCCAGGCAGTTCATGCGAGGGGGGGGGCTCTTCCAGAAGGTAGATTCTTCGCGCAGCATAGAAGTAGCCCTGGTGATCTGCGATCTCTGCGAGCCACTCTTCATCTGTTCTTCCCACGAGGGTTGTCAGTCCCCGGGCCACTGCTGCCGCGTCAGTCACGTACTTCGGGTGAACACCGACGGTATGGAGGAGTCTGTCGACCGCGAGAAGTCGTCCTTCCCGGTCGAGTATCTCTCCACGCCGGGGCTGAAGGACCTGTTCCTGGAGATGCTGGCGACGTGCCTTTTCGTGATATGACGCACTACGAAGGAGCTGGATGTCAGTCAGTCGATAAACACAAATGGCCCATCCTGCCACGAACAGGAGGGCCAGGAGCCGGAGGCGTCCAGAGTGAAGAGGAGCCCCAATCATGGGACTGCCCCCCCCCCGGAGGAATCAGCGGCAGCAGGTTCTCCGGCGCGGGCGGATGGGTAGAGTTGCCGTTCGATTCCTTCAACAGTCATGGCGAACGCGTTTTCCAGATAGATCCGAAGTGATCTCCCCTTTCTGATGGCCGCGGGCAGGACTGCCAGCACCTCGGTCTGTCCGAGAGGAAATTCCATGTCGAGACGCTGACGCGCCAGTTCGACTACCCGTTCTCCTCTTCTCTCTTCGAGTACTTCCAGTTCGAGTCGATCAACAACCCGCTGGATCGCTTTGAACTCCTGCTGGAGGGACTCTACCTGGCCGGCGAGATAGAGGGTCCGGTTCATCCCGCCCAGGTAGAGCAGACACCAGGCGAATCCCAGGGCTGTCAGCAGCCCCATCCTGCTGCCGGAGAACCGGGTGGGTCTCTCCGGTTTCTTCCGGTGGTTCTTCCGGTTCGTATTCCTGCTCACTCTGCCCTCTCCCTGGCCAGTCGTTCCGCTACCCTCAACCGCGCGCTCCGTGCCCTGGGATTCCGGGAGATCTCCTCCTGGGACACCTTCACGGCCTTGCGCGTCAGGACCTCCACCAGCGCCTCGGCACCGCAGGCACACACAGGGAAGCCGGGAGGACATGTGCAGGCCCCGGCCTGCATCCGGAAGAACTCCTTGACGATCCGATCCTCCAGAGAGTGATAAGCGATGACCACCAGCCTGCCTCCCGGTCGCAGCACATCGATCGAACCTGCCAGTGCCTGCTCGAGCTGACCCAGTTCATCGTTGACCGCGATCCTCAGCGCCTGAAAGACCTGACTCAGGACCTTCATGTGACGATGGGGCGGCGTACCTGCCTCGACTACTCTTCGCAGGTCGCCACTCCGTTCAAGGGGCGCCTCCATTCTGGTCTTCACGATCCTTCGTGCCAGACCACGCGCGTCCCTGACCTCTCCGTACTCGCGGAGTATCCGCCCGAGTTCTTCTTCCGACTCATCCGCGATCAGATCAGCCGCGGTCATCGGAAGATCGGGATCCATCCTCATGTCGAGCGGGGCATCCGCCCGGTACGTGAATCCCCGCTCCGGTTCATCCAGCTGGAACGAGGAGACCCCCAGATCGAGCAGGATCCCGTCGAGGGGGAGCATTCCCTCCTCTTCGGTGAATCGCGCGAGATCGGCGAACGGTCCCTGTCTCAGCACCACCCGTTTCCCATCCCCGATCCTGCCCGCAGTCTCTTTCAAAGCTTCAGGATCCCGGTCGATAGCCAGGATCTCCGCGCCTTCCTCCAGAACATCCAAAAGGACCGCCAGGTGGCCTCCGCCGCCGACAGTCCCGTCGAGATACCTTCCATCGGCCCTTGTTACGAGCCATTCGATGGCCGTTTCGGCCAATACCGGAGAGTGATACACCCTGAAATGGCACAGCCTCTGCGCCTGCGACACAGAGGCCATGCAGATTCCCTGCTCAGGCGATCTGCTGAACGCCGAAGCTGGCCAGGGCCTCCCGGGGAGTTTCGTAGATATCGATGAGCCGATCGGCTCCTACGAACTGGAAAGCGTCAGCAACCGTGCCATGCAGACCGGTGACCTTCACTTCTCCTCCGGCACCGCGGAATCTGAAGGCCCGCTCACTGAGCAGGCCAACACCGCGGTAATTGATGTCTCCGACTCCCTCGAAATCGAGGATCATTCTGCGGACATGATTCTCCTGGTGGCGCTGCAGAAGGTTGTCGAGATCGACCATTGCCATCGCAGTGATCTCCCCCTCCAGGTGAAGAATCCTGATGCCGCGGATCTCTTCCTCATTACTCGTCATGGACACCTGCCTTTACCGAACGGGTCAGAACAGCACATCCTCTGCCAGTTTTTCGAACTCATCCTCCATGTCGGCGGTATACGCCGCGAACATCCCGGGATCCCAGATCTCGATGTGATCGAGCATGCCATTGATCACGACATCCTTGTCGAGCCTTGCCCACTTCGTCAGGTTGGGTGGGAGCATGATCCGGCCCTGCTTGTCACAAACGGCATACGTGGCACTCGATGCGAACATCCGTACCCACTTGCGGGATCTCTCATCAGACATCGGCTGGTCGCGCAGGATCGAAGCTTTCTGCTCCCAACGATCTATGGGGTAGACGAAGAGGCACTTGTCGTGACCAATAGTCACAACGAAGGTCTCCTTCGTCTCGGGCATGAGTTCCCGCCGGAATTTGGCTGGAACACTGACGCGCCCCTTCTCGTCGAGGGAGTAGTTATATTGTCCAAGGAAATCGGGCATTCGGCTCCTGTGCCTTATCAGTGATCATGGGCATTTCCCACAATTACCCATTTTTTACCACTGCGGCACAGGTTAGGTGCGAAATGCAATGAGCGTCAAGTAGAAATCATAATCTTTTTATTTATCGTACAGGACCACTCTACGCACCGTTTACCGTTCATATAGGTGTAATAACATACAAATAACTACAATTGAGTCGCATTTGTTCCTCCTGAGGAACCATGAGAACCGGAATATCCCCCACATTTTTTCGAAATGGACTGCTCTTTCCGGCGATATCTCGATAGATCAGGAGAATGGGACTGATTCAGTCAGAAAAATCTCAGCTTCAGCGTAACACCCGATATCCGTCCTTCCTGCAGGACACCGGTCGATGTGTTGACACCGTCTGCCATCCAGGGCGATATGGTGACGGTTAAACGATTCCGACCTGCCGAACCGGGCACCAGACCGGTCTGTCCTGCCGGTGACTCACGCAGTGTCCCGGTGATGAGGGCCGCTACAGCTCCAACCAGACGACCCGCCACAATCCCGCTCAGAGCGATCTTTGCCCGGTTCTCCGCCAACCGGGAATCCCTCCTCAATTCACGATACCGTTTCCACGATGATTCTGAGTCCCATCGCCACTCATAACCGATACCGGCAGGATACGCTTCCGAGGGGGAGCCGAGCCCTGATCGCTGGACGGCGTTATAGGTTGTGAAGTCGGGATAGAGCGCAAGTACCCGATAGTATCCGGAATCCTTGAGCCAGGGATCAGCTCCGGCATGAGATACTGCCCAGCGGCGACTGTCATCCAGCATCCAGTCGCTGTAGACGCTGAACGCCTTGAGACCACCCCAGAACATTCCCTCACAGAGCGTCAACACACCCGCCAGCCCGCGCTTTCCCTGCAGGCGCTGTCCCCAGCCGGGGAAGAGCAGGCTTCTGGCCGCCGCGCCCCAGGGTGTGAGTTCCCGGGATCGGGAGTGAGTGTTGCCGGAGGGCTCACCACCGCTGAAAAGAACTTCCGTACCGGCGGCAAGGTGATTCAGGAACACCAGCCCACCCGCGGTCAGGGACCACTTCAGGTATCGGTTCGCCTCGAAACGTCGATTCAGATAGCTCTCGCGTGATCGGGAGACTCCACGCCAGGGAACATCCCAGGAGGCGTGCCAGTCGGTCCAGCCGGGGGCGAACTGATCATATTTTCCGATCATCTCGTAGTAATCGTGATCGCGTATATCCGCCGGAGGCAGGGTATGGTGATCGTGGGGCCAGGGAGACCCGGTGAGCGACTCGAAGGTCGTCAGATATTCGAGATACCGGTCCCTCTCCCAGTTGAGATCGGCGAACCGTTCATATTCCCCCTTCAGCCCCCTCCCCTCATGGCGTGCCCAGAGACCACTCCCGATCAGCGCAGCTTCGGTCGCGATGAGTCCCCACCCCCACGATCGCCCGGTCAGAATCTGACCACTGCCGGGCAGCGCCAGGGAGGCCAGCGCCGCTTTCCAGGGAAGGGAGGCATACTCCTCTTCCTGATCTGCCTGCCGGGAGGTCAGCGCGAGGAGTCGCAACCCTGATACTTCCCGATCGGGCAGTTCGATCCCGACCTGTTGAGCGTGCAGTGCCGGTATCGGGGAGAAGCCCGTTACCAGGAGGATCGCACATGCAAGCAGGACTGAATGACTTCTTCCGGTATACCGGTCCATGATCACCGCACCACCATCAGGGTGAGCCGGTGTCGACCGAGACTCTTGCCAGGGTTCAGGGTTGTGATCGTGCCCACCTGCTCCACGACCAGATGGTAGATACCGGGAGCGAGATGGGAGACATCCCAAGTGGCTTCGACGACACGATTGAATCCCGTGGGATTGGATTCTGAAGAGAGGGTGGCAACGGTCCCGAGACGCGTGCCAGTGGCCGTAAAAGCCCGCACGATCAGGTCTCCCTCGAATCCCTCGGCCCGGATTGTGCAGCGGTCCCGGGTCGGATTCGGGTAGAGGTAGATGATGTCGGGGGCGATCGTCTCATCCTCAACAACCCCCTCCCTGAAATGCAGGGGGATTCCCCGACCACTGGCGCTTCCCCCCGGCCCCCCCCAGACCGGTTCGACTTCTGAAAGTCCTGTTGCTCCCAGCGAGTTGACCCGGAGACTGTCCTCGTCGCTGTACAGGAAGCGTATCGGCTCCGAGCCACCTCCTCCCAGTGTCACCGGGCTTATCGGACGGGTGGAGAGCTGGCGAGCGGGTCCAGCGGAGAGTTCTGCAACCGCGTTGAAAAGCATGACCTCGTCGGCATTGGTGAGACCGATCGTGACACCGTCCGTCAGGGTGAGGGGAATTCCGATGAAAACAGGTGGATCCTCGGAGGCTCGCCCACCGGGGGCCGGTGGCCAACCAGCCACGGGCAGACCCTCGGCCCAGATGGCCCTGAGACCGTCAATGGTTGGCACGATCATGGCCGACTGGCGCATCGCCGACAGGTAGGCGACCGAGATAGTTCCGGTCGGATCAGGCAGGTCGAGACTCCATTTGACCTCCAGAACCTGCCAGGCGTTCCAGGCCAGCCACGTCAGGGTACCCCGGGCGGTCAGGGTCACGACATCCCATCCCCCCAGTGGAGCCGGGGTCGAATGGGGAGCAAAGAGATAATCGATGATGGGATCATCTCCGGTCCATACAACCCGGGATTCTCCACCACTCTCTGGTATCAGATGGATCAGTTCCTCCTCGACGACAGCGATCCGTCTATAATCCCTGGAGCAGGTCAGTCGTGAGATTCCGGGGCGGGCGGACCATCCATCCACGATCCCCATCTCGGTAATCTCGAATACCTCTCCCGTTTCCACCACGACAAGTGCAGTCGCCTTGTCCAACACGGGATAGCCAACCGGCCGGCAGGAGATCGTGGAACCGAGATCGAATGAAGCGGTCTCGGTTCCGAGTCCATCCAGGAAGGTGATGGATGACCCGGCAGCCACGACGATCCGGTCGTGGGCCAGAGTAAGTC
>JALGVQ010000117.1 GCA_025774615.1 bacterium
CTGCTCGCATTATCCCAGGCGCAATACTGCTGGTAATCACCTATCTGGTCACCTGGTATTCAGGAGTTATTATCTGCTCGATTTTTGGCGAGGTACGGGGTCTGATCGCAGGATTCCTGCCCTCACTTGGTTTCTTTGCTCTCGGGATTTCCTTTCTCAACCTGTATCTCCTTTCATCTCTTATCTGCCTCCGGTTCCAACAGCCCTATCGCTGGCTGTTCATGTATTGCCCACTGACCATTCTGGGCTTGTGGGGTGTACAGATGCTTCTGGATATACATCTGATCCGTCTCCTCTTCAGCCCACTGCTTCCTCCCAATGGAGTGCTGGGGGGGTTGGGGATCGCCATATGGGACAAAATGGGAGGTGTCGTGGAACCTGTCATCTGGGCCCCCTTCCTCTGGTTCGGGATCATTTCAGTGAGTCTGTTGTTCACGGCGTCACGACATCAGGAAGCCTGACATACCTGCAGAGAAAAAGGGCCAGGTATTGTTGCCCGGCCCTTTTTCATTACCACCATGCTGTATCCAGATGCTGAGTACTTCCAGATCGATCCCTGTCGCGCCTACAGGATCGCCGATGGGACTGTTCCTGGTAGCCCCCGAATCGTTCTCTAGATCAGTCCCCTCCCGAAGATCAGTGTCCAGACCTTGTTGAGCAGGATCACGATAAGTACCGTCGGACAGACGAACTTGATCAGGAACGACCATATCTGATGGAAGCGGAAGGCGTTCCCTTCCAGTTCCACCTCCGCCGCGGCATTGGTCACACCCCACTTCCAGCCGACGAAGATGCTGATGAAGAGAGCCCCTATCGCCAGTGCGTATTGACCGAAGACTTCGAACAGGAAAGAGAGGAAGTCGGTGCCGATCACCGGCAGGTTCGTGAGCCACGATACCGCACCGTTTCCGAGCGCCGACGGAATGCCGAGCAGGAAGGCCAGCCCACCGAGGAAAAGTCCTGCTTTCTTGCGCGAGATCTTTCGCTCATCCACGATGTAGGCCACACCTACTTCAAGGAGTGAGACACTCGAAGTTATCGCTGCGATGCCCAGCAGGAGGAAGAAGCCGGTACCGAAGATGATCCCGCCCAGCGGAGCCGGCGGCATCTCACCCAACAGGGAGGTCAGGACCACGAAGACCATCCCCGGTCCACCCTCCTGAAGGCCGAGGCCCGCGTGGAAGAGAGTCGGAAAGATGATCAGTCCCGCCAGGATGGCGATCGCGGTATCAAGGGTGCTCACCCAGAGGGTCGATGAGACGAGGTCATCCTTCTTCGCAATGTAGGAACCGTAGGTGATCATGGTCCCCATACCAAGACTGAGGCTGAAGAACGCCTGCCCCGCCGCTGAGAGGATGACTTTGCCGTTGATCAGGCTGAAATCGGGTTTGAGATAGAAAGCCAGTCCGGCGCCCGCTCCGGAGAGCGTCACCGCCCGGATGCCGAGCAGAACGAGAAGAACGAGCAGGATCGGCATCAGGACCTTCGTCCATCGCTCTATCCCTTGACGCACGCCCCCGACTACCACATAGACCGAGAGCGCCATGAACGCTGCCAGATAACCGATGGCGTTCAGCGGATCTCCCGACATCTGCTCAAAGATGGCTGCGGTATCGACGCCCGGCTTGAAGGTTCCCGCGAGGCACTTGAAGATGTAAGAGACCGTCCAGCCGGCAATGACCGCATAGAAGGAGAGGATGACGACACCTGCCACCACCCCGAGACCTCCCAGATATTTCCAGCCAGATTTCGGAGCCAACGCCTTGAACGCACCGACCGGGTTCCGCTGTGTCGCTCGACCGATCGCGAACTCGGCCAGCATGACCGGTGCCCCGATCAGCACCACGCAGATCAGGTAGACGACCAGGAACGCGCCGCCGCCGTTAGCTGCCGCGTTGGTGGGGAACGCCCAGATATTCCCCAGACCGATGGCACTGCCGGCCGCGGCCATTATAAAGGCGAGTTTTGATCCCCAATTTTCGCGGGGCTGTGATCCGTTCATCTCCATGTGTTCTCTGCTTCCTTCCATCTCAGAAAAAATCGGGCGGGAACCCCCCATCCGGAAACGGCATCATACTGTATGTGCTCGGGGTCGGGCCAACCTTCAATTTCCGCTGGATAATCATTCCGGCCGGACAGAAAAAGGCCCCACCGGGAAGAACCCGACGGGGCCGTTCAGAAGCGTTATCGTTGTTCGTTCAGGCAGCCAGCCGGAGCCAGCGCAAGCCGCAGTTGGAGTGTTTCTCCGACAGGCTCCTATTGGATCAGAAGCTCATCTTCAGGCCGGTCGCGATTCCGAAACCGCGGATCCCGCCGGGGGTGAGACCGGTGTTCGCCACCGCGATCTCGAAGACGAATGCTCTGAGGTCGAGTCCGAATCCGAATGCCCCGATCATCCCATGCCGACCTCCAAGACTCATGCCGGCCCGTATAGGGATGACATTCAGCAGACGATACTCGAAACCGAAGGCCACCCGCGGCACCGTCCGGTACCCCAACCCCCGGCTGAGGGCCTGCTCGAACTCCGCGTTCAGTGACAGATTCCGGCCCACCTTGTAGGTGGTACCGAAGCGGAGGATCACCGGGACCGGGGTGTGGAAGCTGTCGATCCTCTCGAGCTCGACATCTGAAGAGGTGAGTGAATCGGTATCAACCGCATCGGCGTCTTCATCGAATGTCATGAACGTACCGATACCGATTGTATCGGCCGTTGCCGTCAGGCGGACATTATACGTGGAGTTGTCCCATTTGATGCCCGGACTCAGATTCAGCAGTCCTGCGTGGAACGTAAAACCGGTATCGATGACCGCGGCGATCCCGAGGTCGATCCCGAACCCACTCCCTGCCGAGGCTCCGAATGTATCATCCCGCATGATCAGCGGATCATCCGATTCTGAATCGAGTTCAGCACCGGGTATACCGGCACTGTGGTAGAGGTAATCGGCGTTCCCCCAGATACCGCTCTCCCCGAAGGTGAAGTCGATCGTTCCCTCATCCACACCCATGTAGAGGTGCCCCATGTAGTACTTGATCCCGATACCGCCCCAGATCTCCTTGACGGGCAGGACCATCAGTTTCAGAAGAGTATCGATGGCTGCCGGGAACCTGAAGGCGTAGGAAGCATGGAATACCGAGACCGCTTCGGTGGCCACTCCGAACTCCCCGAAATGATAGGTCCGGTCGAGCTGATTCCCGTTCAGGACTATATCGAAGAGATCGGTGGGAACACGTGCTTCGGCATCGACCACATGGTAGGCGCCCAGCGCGAACCGTCCGAGCTGGAGCCCGAATGTCGCTATTTCAGCCTGCAGGCGGATATTCGCGGCATCGCCGAGGGAATTGAGATAACTCTCCTTCTCCGCGGCATCGAGGAATTCTCCCTGCCAGCGGTTCCACCGCCCCAGCGACATGATGTTCTGATCTACGTGGGTGTTGAGTGAGAAGAGCCGCAAGCTGAACGTGCGGCGGCCAGGAAGTCCGAGAATGGCCGGATTCACCAGCGCCGCGTCGATATCCTTGAGCGCTGTGCCCCGCGCCCCTGCCATCGAATAGCCCGCCACGCTGTAGGTGCCCTGTGCTCCCACGGTCGTGGGCAGGGCCAGATCAGAAACCAGGATGCCGGTCGCCAGGAGGAGGGCCAGCGTAAGTTGCGTCATCGGAGTGCGTGACATCACCGACCACCTCCCTTCCCGGCACCGCCACCTTCCGGATCGATCAGCACCTTTATTGTCGCAAACGCCTTGAAGAAGAGCCGGTCGTTCTTCGCCAGACGGAATGGGGATCCGGGAGTGGTGGGCGGAATGGTGATCTTCACACCTGACCAGAAAGGATTTTCGAGTATCTCGAACTGTTCTCTGGTGATGGTTATCACCGTATCCGCTGCAGTAGCTGCGGGATACTGCAGAGCAAGTACGAAAGCTACGTCGGGATCGGTATACACCTGCGCCGAATCGGCGTCGATGTTGTATCGGGCTTCGAGATTCAGTCCCAGCGTACTCGACAGACGATAGGTGAGCGTAGCCTCCTGAATCTCAACGGCTGAGTCCTGCGCGTCTATCAAGCCATCTGCCTGGAACTCTTTGTCGAGCTCTATCTCGATCGGCGAAACGATATCGAACGCGAGCGGCAGGCTGAACCGGAAATCCGCCTCCAGGGAGGAGGTGCTCGATACGTTGCCTTCCGTTACTCCATCTCCGACGGTGAATGACCCGGAGTAGCGAACCGTTTCGGGAAAGGCGTTCAGGAACTCGACGATGTTGGAGTTTGTCCCGTTGAGTACCGTAGAGCTCGTATCGGGAACAGAAGGGGTTCCCGGCTGAAGGTCGAACTCGATATCGAGGGTCACAGGATCGGGAGTGCCTCCCTCGCCGCTAAGTGTGAGCACGAGGCCGGCAGGGAATCCGATCGAGTGTCTGACCGTTAGTTCGAGTTCCACGTCGGTCAGGTTCACACTTCTCAGTTGATCGAGGATGTTACCGCTGTCGCCGGCAAGATCGAAGGTCTCTTCCGGGATATCCACCGTGGTGCTGTCAAGTATCCCCTCAATCGAAGCCAGTACCAGATCGGTCATCGAAGCCACTATCGAAACTGCATCGGTAGCGGAAAGTGTCACTTCGGCTCCACCACTGCCGGATGAATGCACATTGATCTGCAGTTCCATGGTCTGGTTGCCCAGACCGTCATCGCCGGGTGTGAGTGTGTGGTCAGCCAGGTCCGCAGTGTCACTCACTTGAGACATCGAATCAGGGTTGAGTCCGAAAAAGACCGGATTCCCGAAACTGTCGGTCAGGTTCGGCATTTCGATTGAAAGATCGAGAGGAATAGCAAGCTGGTTGTCCAGACTCAGCGTGAGGGTACCGCTGGCCAGTGTCGCTGCGGTGATGATGGCATCGTTCGGCAAGGTCACGGTATCGGAGAAGTCGAAATCGATCTCACCGACTTCTGCCGTAGCTGATGATACCGTCATCTGGCCGATCGAGACCTGGATCACTATTTCTTCGCTGCCATCGATGAGGATGTTTGTGCCAGCATCGCTCGTTCCGGCAATTTCTACTTTCATGTTGTTCCCCAGCGATTTACCGGCAAGGGAAGGATTGATGACTCGCGTCTCCCCATGAACGATGGGTACTCCACCAGCTACATCAATATTCAGTATTGTGGAGTCAGTAATTGCATCCATGAGACGAACACTGAGCGCACTGAACGTGAGTTTGGTGGAATTGGTAACCGACACGCTCATGGTGCCCGACTCGATCGTGACCTGGGAGAACCCGCTGAAACCAGATCCGAAAGGCACGACAGTATCAGCTGGAACATTGAACGAAGGTATTATCGGGACAGGGAAGCCGGTGGGCGCAGGAAGCCCCGGGAAAAGCACATTCAGACCGATGTTCACCGGCTGTGCCGGGATCGCCGGCACGGTGAAGTTGCCCATTGATGCAGAGACCGACTGGTTGAGACCTCCGATGGAGATGTCACTGCCTATCTCGATCGGATCCACCGAGGCGTCGAATTCGATGAAGAAGAGACTGTCGCCGCCGAAGGAGGAGAATGCATCCTCACCCATCAGGTCGATGAGGTCGATCCACTCATCCAGCAGGGGGATGTTGTATTCCACTTCCCACGAAGGGGCTTTCGGCTCGGTGATATCACAACCCACCCCGAGGGTGAGCAGGAGCACGACCACGAGGGCAACCCGACTCCGTTCCGGCCCATTACCGGAAGAGATCTTCCCGAACATATACACTCCTCGATTCAGGATCCCAGGGGTTTTGACCCGGAACCGCACACGGGGATGGCGGCTGGCCAACCCCTATAAGAAACGGTACGGGGTCCGACGAAGCAACATCCGTTGGATTATTCGCAGGAGTCCTGGTGCCCTGTCACGCAACAACCGTCGCATTCGAGCGGCGCCGAATTTCGGATCAGGTTCCCTCCTGCCAGGAGCGCAGGTACTTCTCCTGTTCAGGAGTGAGTGTGTCTATACCAATATTCATTGCATCCAGTTTCAGTCTGGAGACCCACTCATCGATCTCGGCGGGAACACCGTGGACGTGACATCCGAGGTCGGTTTGTCCGAGCGCCCACTCACAGCAGAGGGCCTGCACCGCAAAGGACATGTCCATGACCGCGGCCGGGTGTCCCTCAGCAGCGGCAAGATTGATAAGACGCCCCTGGGCAAGCACATTGATCCGCCTGCCATCGGGGAGGAGGTAGGCGTCCACATGATTCCGGATGCCCTCTTCAACGCTCACGGCCATCTCCCGAAGACCATTCAGATCGATCTCAACGTCGAAATGACCTGAATTCGCCACGAGTGCGCCATCCTTCATGAGCTCGAAGTGTTCAGACCGGATCACCGAGGTGTCACCGGTGAGTGTCACGAACAGATCACCGACAGAGGCGGCCTCACTCATCGGCATGACCGCGAATCCGTCCATCGCCGCTTCAAGGGCTTTGACCGGATCCACTTCGGTGACGATCACGCGGGCTCCCTGACCCCGGAGTCGGGTGGCTACACCCCGACCGCACCAGCCATAGCCGGCCACGACACAGGTGCTTCCCGCCAGCAGGATGTCAGTCGCACGGATGATGCCATCGACCGTCGACTGACCCGTTCCATAGCGGTTGTCGAAGAGGTGCTTGGTGAGGGCATCGTTGACCGCGACGACTGGTATCTTCAGCGCTCCATCGGCTGCCATGGCCCGCAGTCTGATCACGCCAGTGGTCGTCTCCTCCATGGAGCAGCGGACACTCTCGAGTCCGTCGGCATACTCGGTATGCAGCATACTCACCAGGTCGGCGCCGTCATCCATGGTGATGGCCGGTCCATGGTCGAGCGCGGCTCGGATATGGCGATAATACGTTTCCTTGTCCATCCCGTCATCGATCGACAGGCTCGCCGCGACATCGTCCTGGGTGCTCAGAGGATTCGAGGCCACGAGGAAGAGGTCCGCCCCACCGGCCTGCATCGTCCTCATCAATACGGCTGTTTCAGCAGTCACATGGAGACAGGCGCTGACCTTCGTGCCGCTGAACGGCTGTTCGGAGCTGAATCGCTCCCGTACTTTTTCCAGAACCGGCATCTGCCCGGAGGCCCAGTCGATCCTGCGTTTTCCCTCAGCCGCGAGTCCCGGGTCAGTGATATCGGAAGCGAATTGATCTGTCATAATTCCATCCTGCAGTTAAGAGGTGTCGATCTGTGGGGTTTTTCCGACAGTGCCGTTGACGGTAACGCCCGGATTCAATTGGTGTCACACCGCCTTTTCGGCGGCGGACTTGAGATCATCAAGAAGGAAGGGCTGCTCCCAGGTAAATTCCGGGAGCTCCCTGCCGAAGTGACCGTAAGCGGCGGTTTTCCGGTATATGGGCCTGCGGAGATCGAGCAGATCTATCATCGCCCCGGGAGTCAGGGGGAATACTTCCCTGACCAGATCAGAGAGTCTGTCATCAGACATTGTCCCCGTCCCGAAGGTATTGGCCAGGACACTCACCGGTTCCGCGACACCGATCGCGTATGCCAGCTGGATCTCGACTTCATCGGCCAAGTCAGCCAGGACGATGTGCTTTGCGATCGCCCGGGCCATGTATGAGGCCGAACGGTCCACCTTTGTCGGGTCCTTGCCGGAGAAGGCGCCGCCCCCATGGCTGCCGTGGCCTCCGTAGGTGTCAACGATGATCTTGCGTCCCGTGAGCCCGGTGTCCGCGTGTGGGCCACCCTTCACGAACCGCCCCGTCGGGTTCACCAGGAACCGGGTATTCTCATCCATCAGGTCTGCCGGCATGACCGCCTGTACCACGTGCTCCATGAGGTCATCCCTGATCGTCTGCTGGTCCACACCATCCTCATGCTGGGCAGAAAGGAGTATCGTGTCGATCCGGACCGGTTTTCCCTCCACGAACTCGATCGAAACCTGTGATTTTCCGTCCGGACGCAGGTAGCTGATCACATCATTCTTGCGTACCGCTGCCAGCTGTTCGGCGAGCCGGTGGGCAAAGACGATCGGCATCGGCATAAGCACATCGGTCTGCCTGCAGGCGAATCCGAACATGATGCCCTGGTCTCCCGCACCATCCCGATCCACGCCCATGGCGATATCAGACGATTGCTGGTGGATCGTTGTCAGTACCGCGCACGTTTCGAAGGAGAAGCCCATTTTAGCGCTCGTGTACCCGATATCCCTGATTGTCTCTCTGACGACTTCGGGTACTTCGACGTACCCCGCACAGGTAACCTCACCACCCACCAGTGCCATGCCGGTCGTCAAAAAGGTCTCGACTGCCACCCGGGAGAGTGGATCCTCCCTGAGCATGGCATCGCCACCCGGGAGAGTGGATCCTCCCTGAGCATGGCATCGAGAACGGCGTCGGATATCTGATCGGCCATCTTGTCAGGGTGGCCCTCGGTGACCGATTCACTTGTAAATATGTAACGCATGGATCAACTCTTTCTCCTGTGTACCGCACTTTCAGTGTCCTGATTCAGAACACCGACCCGTCACTGTCAATATGTATCATTCTCTCGAAATGTCCCGCCCTCATTGTGATATCTTCCCGCGTTATGGAAAGAAGCCGGCCGAGACTGAAGTCTTCAACGTTATACGATGCAAGGACACTGCCCACCATGAGCCCCCGTCGCAGGTCTTCCGTCTGGTGTCCATCACTGGCGGCCAGATAGCCGAAGAGCCCGCCGGCGAACGTGTCACCGGCGCCGGTTGGATCGATCACTTCCTCGAGTGGGAAGGCGGGTATGAAGAATATCTCCCCCCGGTGCCAGAGCACGGCTCCATACTCACCCCGCTTGACCACGATGTACTCCGGCCCCAGTTCCTCTATCACCCTGACGGCGCGGAAAATGTTCGATTCCCCTGAGAATTCGAGCGCTTCCGCTTCATTTATCATCACACAATCGACCCGCCGGAACACCTCTTCGAGCAGACTTCGCTCCCCCTCGATCCAGTAATTCATGGTGTCGGCACCGGTAAAGGCATCCCCGGATGTCTGCTCCAGGACCTTCAATTGCAGTGCCGGGTGAAGATTGGCAAGAAACACATAGGGGCTATCTTTATAGGAATCAGGCAGTTCGGGGTCGAAGGTCTCAAACACGTTTAATTGGGTATCGAGTGTCACAGCCTGGTTGAGGTCATCCACGTAACGGCCCGACCACCGGAAGGTACGCCCGGGTACCCGCTGCAGCCCCTCCAGGTCAATCCCCCGTCCCCGGAGCGTTTCCAGGTGATCCTCGGGAAAATCCTCTCCCACAACCGCTACAACCCGCACCCCGGTAAGAAGGGATGCCGCTGTTGAGAAGTAGGTCGCGGAACCACCAAGCGCATCTTCAACGCTGCCGAATGGAGTTTCGACACTGTCGAGCGCGACTGAGCCTATTACCAGGAGTTCCGCCACTTTTACTCCTCACATCTATCGATGGTGGATGAGTCGCCGATGTTCAGGTTCAATGGACACCCCCTCACCAGGCAGTTGTCACCAATGATGCTGGCATCAAGCACTCCCCCCTCCACAACACTGTTCTCTCCAATGATCGAGTTGCGCACCACACTGCCGCGAATGATAGTTCCATTTCCCAACGTGACATGCGGACCGACAACCGAGCCGGTCAGTTCCACATCATCACCGATATGCACAGGAGGTACGATTATCGCCTGATCCCCTGTCTCTGTTGCTCGACCACCTGAGGCGTCAAGAAGCGCGCGGTTCGTCTCGAGAACGGTCGCGGGCACCCCGCAATCATACCAGGCATCGAGCCCGAAGGTCCTGAAAGTGGCTCCCCCCTCCAGCATCAGGGCCAGGGCGTCGGTGAGTTGAAATTCGCCCCTGGTACGGATGTTCTCTTTCACCAGATGTTCAAGTGATGAGAGGAGGAGTTCACTGTCTGTGATGTGGTAGAGTCCAGCGATGGCCAGGTGGCTGATCGGCTGATCAGGTTTTTCAACGAGTTTGACCACCTTCTCCCCTTCCACGACGACGACTCCGAACCGGCTGGGATCATCCACTTTCATCACCCCGAGGCTGTTGCCTCCCCGCTCCAGCACACCCTCTATATCGGCCTTGAAGATGGTATCACCCAGCACAACGAACACCGGCTCATCCGCGAATTCATTTCCCGCCTGGAGAACCGCATGTCCCAGTCCGGCCATTTCCTTCTGCACGACCCATTCCATGGAGATGTCATAGGTCTCCTCGGTCCACTGCCGCACGCGATCCCCCATATATCCAGTCACAAAGACGAACTCATCAATACCGGCATCGAGAAGGATATCGATGATGTGTCCGAGGATGGTCTTCCCGGCAACATTGATCAGAGCTTTCGGGATCGTCCAGGTGTGGGGTCGCAGACGTGTGCCGGTGCCGGCTACCGGGATCAGGGCCTTCATCACTCAGCCTCCGCGAGTTTTGATTTCAGATGATCGATCTTTTCCACCGGAGTCGGGTCCATACCCCAGGCAGCTCCCAGATACACGCTGGTGTAATCTCCCAGACTGATGAGACTCATCATGCGTGTCAGCAGGTTTTCACCGCTGGCCGATACACGTCTGACCGATGCCCCCGCTCCTTCGAGAACTCTGGCCGTGATCCCGATCCGCATCGCCGTTCTCTCCCCCTGATCCCGGTCCTCCATCATCACTACCCTCGTCATCGGGTAGATCTCTTTCTGTGCCTCCCAGCCCACGATCTCGTTATGGTTCATCTCGGGAAGAAGGTGGCCTGATGCTACCCGCTTGGCGTTTTCTCCCAGTTGTCCCCGCCATCTGAGGGCAACGGGAGCAAGCGGGTAATCAGGTGCATAGATCACCGGCCATCCGATCCCCATCCAGAGAGCCAGCTCTTTGGCAGGATTCCTGAGAACGACGACTTCGCGTCCATATGTCGAACGAAGCTCGCTCAGCGTCGCTGGTACCGACTCGATCTCCCGCAGGGTCGTCTCCCCGCCGGGAGCGTTATCATCTTCCGGTCCCACACCGGAAAAAAGGCGCACGAGACTCACAAAAGCAGAGGGGAAGGCCGCTCGGGGCGGTAGACCCCCGGCAAGCGTGATCGAAGGGATCCCCTCCCTGTCGGCTTCCTCCCCGAGTTCACCACCGGTGGTGATCACTGCTCTCTCCATCCCCCGTTCGCCCGCCTCCCGCCATGCTGACAGTGTCTCCTCGGTATTTCCGGAATAGGAACAGGCAACGAAGAGGGTGTCCTTGTCCACCCACAGGGGAAGGGAGTAATCACGCACGACCTGGATCGAAACCGGCCATCTCCTGCTCAGCCAGGTTGCCGTGACATCGGCGGCAATCGCCGATCCTCCCATCCCTGCCACCACTACACTGCGGAACCGGCGCCACTCTTCAGGGGGCGAAAAAATGGAGGCTGTTGCCGCTTCCTTCCACTGGTCAGCGGCATTCTCCACCAGTCCGAGCATATCAGCCGGATCCCTCTGTGAGAGAGCGTCTACATTATCAAGAAGGTGCCGCGGATCTTCACGCATTTTCTATTTCCCCGTTCCCGTCAGACGCATCTGCTGAAGAGGCCGGCACAGGTTCCAGCATCTCGGTGATCAGGTCGCCCAATTTACCTTTCGTGTAACGGCGGGCAACGCGGGTGACTCCTTCTATTGTCGTTTCCTGCAGTGCTTCATCAGCGCACGCCTTCGCTTCGGCATGAGTACATGAACGGATGATCTTCTTGATCTCAGGCAGGCTATCCGGATTCATGCTGAACTCGTCGAGCCCCATTCCGACCAGGATCATCGTCGCAAGGGGATTGGCCGCCATTTCACCGCACATCCCCACCCACCTTCCGTGCTGGTGAGCGGCATCGATCACCGCTTTGATCTGTCTCAGAATAGCCGGGTGCAGTTCCTGATAGAGGTAGGCAACCCGTGGATTTCCACGATCGACAGCCAGGGAATACTGGATCAGATCGTTGGTTCCAAGAGAGAGAAAATCGGCTTCAAGGGCAAGAGAGTCGGCCATGGCGCATGCCGAAGGCAACTCCATCATGATCCCGACGGGGATATCCTCGTCAAAGGCAATCCCCTCCTCGCGAAGACTTTCGCAGGCCCGTTCGAGAGCCTCCTTTGACTGCCGGAGTTCCTCGAGTCCGCTGATCATCGGGAAGAGGAGTTTCACGGACCCATGAGCCGAGGAGCGCAGTATGGCCCGCAGCTGGGTGTGGAAGAGGTCTGTTTCGGAGAGACTGACACGGATCGCCCGCCAACCGAGGAAAGGGTTCCCTTCGAGTGGCGATTCAGGCCCCACACCAATTTTGTCGCCACCCAGATCGAAGGTGCGGATGATGACCGAATCGGGAGACGCCTTTTCCACGATATCGCGGTAATCGGCGTACTGTTCATCTTCGCAGGGAAGTTCCTCGTGGTCGAGGTAGAGGTATTCGGTGCGCAGCAGACCGATCCCGCGCGCACCATATCTGATCACACTCTCCATATCCATCGGGGTCTCGACGTTTGCGGAGAGTTCCACTTCCCGCCCATCCAGAGTGACGGCGGGAAGATTCTTCAGTTTCAGCAGTTCCCGCTCAAGCTCGGCAAAGACCGCTTTCTGCGACTCGAAGAACTTGATCGTCCGCTCGTCAGGGTTCAGGGCAACCTGTCCGGAGGTTCCGTCGACCGCCATCAGCGATCCGGTTCTGGCCCGTTCCGTGATCCTGGATACTCCCGCCACAGCGGGCACGCCGAGACTGCGGGCCATGATCGCCGCATGGCTGGTACGACCACCGGCCTCGGTCACGAAAGCGAGTACTTTTTCCGGATCGAGATGGGCGGTCTCGGAAGGTGTGAGTTCTCGCGCTATGACCACAACCGGTCTCTGCAGCTGCTTCAGGAAGAGCCTGCCCCCCGGCACCAGGTGTCCGAGAACGCGACGCCGCACATCCTCGATATCTATGGCCCGCTGGGCCAGGTACTCGTCGGCCGCGTTCGAAAGCCCATCCCTCATTCTGGTGATAATGCCGTTGAAGACGGTCGCGCTGTTGGTCAGTGTTTCCCGGACGCCCTTGATGGTTTCCTCAACCACCATGGGATCCTGGAGGATCATCAGGTGGACACCGAAGATGCCGACGCCCTCTTCCCCCATCGTCTGCGCGATCCGCTTCTGGAGGGCCTTGACCTCGGAACGCGCCAGGCCGAGCGCGAGTTCGAACCGATCGATCTCTGCAGGTACTTCATCAGGATCGAGCGCGCGCTCCTCGACGGTCAGACTTCCCCGCTCGAGCAGATGAACTTCTCCAACAGCAAATCCCGGCGAGGCGGGGATGCCACTGATCATACGGTCCATTGAGGTTCACTCCGGAAAGGAGACTCCGGGCTTACTGCCCGTCTTTTTCCAGATCAGCACTCAGAACAGCGGAGAGGGCTTCGATACACTCTTCCGCATCATCACCCTCGATCTCAACAACGATCTCCGCACCCTGTTCTGCTGCAAGCATCATAATCCCCATGATGCTCTTACCGCTAACCCGAATATCCCCCCGCACCACATGGATCTCACTGCTGAATCGGGATGCCGCCTGAACGAAGATCGCTGCGGGACGTGCATGCAGACCCAGAGGATTCTCGATGGTGATGGTTCTGACTATCTTCATCGTCCCCGTCTCAGGTCATCCGGGCAGTGAATGCCAGGATGAGTATCAGAACAACAGCCAGGGCAAAGAGGGTAAGAGTTCGCAGTTCTCTTCTTCTGAGGAAAAACCAGCCGGCCCCCACCGTACCGGCGACCAGCACCACGCCGGTGAATCCGCCGGGCATGGCTGGATGGGCAATCAGAAACGGGATGACCATACCGAGAGCCAGCGCCCCCAGTCGTTTCACCCAGATGATGGCCTTCGAGCCACGATCTCCGATAGCCGAAGTGACTACTCCCCTGCCCGCTTCATATCCCAGCCTCATTCCCTCGGCCCTGATTACGATCTGGGGGATGTTGAATACGACGATAATGGCGAGCGCCCCGTAGAGTGGTGAGAGCAGGTAGGCCAGGATACCTGTCAGGCCGGCCAGCGGCCGGAGGCCTCCCCAGAAAAATCTGTCACCCAGGTTGCCCAGTACACTCCCGCTGGCACGCTTGAAGCGATCAGTCCATGGTTCATCACCCTCATGGATATCGTGATCAGTGCTATCCTCCTCGGCGCGTATGAGAGCCCCCGCGGTGAAGGTCGCCAGATAGGGATTGGTGTTGAAGTAGCCGGAATGTCGCGTCAGAGCCTTCTTCAGGTCGTCTGGATCGGGATTGATGTCCTTTAGAGCAGGCAGCAATATGGCGAGCAGTCCCAGGTTCTGGTATCGCTCGTAGTTGTAGCCCGCCTGCACCGCAAAGCTTGAGAGGAACCCGGCAAAGAGACTCGATTGCCGAACCTTGCCCGCCATCAGATCACAACCATGGTGATCACTCCGACCACTACGCCGACCGCTACCCAGGGCAGCAGCTCACGACGGTCGAAGAGTTCCAGTACCGATCCCACTCCGAGCCCGAGTACACCAGCAAGGAGCGCATAGGGCTGGATCACGTTTTCAAGTGGAAGCGCGCTAAGGCCGGTCAGAAGCAGCAGCAGAAATCCCGCGGCGGCCACCGACATGATGACGCCGCGGGTTGCAGACATGGCGATCCCCTCCAGCAGCATCAGCCTGATCCGGCCGGGTCGGCCGGCTTCGATCGCCTTTTCGACACGAGGGATGAATCCGCCCTGGGCTTCCCGCTGCAGAACCATCAGCCGTCCGCCCAGCCGTACAAAGATGATCGTTGTCAGGAGAACCGCTATACCCGCGATACCCATATCCATCAGATTCGACTCGAATGCTATCAATGCGCCACCTGCAGCCCCGACCGCCACAGGACCGATGTCTGGATAGATCGAGACCCCTACCGGCAGTCGTTTGAGCCACAGCAACTGGAGCAGGGCACCAAAGTAAGCGCCCTCCATGGGCAGACCGAGCGCTGAGCCGAGGATGGTGCAGATGACCAGCGGCTGGTGCAGCATTCCCTGGAAGAACGCTGCGCTGTCGATCGCGGCAACCGCACCGAGCGCTGCCAGCAGGACCCAACTGCTCACTCCCTGTCTCCACGCCGCATATCCACCACCGTGACGCCTTCAGGGATAGTAAAGGTGAACAGCTCTTCAGGTTGGATACCCAGCTCTACCTCTTCCATGTCATACCGGTGGATATTACCGGCACCATCGGTATATTCAGCGCGGAGGGCGAGCATCCTCAGAGGATCGACCACTATTTCCACCACCTTCGGATCGGCATCAGGACCACGGTCGATACGGATCACCACCCGCCGGTTCTCATCCCTTCCCTCCTGCCTGACCCAGGTGGCGTCAACGTTCTCCATGTAGGCAAGAAAGAGCTGCTGCTGGTTCGCGATCCCTTTTGAGGGGTCCGCGTTCATGAGAAGAACCTGCTTCTGCTTCTTGTCGTGATCCCAGATGGTGGTACCGTCCGAGACCATCACCCGATCTTCGAATTCCATCCTGAACTGATTGCGGCCGGCAAGCCACAGCTGGCCCCGGGTTACCTGCCTCTCTCCCGCGAGGACCCACTCGAAGGTATGGGTGAAACGGGCGGAGAGTCCCTCCATCTCCTGCCAGGTCATGCGGAGACCCGACATGATGTCCATCAGTTCACGTGTATGGGTGTCCTGCGCAGAGGTCAACACCGGTACTGAAAAGAGAAGACCTCCCAGGAGGATCACCATGCAGGCACGGCTGATCAGAAATTTCATAGGTGCCCTGTCACGCAACAACCGTTGCATTCTTCACCTTCCGTCCCAGGAGACATCCTCCAGGTGTTCTTCATCTATCGTCACATCCCGTGCCTTGGTACCGTCGGGCGGACCGACAACTCCCAGCATCTCAAGCTGGTCCATGATCCGGGCCGCACGCGTGTAGCCGACTCCCAGTCTCCGCTGTATGAGACTGATTGAGCCCTGTTTGTTGGTCACCACGATCCAGGCGGCATCCCGCAGGAGTTCGTCCATTGAATTACCAGCCGCACCCATACCGCCCGGGTCGCCACCAGCGGGAGCGAATATGTTCACCTCCTCACCTTCAAACTCCTGACCGCTGGCGAGGTTCGCCAGTGCTTCGATCTCTTCATTCGATATATAGGAACCGTGGATTCTGAGCGCCTCGGGAAGAACGGGATTCATAAAGAGCATATCCCCCTGTCCCAGAAGCTTTTCCGCCCCATTCGCATCAAGGATTGTGCGGGAATCGATCTTCGATGGAACCTGGAACGCGATACGTGTCGAGAAGTTGGCCTTGATCGGTCCGGTGATAACATCAACGGAGGGGCGCTGAGTGGCAAGAATCAGGTGTATGCCTACGGCCCTGGCTTTCTGGGCGAGTCGCTGGATAAGAGTTTCAATATCGGCCGACGCGGTAAGCATCAGATCAGCGAGCTCATCCACAACCACGATGATATAGGGAAGATGTTCGGCAATCTCCCCGCTGTCATCTATCTCGGCCGTGTCATCATCCCTCTTTTCCTGTTCCTCCCTCATCTTCGCCAATTTGGCATTGTACTGCAGAATGTCGCGGACCATCGCCGCAGCCAGCTTGTCATATCGCCGTTCCATCTCCAGGACGGCCCAGCGCAGGGCGTCGAGCGCCTTTTTCGGATTCGTGACAACCGGTGTGATCAGGTGGGGGATCGTGTTATAGATCGCCAGCTCGAGCATCTTCGGATCTACCATGATGAACCGGCACTCCTCCGGACCCATACGAAGGAGGATGCTCGCTATGATGGCGTTGATACTCACACTCTTGCCTGAACCGGTAGTCCCGGCCAGAAGCAGGTGGGGCATGCCAGCCAGGTCGGCAACGAAGGGCGTTCCACCGATATCCATGCCGAGGGCCATGGGTATCTTTAGTTTCGGATCCGCCCATGCCTCCGATTCGAGTATTTCGCGGAGACGAACGATCCGTGGAGTGTGATTCGGGATCTCCACACCGACCGCGGCCTTGCCCGGAATCGGCGCTACGATCCGGATCCGCTTTGCCCGCATCGCGAGAGCGAGGTCGTCAGCCAGATTCACGATCTGGTTCACCTTGACACCGGGAGCCGGTTCAATCTCGAAGCGGGTGACGATCGGGCCGGTCTGCCAGCCGTTCACCTCGGCCTTGACTCCGAAGGAGAGCAGTTTCTCCTGCAGGAGTGTTGCTTCCTTTCTGATCTCTTCCTCGTCGGGACCCCGCTCATCCGCAGCGGGCAGGGAAAAAATTTCCAGTGACGGCAGGTCGGATGTCCCGTCTCCGGGTGACGAACCGGTCGAGGTACCGGCCTTCCGCTTCCCCGAAGGCCTGCTTCGAACCGGTTTGACTTCGATGAGTCCTGCTTCATCAGGTACATCTTCCACCACGTCCGGCACCGGAGCAGGAACAGGGTCGGGCAACGGAGTGAATCCTGTCCCGAGTGGCGATGGCGGTTTCCGCGGCCCCGGCTGCATCCCGGGCTTCGTCCCCTGCTGCATCCCCGGCTGTGTCCCCGGTCACGGTACCTTTTGTCTTCTTTGCACTCCGCCTGCTGCTGATCGATGATCCAACCGACCGGATACCCGATACAATCGCTGTGAACACCTTGCCCACTGTCCCTGAGATGGATGCCGCCCCGCTCCCGGTCGTGCGT
>JALGVQ010000118.1 GCA_025774615.1 bacterium
GCACCCTGTGGTCACGGAGATGGTAGCTACTGTTCATGAACAGCTGACGACGATTCTGGATGACTCTCCCTTCTTTACCATCGATGTCTCGCGAAACCACCTCACCATTGGGGAGATCAGTACCAGTCCTGAGCACACACTCTTCCATGCTCTGGCCCGGCGGTTCTACCGGCACCTGATCTTCAAGCTGACATTCCAGCGGGGAATAGAACCGGATGAGATCGGGGATTGCATAAAGGCGATTTCGGTCAAACCAGTCAGCTCGACCGATCCTTTCGGGGCCGGCTCCGATGATCAGATCGTCAGCTCGACCGATCCTTTCGGGGCCGGCTCCGATGATCAGATCACCCGGTGGCCTCACATCGCGATCGAAGTAACCCCCTTCAGCTCACTGGCCCTCGCCGAAGATGAAGACGGGGAGGCCGATCCATTTGCAAAGGGGTTGGAAGCCTACGAAGGGCTGAATCAGGCTCAGAAAGCAGGAGGGTCAGAGGCGAACGAAGCGCTGAGCCAGGCTCAGAGCCAGCTCTCCGATCTCAACCTGACGAAACTGGCCGGGGTTCTGCGCAATTCAGATTCCTCTGATCCGGCTGTTCTCAATGAAGGCATCTCGAAGCTTATCCTGGGAATGAAGCCGGAGACCATGCAGGATCTGGTCAGTCGCCTTCCGGAATCTTACCGGAAGAGTGCGGCTGAAAGCGCCGTCGAGGCCACGATTCGTGAAATCGTCGAAGCTGCGGATGCAGGGAACAACGACAATGCCTCGAATGCCCTGTTGCGACTGCTGACCAAACTGGCCCTGCTTACTGATGACGACGGGGAACCGGTCAGTTCCGAAGATGACCAGCAGCTCGCGGCGCTCCTGCAGCGCCTGGGCGCGGGTTGGGATATCGAGAATCCGAATCCGCAGGATTACGATTCAGCTCTGCGCAAATTCAACCAGACGGCGCAGCAGCTATCGAGCGATCTGGAGTGGGATGAGGAGCCGGATGCCGAACGGATCGTGCAGATCAGTGTAGAGATCGATGAGATGGCTCCAACGACTCTGAAAGCAACAACCGACATGATCTCCTGCGGCCAGACAGGAGGATTGATGAACCTCCTGGAGGATGCCCCCACCCAGGTCGAAGCTTCCGATGCCCTATGGCTTCGGGTCGACCGGAAGGACACAGTCCACCATGTTCTGGATTACCAGCCGGTGGACTACCTGACCCTCGATCGGGTCATTACCCGTATCTGGGAGGTTGCGGCCGGGCCGATGCTCGACCGCATGCTCGACTCTGATTCCCGAACAGAGCGTATGAGCTTGATGGAGAGACTGGAACGGCTTGGCCCTGACATCGGACCGGCCATCATGAAGCGGCTGGATGACGGACCATGGTACCGCCTGCGCAATCTGCTCAATCTGCTTGGCCGGCTACCGGTCCTGCCCGACGAATTCTCACCGTGGGACTATATCGACCACTCAGATCCCCGTGTAAGACGTGAAGCGTATGCGATCGCGCTGGACCGGGAAGCGTATCGGGATCAGGCGATCCGTCGCGCTCTGGATGATCCCGACTCACTGGTGATCGAACTGGCCCTTGAGATTGTACAGAGCCGATGTCCGCAGGAACTCATTCCCCATCTGGTCGCGATGATTCACGATCCCACGTGTACATCCCGGATTAAAATTGCCTGTATTCGCTGTATGGGTTCGTCACGCTGCACCGAGGCCCTGGAAGCGCTCTGCGGTCTGACCTGGTGCCGGAAGTGGTTGATTCTGAACTCGCTGGCACCGAAATCCGCAACCATGCTGGCTGCGCTTGCGGTTCTCACCAAGTCGTGGCGGCACGAACCGCGCGCGATCCAGGTCCTGCGGATGGCTCTGCGATCATCTGATCCACAGATCCAGGCGGTCGTCCGCTCAACAGGTTCCGCATCGTGAATCCTCCAGTCCAGTTCCTGACCAGGTTGGCGAAAGCATTCACCAATCTCGCTCTGTATCGTGAGGGACACCCTTCCCGTGAGAGTGCTCTGGACGATGCTATCGAGGCGTTGGATGTCCTCCTCGAGACCGACCCCGAACCGGACTTCAGCTTCCTCGATGGTGATATCATCTACCAGGATCGCCCCCTCAGTGAACTGAGGAACCTGCCTCTGATCAAACACCTGGCCCGGCGCCGCATCCAGCGGATCGAGATCAGTGCCGGTCTCACCCGGCAGGAATTCCGGACCTTCCTCCAAGAGGCCTCAAACCAGTTGAACCGTCCTGCCGATTCTCTCTCGGCAGGTCCCATCCGGTTCCCGCACATCAGTTTCGGGCGACTCGATACGGGCGAAGAGGGCGAAGAACAGGTAACTCCGTTCGAGCTGAAGGCGGAGGTCGAAAAGGTCGACTTTATCCGTGAAGAGGCCTCGATGAAGGGGCGCATATCCACCGCGCTGGCACGGGCGGTCGTGCAGACGCTTTCTACCGCTATGCGCTACAGCCGAAATATTATGGTGCCACTCCTGTCGCTGAAGGATGTGGACCAGTACAGCACCATACATTCAATGAACACCTCAATGCTGGCCATGGCGATGGGGGAGTATTTCCGCTTACCTAAACAGCAGGTCCGGATAATCGGTGAGGCTGCGCTTCTGCACGATATGGGCAAGGTCACTATCCCCCTCGACATCCTCAATAAACCAGAGGCTCCGACCGAACAGGAATGGGAGGTCATCAAGCAGCATCCGGTCGAGGGCGCCCGCATCCTGCTGCGATCTCCTGAAAATCTGGAACTGGCTGTGATAGCAGCCTATGAGCACCATATCAGATGGAACTGCAAGGGCTACCCGCTCCTGCATTATAAACGCCGCCCCCACCGGATCGCCCAGATCACTCAGATCTGTGACACCTTTGACGCCATGCGTACACAGCGTCCTTTCCAGGGATCGGTATCGACTGCAGAGATACTCTCAACTCTGTCGGCGGGAGCCGGGACCGATTACCAGCCCGATCTGGTCCGGGCGTTCATCAGTATGATGGGAGAGTGGTCTTCCCAGATCAAAGAGATCGATGTCGGCTCCGAATCGACACCATCAACAATGCGTGAATTACTCTGATCAGACTTTGGAATCAGGGGTGGCTACGAGGACCTGCTCCAGGGTAGTGAGACCCTCAGAAGCTTTTTTCAACCCGTCGGAACGGAGTGTACTGTTGCTTCCCTGACTATCGAGGTACGTTCGGATGGCTTCATTGGATGCTCCCTGCAGGATCAACCCGAAAATCTCATCATCGGGAACGAGGAGTTCGAATACACCGATCCGCCCCTTATAACCGCTCTCCTGACAGGCACGACACCCCTGAGCACGGTACAGGAGGGTGTCCTCCGGGAGTCCTATACGTTGCAGCATTTCGGGTTCAGGCCTGTACTCTTCCTTGCAGCGCGGACACAGCTTGCGGAGAAGTCGTTGGGCCAGTACTCCGATGATGGTAGCTGTCAGCAGATACGGTTCGAGTCCCATATCCCGAAGGCGGGTAAAAGCACCGATGGCGGTATTGGTATGGAGAGTGGAGAGGACGAGGTGCCCGGTCAGCGCTGCCTGAATGGCCATTTCGCTGGTCTCGCGATCTCGCATCTCGCCCACCATGATGACGTCAGGGTCCTGACGCAGGATGGAGCGTATCCCGTCTGCAAAGGTGAAACCCGCCCGAACATTGATCTGTGCCTGGCTGATTCCGTCGAGGTAATATTCAACGGGATCCTCCATGGTGACAATATTCCGTGAGATGGTGTAGATCCGTCGCAGTATTCCATAGAGGGTCGAGCTCTTCCCACTTCCGGTGGGGCCGGTAACCAGGATAATCCCATTGGGATTAAGGATGAGCTTCTCGATCTGCGCGAGCATATCGGGCTCGAATCCAAGGTCTTCGAGTTCAATACTGCTCGATTCGGAATCGAGGATCCGCAGAACGATCTTCTCGTTCACGCCACGACCACGGATGATTGTCGGGAAGGTCGAGACCCGGATGTCGATCATCCGCGCCTCATGCCGGACCTGAAATCGGCCGTCCTGTGGTTTCCGTTTCTCGGCGATGTCCATATTGGCCATGATCTTGAGCCGGGAAGTGATCTGGGCACGCAACTGCAGCGGGATCGGGTTTCGTTCAGCGAGCACTCCGTCGATTCGGTAGCGGAGCCGCACGTGATTGAGCATCGGCTCGAAGTGAATATCTGAAGCCCGTTCCGAGATCGCCTGCGCGATGATCGCGTTCACGATCCTGATGATCTGGGCGCCTTCCTCGGCCGAGAGGACCTCCGGCTCATCCACCTCCTTGACTACATCCAGTTCAATCGAATTCATATCCAGCAGCAGATCGGACATCTGTTCGATGTTTGAACCGAAGTTTCGTTCGATTGCGGAAAGGATTTTTATCTCTGACGCGATAACCGGTTCGATCTCTTTGCCGGTCTTGAATTTGATTATATCCATCACTCGCAGGTTGGATGGTTCAGCCATCGCTACGGTGAGAACACCATTCGTTTCGTAGAGAGGAATCACTTTATGCTGTCGAGCCATATCCTCGGTGATGGTGAGGAGCAGCTTCTTTTCGAAGATGAAATTGTCCAACATGACATGGGGGATGTCCAACTGGGCTGCCAGCACATCAACCAGACGGTCTTCGCTTATATATCCCAGTTTGATCAGGCATCGGCCGAGCTGCTCACCTCCCTTTTTGTGCTCTTCGATCCCTTCGTTCAACTGAACCTCAGACAGCAACTCCTGCTCAATCAGAATCTCACCCAGCAGTTTGTGCTGGCTGATCTGGATCTGTTCACCCAGAACATCAGTCAGGTCCTCCTGGCTGATATGACCGAGTTTGACCAACACGGTCCCCAGGCTGGTTCCTGTACGACGATGCTCATCGAGACCAAGGGCGAGTTGTTGATTCGAGATCAGTTTCTGGGCGATAAGGATCTCACCCAGTTTTTTCCATTTTTGCTGAGCCATCAGATTCCTTGAGCAGGTAGACTCTGATTGGAGAAACGACCATCAAATAGTATGGCAGACAATAAGTTGCAGTAAACCATGAAAGAGATAAATCGTGCACCGGTTGCCGAGACTACAATTCATTGCCCGGAATGTCTCCGGGGCTCCGGTAACGGTCAGTCGGCTCGCAGCGCTTCCAGAGGATCGATCTTCACTGCCCGAATAGCCGGCAGCAGGCAGGCCAGCAAGGCCACCACGGCCATAGCCAGGGCCACCAGCAGATACGTCAGGGGGTCGGTCGGTTCGGTCGAGAAGAGCATTCCCCTCATCAGAGTTGCGGCCACCCATCCACCGATGAGTCCGAGCAACAGGCCGGTTCCGGCCCAGATAGCGCCCATTCGGATCACTCTGAACATCACATGCGCTGGTCCGGCCCCCATGGCGATCCTGATCCCCATCTCCCTGGTGCGTTGACTCACGAAGTAGGAGAGAACGCCGTAGAGACCGGTCGAGGCCAGGATGAAGGCGATAACGGAGAACACTCCAAGCAGGAGTATCTGAAAGCGGAAGCCGGCCGTTGAACTGGAGAGCCGGTCCGTCATGGTACTGGTCCCGGTGATCGGTACGTCTTCATCTGCTTCCCTGACGATCCCGCGGATCGCGGGAACCAGTGCTGTCACATCACCATCCACCCTGATCGCAAGATTGAGATTCGCCTGCGGATATTGGCGATTGGGCAGGTAGAAGGCAGGGCGGAAGGGAGCATTGAGGCCGTAATCAGGCAGGTCACCGACAACGCCGATGATCTCGAGAGGGATCCCTTCTCCCCAGGGCAATATGAGGATCTTGCCTACCGGATTCTCCTCGGGGAAGGCCTGTTCGACGAGAGTCCTGCTCACGACGGTCACTGGTGGCGAGCCGTCCTGGTCGGTCGGTTCAAACATGCGGCCGGCAAGGATCGGGACGCCCAGTGTCCTGAAATAACCATCTATCACGAACCGTCGTGTTGCCGGGATTCGCTCGGAGGCATCAGCCGGAGGGCGATCGGCTCTCCATATGCCATTATACAAACCGCCGAAGAGCGGGAATCCATCGGTTGCCGAGGCATCCACGACACCAGGCAGAGCTTTGATCCGCGCCAGGATTGCATCAAATACCTGCACCCGGGTGGCGGGATCCTGGTAAGAGAAGGCAGGGAGCTGAAGGTTCATGGTGAGAAGCCCTTCTGCATCCATTCCCGGATCGACCTGCTGTAGCCTCATGAAGCTGCGGATCAACAGGCCCGATCCGATCAGCAGCGTGAGTGACAGAGCCACCTGGGTGACAACAAGCAGACTACGGATACGAAGACTGCGACGATCCCCGGTGCTCGTTCTGCCCTCCTTCAGAGAATCGACAAGACTTGCACGTGAACTTCGCATAGCCGGTACGATGCCAAACAGCAAGCCGGTTACTATCGCGATGACCACGGTGAACAGAAGTACCGTGGTATCGATCCCGATCGATTGCAGACGGGGGACATTGGCGGGACTGAGTGCCTTCAGGATCCGGATCCCCTGCAGGGAGAGCAGTATCCCACCCATGGTTCCAAGCATGGTGATGACCAGACTCTCGGTAAGGAGCTGTCGGATGATGGCTCCTCTCGGGGCACCAAGAGACAGCCGGACAGCGAACTCGCTTCGTCTCGATGTCACCCGGGCAAGCAGCAGTGAGGACAGATTCGCGCATGCGATGAGCAGTACCAGGGAAACAGCGCCCATGAGGAGAAGCATCGAAACTCGGATGTTTCCGAAAAACTGTGTATGAAGGTCGACCAATCTGATCCCCCAGCCACCCTTCACCTCCGGCCAGGCTTCAGATATCGTGGCTGCCAGAATATCCATTTCTGACTGCGCCTGCTGGATTGTAACACCATTGGCCAGGCGACCGATGATGAAGAAATTATTGTTACCTCTTCCTGATTCCGAGGATCCGCCGCGCTGCATGGGAGTCCAGAGCTCCACACCGCTGGGGTAGTCGAAATCTTCCGGCATCACACCCACAATTTCAAAGGAAGCGCCATTGATGATGATACCGGTTCCAATGACAGAAGGATCGCCACCGTATCTCCGTTGCCAGAACCCGTAACTGAGGACGCCCACATTCGGTCCCCCCAGTACTTCCTCTTCGGCGGTGAATCCTCTGCCATGGAGAGGAGCAACAGCCAGCGTGGTGAAGAGATTATGAGAGACCGTGGTCGAGATCACCCGTTCCGGTTCGTCCCCGCCGGTGACGATGACGCCGGGACGGAACAGGAGATGGGCACCGAGTGAGGAAAAGGAACTCGACTCTTCCCGGTAGTCGAAGTAATCGAGGGCGGAAATCGAGTTTGGCCTGCCCTCGGAGGTGATGGCTTGCACCCAGATGAGTTGATCCGGCTCATCATAGGGCAGGGGGCGCAGGACCACACCGTGCAGGGCGCTGAACATTGTGGTGACCCCGCCGATCCCTATGGAAAGGATCAGCAGGCAGATGATCGTGAATCCGGGGTGCTTGCGCATGTTGCGACCGGCCAGACGGAGATCGGTCATGACATCGGTTATATACTCTCTCCTGGCGCGGACTTTCCGCCGGCGATCCTCGATCTCCACACATTCCTTCTGATAGTTGCTGTCATCTCCGAAGCGGCTCATGGCTTCCTCTCTGGCCTCTTCTGGCGACAGGCCTTCTTCATCCACTATCCGTTTCACGCTCATCTCCAGGTGGAAGGTCAATTCCTCGGAGACTGCCCGGTCGACATCGCTGCGACGGAGCATCAAGCGCCAGGCGCGGCGTATCCTGTTCTGCTCGGCCATCAGGTCGCCAATATCCGTGCGAGTACCCGGACGTAGCGGCTCCAGGTAGTGGTCCGGGAGGTGAGTTCCAGGCGGCCTTTCTCGGTCAGCCGGTAATATTTTGCTCGACGGTTGTTCTCTGATAATCCCCAGTTCGCCTGTATGTATCCCCGGTCCTCGATACGGTAGAGCGCCGGATAGATGGCTCCCTCTTCGATGGCGATCTCACCTTCTGAAGTGTCACGGAGCCAGCAGAGGATATCCCAGCCGTGCTTCGGTCCCCAGATCAGAGCTTTCAGGATGAGCATGTCCAGTGTCCCCTGAACGAGCTCCATCGGATCCTGTTTCATAAGGCCTCCTGGTCAGGCAGCAGCGAATCGAGCTGCCGCTGCATCAGCAATACATCTGTTCTACGGTCAGAAACAGGAGGTTGTTACCCTAAAATGATAGAGGGAGCGGGTGAGGGTAAGAAGGCTGCCTGAATACGTGCTGATATGTGACTCGTGGTAGCGTCGATATCGGACGGAGGATTATGATAAGCGCCAACGAGAGGATTCCAGAATGATGGTGATCGTGATATGTGCGCTCCTTGCGTCTGCACCCCCGGCTGGTGTCTCAGCCGATGCCACAGCCGGTATCTCAACCGGGATCGACCTGTATGTCGACCAGGAGGTCCTCTCCCTCAGCGGCCGAGTGGTGGATGCTGATGGCAGACCGGCAGTCGGGGTCAGTGTCGGCTTTGACTGGTACATGACCGATGAGAGACTGGTCGCGGATTCGGTGAGTGTTTCGGATGAGAACGGGAGCTTTTCCGGTATTCCGTTCACCGGTCGCCCGGCCGCCATCATGGCTGTTGACCGTGAGCAGCAGACCGGGGGCATGGTTGTCGTTCTGACCGCCGATGATGAGATCATCATCCAGCTCACACCACTTGTTCCGGTACGTGGAAGAATCGTCTGTTGCTTCTTTGATGAGCGACCGGAGTACAGCTACGTCTCCATCATGGTTCCGATCCCCGGCTATCTCCCTTCGACCCTCGTCCATGAAGAGACCGGCGTGGCGGCATCGTTCCGGATACTCCTGCCGCCCGGATCGTATGACTACAACCTCTATACTCACGGTATCGAGTTCCGTCGCGAGAACGGATCATTCACCGTGAAGTCGGGAGAAGACCTCGATCTTGGAGAACTCGATTTCGGCGTGACACCGATCGCCTCCTTCTATGGGAAGTATCCTCCCGACCTGCAGGCCACCGATGTCGAGGGGGCAGAAGCTGATATCAGTTACCGGGACTATCGAGGCCGGTGGGTGCTGGCCTACTACTTTGCGTATACGTGAAAGGAGTGCGTTCGCAGCAGTCTGCCTGCGATGATCGACCTGTATGAGCAATACCATGACCGGCGGGATGAGTTCGCCATCGTAATCGTGCATACACAGCACCCCGAGGTGTCGGACCTCAAGGATCTCGAACCGCTTCTCTACGGTCCGGGCGGTATCTCCGAGCGCTATTGGAACGGCAGACGGCTACCCTTTCCGCTGGTATTCGATGGTAGCGGCCGATCGTTCGATCCGTTTGGAACTCTCGGATATTTCGAGATGCTCATCGATCCCGAAGGGAATCTTGTACGTGGTGGAGACACC